>JAEYHP010000062.1 GCA_023409435.1 Bacillota bacterium | reverse complement strand
TTCGGTCAGCGCTGTGTACTTGGCCTGATCTTCCGGCTTGTCGGAATCAGCCTTTAACGGCCTGCCGTTGAGGTCGGAGGTGTACTTCGCAAACCAGGCTTCCACTTCTTCTACCGTCTTGCCAACGAACAGCTTCTGGTAGGTATTCATCTGCTTGCTCCAAGTACCTGTGTTCATCACATAGGCATCCCCGCGGTCGCGCTTGGTGGCCCAGGAATTCACTTCGGCGACGAAGTTTTCCTCGGTATCGGCGGTCTTGCCGTCCACCTTGGCGTCGTGGTTTTCATCGTTGTTATAGCCGCCCTGGCCGGGGAAGCCGGAGAAATGCGGCATGCTCTCGCCGTCATAATTGGGGGTGGCGTACTCGAGCTGGTCGATATAGAGGTTCAGGATCTTGCCTTCACCGTCAAAGAGGACGTTGGCGAACACCTGGTTGATGCTGTACACGGGAACGTCCGTATCATCTTTGCCGGGGCCTACGCGCGGGGTGTTGTTGAGGCCGAAGCCCATGTAAACTTCCGCCGCGGCGATTGTCGCGGGGCCTTCCGCAACGGGCGCTTCCTCAACCGGCGCGGGATAGGTCGCGGGATCCATCGCGTTGTTGACGGCGTATATGATCGCGTTGCTGGTGACGGTGGCGCCGGTAACGACGTCCACATTTACGGAACCGGCTTCCACGATTTTGGCGGGAAGCTCGTCGATGGCCTTGGACCCGACGTTCGGGGTTTCCTTATCGCCGACGGCCTTCACGTCCACGATTTTGTCGCCTTCCAGGGTGACGGTAACGGTGACTTCGCCGCCGAAGCCTTTGCCTACGCCGGTAAGCGTCTTTGTTTCCGCAGCGGGGGCGGCAGGCGTTTCAGCCGGAGCCTGGACCGGGGCGCTGCAGGCAGCGGTGCCGATCAGCATCAGGGCAATCAGCGTCAGGGCAATCAGTTTGCGCATTTGTTTACCTCCGAAAATAATGTATTTGTAGAGCGCTGTCGCGCCACAAAACAAAAAAAAACGAACGCCATCTGCAAATATAATTGCGGCGAAAATGTGTCAAATTCTTAACATGGTTATCATATCATAACCGTATATTTTAGTCAATGTGTGATAGTTATATCATTGACAAAAAATTTGCCGAGAAATCTTGGGAAATATCTGTAAAAATCATGAGGATATTTATAATTTAACAGAATCGGTATCCTTATTATTCTAAATATTGGTTATATCAAAACATATCATGTTTTCAAATACACATTTGCGCACCGCCCCGCAATTTTTTATAATAAGTTCAGCGGACGCGTGAAGGAGTACGAATAATGCGGCATGTAAAATATCTGGCCATGATATCCCTGGACGCCGTGGACAATGAGGATGCGGCGTTTATGAAGACGCTGCCCCGCTTTGGCGCCCTTGTCCGGCGCGGAACGCTGGTGGAACATGTCGCTCCCACATTTGTTACCAATACATACCCCATCCATTCTTCCATCATCACCGGCGTGTATCCCGAAAAGCACGGCCTGATCGAAAACCTGAAGACCCAGCCAGGGATTGAGCACCCGGCTTGGAACACGCAGGCGAAGCTTCTGCGCGCCCCCACCCTGTATCAAAAGGCCGCAAAAGCCGGACTTACCGTATGCTCCATACTGTACCCGGTAACGGAGGGTTCTCCCGACATCCGCTACAATATACCGGAGATCCCGGGACATATGCCGTTCCTGCGCCGCGCGCAACGCATGGCAAACGGCAATTTGCCCTACCTGCTTGGATGCGTAGCGCGCAACATCAAATATAAAAAACGGAGCGGTATAGCCGGGCTGGACGATTTGACCACCGCCTGCGCAATCGATACGCTAAAACGCAAACGGCCCAATCTTTTGCTGCTGCACTTGTTGGACGCGGACAACAGCAAACACGAGTTCGGCCCCAAAAGTAGGGAGGCAAAGGAGGCGCTTATCCGACTCGATGAGCGCCTGGGCAAGCTGATGCAGGCCATGGAGACCCTATTCCAACCGGAAGAGTGGGCGATACTCGTATTCAGCGACCATGGCTGCCTCCCCGTACACACCGCCGTTGATCTCAACGACGTGTTGAAGCAATACGGCCTCATCAGCGAACCCGCGCATGCGCCCGACGATTTTGACGCGTTTTTCCACAACGCGGGCGGCTCGGCGTTTTGTAAACTGTACCGGCCCGAAAAGAGGCAGGCGCTGGAAGCGGCTATTTCCGCCCTTCTCAAAGAACCCTATGCCGCACGGCTGCTGACCGATGACGAAATGCGCCTTGGCGGGTTTCAAAATTCCTTCTTCTGCGGCATTGAGGCCAAGGAAGGATACTGTTTTGGCAAATTTCATTTGGGCCAGCACGGATATGCCTTAAAAAGCTCAGGATATCGCCCCTTCTACCTTGCGGCGGGGCCGGACATTGGGGAAGGCAGAACGCTTTCGGGCGGATGCGTGGTGGATATCTGCCCGCTGGCGGCGGAGCTTCTGGGGCTCCCGCTTTGGGAAATGGACGGGGTGAACCGCATCCAATAACCGTTCTCTTTATGAAGCAAATCGGCGGCGTATCATCTCATCGCCATACGACAATATAAGTAACAAGAAAATCGTCATCAGCACCATTGACCATTTCAGTCAATTGTGCTATGATTTCATCGACCGGAATAGTCAATATTGGAGGATGGATATGCCCAAAGGGAAAAGCAACTATTCGGATACGGACGACTCCAAGCGCGCCGCCATACTGAACGCGGCCATGGCCGAATTCACCAATGGATATGAAAAAGCCTCCACGGACGCGATTGTGAAAGCCGCCGGGGTATCAAAAGGGCTGCTGTTCCATTACTTCGGCTCAAAAAAGGAGCTGTTCCTGTACGCATACGAATATGCCATGCAGGCCGTGGTAAAGGAATTTTATGATCTTATTAATTTCAACAACCGGGATATCCTGGACCGGATGAAACAGATCCTGCTGTTGAAGATGGACCTGATGCACAAGCACCCCATGATATTCGAATTTATCGTCCGTGCGTCAATCCCTGACCACGCGGAGGTCACAGAGAACATCAGGGCGTTTCAGAATAAGCTTGAGAACGATCTCTCCCCGCGGGTGTTCTATGATGTTGACCGCAGCCTGTTCCGGGAGGACATCGATATCGATGCGGCGATCGGCGTGATCATTTACACCATGCGAAGCTATGCTTTCAATGAAGCGAACCCAAACAAATCGATGATTGACTATTACGGGGAATATGACCGATATTTGAGCGACCTTGAACGGTATATCATGCTTTTCAGAACGAGCTTCTATAAACAGGAGGGCTGAGTATGGGCGTCATAGAAATCAAGGGACTAACGAAGTCTTACGGAAAGACACAGGCGCTGCGCGGTATCGATCTAAGCGTAAAAGAGGGCGAAGTGCACGGGTTTATCGGCATGAACGGCGCCGGAAAGTCCACGACCATCCGCATACTCATGGGCATGCTCAAAAAAGACGCCGGAGAAGTCGCGGTACTGAATCATGATCCGTTTGCGGACTGCGTGGAACTGCACAGGCGCATCGCTTATGTGCCCAGCGAGATCAACCCCTGGCCGAATTTAAGCGGCGGCGAAGTGATCGACCTTCTTTCCCGTATGCGCGGAAAAGTCGACGCAAAGCGGCGGGCGGACCTATTGGAGCAGTTTCAGTTTGACCCGGGCAAGAAATGCCGCAGCTATTCCAAAGGCAACCGGCAGAAGGTGGCCTTAATCGCGGCGCTTGTTTTGGATGTGGAACTTTACATATTCGACGAGCCGACCTCCGGCCTTGACCCGCTGATGGAGGCGACATTCCAGCAATACGTGCGGGAACTCACGGCGGCGGGCAGGACAGTGTTTCTATCGAGCCACATTTTAGCCGAGGTTGAAAAGCTGTGCGACCGCGTCACCATCATTAAGGAAGGAAATATCGTGGAATCCGGCAGATTGCGCGATTTGCAGCAGTTCTCCCGGCTCATGGTCCATGCGGAATGTGCCCGCCCGCTAAATGGAATACAGCTGCCCGAGGTTTACGGGCTAAAGCACAGCGGGAACAGCATCAGCTTCAGCGTTTCTGCGATCAACCTGAACGAAGCTTTAGCGGAACTGGCGAAATTTGAGATGTCTTCGCTCCACTGCGCGCCGCCCGAGCTGGAGGATCTCTTTTTGCATTACTACGCAATGGACGGTGATGCGAAATGAAGAAAAGCGCGTATGCGGCGACGGGCAGGCTGTTAAAGCTTTATCTTCGTACCAACAGGGTCATTACGCTTTTGCTCATTTTATTGCCGTTTCTGTTCGCCTACGCGGCCGCATCGTCCAACATCGCGGTGCTGCAGACGCCGGAACAGCTTACTGCTTATATCGCGGAAAACCAGGGGAACGCGCTGCTTGGCTCCATTGCCTCGAACACCATCGAAGGCGCAACGGTCTGGCGGATTCGGACTTCGACGGCGATCTTTTCCTCCATACTGAGCATCGTCCTTGTATTGAGCAATACGCGAAAGGACGAGGAACAGGGTAGGCTGGAGCTGCTGCGCGGGGGTGCCGTAGGCATAAAAGCCCCGCTGACCGCCGCGCTGATCAAGGTGTTCGGCGCCAACATATTGGGCGGCCTCGCTATGGCTTTGGGGTTTCTCGCGGTCGGTTTTCCCGCGGTGGGCTCGTTCACAGCCGGGTTCTCCACGGCGCTGACTAACTGCACATTCTCAATAATCGCCGCAATCGCCGCGCAAATCGCGCCCAATACACGCCTTGCCCGCGGCCTGGCGTTGGGTGCGGGAGCATTTCTTCTGGTGTGGCAGATGATCGCAAACTCCGTTGGAAAAGAAAGCCTGCTGCTGTTTACGCCGTTCGGGTGGTGCGCCTATGCGCGGCCCTATGCGGTAGAGAACTTCCTCCTGTTTCCGTTTGCCGTAGTCTTAATCGCGCTTATGACCTATATCGCTTATGCCTTATCCGGCAGGCGGGACATGGGCGGCAGCTATATGAGGGAACAAAGGAGCAGGGCACAGGCGGCAAAGGGGTTCAAAAGTCCGTTTGCGCTTGCCTGGCGGCTGCAAAGAGGCATGCTGTTTGTTTGGGTGATTGCATATGCCCTGATGGGGGCTGTAATCTCCTCGCTTAGATCAAGCATCAACAACATGCTGGGCGGCACGGCGTTTTTACCGGAATTATCGAAAGCGCTCGGCGGGGCCGGAAATGCGTTTCTTGCGCTTATCAGCTATATCCTGGCGCAAGTCCTCACCGCGTATGCCATCATGGCGATATTGCGCATGCGGGAAGAAGAAGCGTTTGCCCGGACCGAACTGGTATTATCCAGCGCGGCCTCTCGCGTCCGGTACGCGCTGGGGCATGTATGCCTCGCTTTTTTGGGGAGCGCCGCGGCCATCGCGGTGTTTGGCGCCTGTACCGGCGATTTTGCCTCCACAATTTCGCGTTTGCCAGCGGTTTTATTGATCTCGTCCGTTTCAGCATTCCTCTACTGTATTGCTCCCCGCGCGGCGGCGCCGGTAAGCTGGGGATTGTTTGGCGGGCTTCTCGTTTTGGAGTTCCTGTGGGAAATGCGGCTGGTGGGAAACGACCTGTTTGCGCTCTCCCCGTTTTCCTGGGTTTACCCCGGAATGACGATAACGCTCCTGCCCATGATTT
This sequence comes from Bacillota bacterium, assembly GCA_023409435.1. Taxonomy (GTDB): domain Bacteria; phylum Bacillota; class Clostridia; order Christensenellales; family CAG-138; genus JAEYLA01. Next base: position 1,699 of record JAEYHP010000062.1, on the reverse strand, counting down.
TGATGGTAGTATTCAGCGCCATACTCCTGGCACTGGGCGTTAACCGCTTTTCCCGGCGGGATCTTGTGGGAGAATGATGCGCTAAATGCCGGAACGTCCGCTCCCTAAAGCTGAGGCTGCGCCATCTGGCGCAGCCTAGTTTATCGAAAACCCCTTGGGGGTTCGGGACCGCAGCACCCGGAGGCTTCAAACCGCCGCCAGCGACATGTGCGGTGGCGGCGGAAAGCCTTGCAGCGCAAGGCATTCCTTGCAGGAACAACCGTCCGTGCCATAGGCACAGGTTGTTCCTGTAATCCTCGCGAAAGTGCCGTAAGGCACTTTCGCGACAACAAAGGCTGCGCCATCCGGCGCAGCCTTTGCTATACTTGAAACTGCCTGAGTATCCCGGAGGTCAGTTCATCGGACAGGCGGTATCCCTGCTCCATGAACTCATCATATTCCTGAATACTCTGGGCAAAATCGCCGCCTACGGTCCTCATAATCTGATTTTCCGTGAAATTTACAAGCTCGTAGATCAATATTTGCAGCGTAGCCCGGTCCCAATATCTGTTGATCTCCGAATAAATCTGCGCGAGCTCATCCGCAACCTGATAGAGCACCTCTCTCTGCGTCGCGATTGTGGATATATCATTGTCCCGGTACGCTTCAATCATTCTTGTCAGAGCCTGCACATACCTTACATAATTTTCCCGTATCCTGTTGGCGGTCTCCTGACCATAAAACTGCGCAAACAGCGTCGCAAATTCTTCCGCGTTTTGCCGGAGGCGCTCTTCTATCGCCTGCTGATCGCCTATGCCATAAAGAATGCTGAAAATCAACGCCCTGATCCATTGGTTATTGTTCACCCAAAGCCGACGGATGCTGTTGGAAAGCGCCACCTGATTGAGCAGATATTGCGTTCTGCCGGTCTGCCACATCGACATAACGAACCCTCCTTTGCCTGGCTATTGCAGTATATGTGCGCACCTATGCTATTAAGGCCGTCTTCCCATCGGGGCTTAAAGTTTATATAAAAAATTTGCATCTCCTATTCAATTCTTTTCTTGCAGGATACTGAAAAGCGATTATTGCGTTTGTTGTCTGCCCCTGTTTTCCCTACAACCGGGGCGCTTTTTTTGAGGGTATGCAAAAGACCCCGCTTTCAGACGGGGTCAAGCAATATAGGCATCAGCTCCGCATGGCGTTTTCATAAAGGGCGGCGGCGCGCGCCCAATCCACCACATGGAACCAATCGTCTATATAGGCCGCGCGCTCGTTATAGTGTTTTAAATAATACGCGTGTTCCCAGACGTCGATGTTCAAAATCGGGATTAAGCCGAGCGGGATGGGCGTATCCTGATTGGCCGTCGTAATAATCCTCAGGTTCCCGTTCCGGTCCAGCACCAGCCAGGCATAGCCGGAACCGAATACGGAAAGCGCCTGGTTTTTGAACTGGTTATAAAACGCATCCCAGGACCCGAACGCCTCCAATATCGCCTCATATAAATCGCCTGCGTAGGACCGGGCGTCTGAATTGGACATCCCGTCAAAATAGAAAATATGGTTGTAAACGCCGCCCGCATTGTTTCTGACGGATGTTTGAATGGCCGCGGGCAATTCCGGGATCCGTCCAAGCAGCTCTTCCAATGACCAGCTATGCAGGTTTGGATACTCTCTTAGCGCGTTGTTGAGATTGTCCACATACGTCTGCAGATGCCTG
>JAEYHP010000031.1 GCA_023409435.1 Bacillota bacterium | reverse complement strand
GTTATACCATTCAGAACAGCAAACCGCTTTTGAACGAAATTCTTTACGTTATCCAATAATATAACTCATATTAGCAAATCACGTGCAAGCAGTCTTCCAACTTCGTATTATGTTTATCTGATAATGTACTGAACGTCCAATTTGTTTATACGTGGAGTAACTAAGCCATGGCTTTCCCATTCTTGCATTCATAGGTCAAAAGTATATTGAGCGTTTGCGTTTGGCGGGTAAAGCCCGGTACTACGCCATGCGAGGAGCCAGCTCTGAAAGTCAAGTCAAGCACGGAAAATAATACTATAGAGCGGTGCAATGGAGAGATCCCACATTTGCCTGAAGTCATGATACAATTTGGATACAAGGCCGATATAATCTATGTTGTATCATCACAGGAAAGCGGTACGCGACATGTGGAAAATCCTGATCGTAGAGGATGAAAAGCCAATCTCCGAACTGATACGGATGAATCTTGCACAGGTAGGCTATGACTGCCTGTGCATCTATGACGGAAAAATCGCCACGGATCTTCTGGCTCGATGCGCGCTTTGACCTGATCCTGCTGGACGTTATGCTGCCGGAGATCGACGGCTCCGAGCTGATGGAATTTATCAAACCCTTTGCCATGCCCGTGATATTCCTCACCGCGAAGGCGGATGTGGCGGACCGCGTGAAGGGCCTGCGGTTGGGCGCAGACGATTATATTGTGAAGCCCTTGCGGTGGCGGTAACGGGCTGAATACGTTTTAGGCGACTTCACGGCCGCGCTCACCCACGCTTTACGACAAACCTCAAAGGAGCCTTCATGAAAAAAACGGCCTGTCTTGCGCTTGTTCTTCTTTTTCTCTGTATGGGCTGTGCGCCCGTGAATCCAACCGCCGGCACGACGCCCGGGCTTTCCGCCACACCGACGGCATCGCCGACCGCCGCTCTCCCTTCCCCCTCACCCACGCCCGTTACGGGGAGCGAGCAGGTTTTGCCGTCCGAGGCGTATCGCTACTACGTGCCCGAAGGCAATTATTTCTATTTGAGCGGCAGCCTTACGGTGGAAGAACTTGACGCGCTGGCTCTTACGCTGCGCCTTGGGGAATGGAAAAGCCTTGCCGTGGTGCTCAATGCGTTCGGCATACGGATGCAGGACGCCGCATGGAACGACATCCGCAAAAGCGACCTTGTGCGCAATTACGAATATGGGGACAGCTCCGAATGCCACATCGATACACCCCTTTACGACGATGCGCACGGCGTCGCTTATATTAATATTTTGACGTTTTATCATCAGGATGGTACGCGCTATCTGCTCCTGTTTCAAAAGACCGATAGCGGCGATTACAGCGCTTCGAGCATCATCACCCTACGGGAGGATTATTACGGGGAATCACCTACCTTCCGCTTTGAAACGCTCGGCGCAAAGACCTACCTAATATGGAACGGCCTTACCGGCCATGGCACGGGCTTTAACGATTACAGTGAAAGCTGGTATGACATCAGCAGGGGCTTGCGCGTGTACAGCTATTCTACCGATGGCTACGACGCGGAATGGAATATGGATCGCTTCGACACGCAAACCTGGGAGGATTCCGTTTCCTACGAGTCCGTTCCGCTTTCGGACTCCGGCGACTATTATCTAAATGCGCGCACGCGGCAAACATTTTATCCCACCGGCGCGGCGGAGATTGTTTACGAATGCGATTACCGCATTTGTTACGACGCGAAGCTCGATCAATTTTACACCGCATACGACGCGCTTCTCCCCCTCTATGAGGAGGCCGCAAACAGCCCGTATGAGGAAATACGGGCGTGGGCGGCGCGAAGGGTTGCGTACATCGACGAGCTGCGCGAAGACGACGCGAATCCCCTGCCCGGCGAAAACGCTCGCAAGGTGGTTACGCAAGCACAATCGCAAATTGAAGCGCTGCCGTTCTACGGGCGCAAGCTTACGCTTGACCAGCTTTTGGCGTTTTGCATCAACCTGAACGCGGCGGAGGCGGGCGGTTATGCGGGCATGGAGCGGCTTCTTTTCGCAAACGGCATAGGCGTTCCTTATAGGGAGGAGGGAGACCCGCTGCGGCAAACGTTCGAGGGCATTTCCGACGTTTCGTGCAGCATCGATATGGATACGTGTAAGGAGCGCGTCATCTTCCTGCACATGAGCTTCTATCAGCAAGGGCAAAGGCGTGGCCTCACCTTTGTTTACCGTGTATCCGACGAAACAGATAAGTGGGGGCTTTCCACTGCGCTTTGCTATCCCCTCACCGGCGAATACGGCATGGCCGAAGGGCTTTATCCCGGCGCTTCCCTAAGCTATGGGCTAAAAATACCCGTAGGTATGGCAAACGGATATCCCGTATACCAAAGCCTCATCGTGCCCCGCCTGAATAGCACCTCGCTCAGCTTCATCAGCGACTATTACGACGTGCAGGGAAACAGGCATACGCTTGATTTTTCTGCAAAGAATTACAACGCTCGAACGGGGGTCGCGGGCCGTCTGCATAGGACCCTTTACAAGGCGGGCAACAGCGATGGTTCACAAACGCTGTATGCGGAGATTTACTCCGACCGGGAATGGGAACGCGGCGCGCTGTTCGTCGACACGAGCTCGTACGACGGGATCAAAGAATTTTTCGAGTGGGAACTGTAGACCGCAGGGTGTTCGACCTTGTTCCATGAGAACGAATTTTAAACGGAAGGCTAAAGGGAAACGGAACGATGAAATGCCAATTAAATAGTTTGCGCTTAATGAACATAATTGTTCTTCCCCGAACTTCCCATTATGTTTACACCGGCGATGAACTGAACTTCCGATTATGATTAACGCAGACCACACCCAGAATATAGAGATAATAGGAACTTAGGGTATTTGTAAAATCCCTAAAAAAATTAGAAGGGAAAAGAATACATATTATCGTCTATACATTTGTCTGATATCATTTTCATAAGTTTAGCGGTGACAAGTACGATGTGATTAAGATTTAAGAAACGAAATGATACGGGATATTCACTTAGAATATCCAAAGTACATAAACAGCGCAAAAAATTTCTTGCAGATATTCTTATGACCTGGGTCTAAAGGAAACCGATGTTTATTGTGTTCTTGGTAATCATGATTGGATTAAAGTATACTAAAAAAGTCGACACCGCCAAAGAAAAAGCAAAATAACGGAGGAGATTTATTAATGAATATTCAATTCCAATGCGCTGTTTTAGAGGATATTGACACCTTGATTTCAGTGCAGAATCAAAGCTTTTACTCTGACTTCATCAAATATGGCGTCTGCCCCGGATACAATCGCTCGCACAAAAGTATGACTGAAAGCATATCCATTCATCATATTTACAAGATTCTTTGCGATGGTGTTGTTGTCGGAGATATTATTGTCAGGGATAACGGGAATGGGAATTTTTATTTAGGCTGTATTTGCGTCATTCCTGATTATGAAAACAAAGGTATCGGACAACTTGCCATGCGTTTTATTGATGATTGTTTCCCAGATGCAAAACATTGGTCATTGGAAACTCCCTCCGACAAACTCAGAAATCATTACTTCTACAAAAAGCATGGTTATGAAATCATCAAAGAATACGATGTTGATGGTGTTCTTATTTCTTTCTTTGAAAAACATCTGTGATTCTTGCTGTTTCCCTGTCGACTTTTTATAGTTGGTCTTTACGCCGGTTGCGCAAATGGGAGCTGCAGCGCCTGAGGCGTCAGGGATGACGCCTCAGGCAAATACGAGTTGTGCCACGCTAGATACTCCCCCGCTGCTGGTTCCTCCGGGGAACGAAAAAGCACTCTGGATCGTTCCCAAATTGGTTTCGGAAGTAGCAAGTAGCTGTAACATGAGACATGCAGTGCTGAAACATATTTTTTGACTTTAATGAATGCAAGCCGCTTTTGCCAAAGCGGCTTGCATTCATTAAAGTTATAACACCGCCAAATTATCAGTAATATCCTTTCTGACAAAAGGTTATCGTTTATGATTCCATGAAGAATATGGGAAATCCCTTGGCGTTTAATGGGATCTACTTTCTAATAAAGGAAGCTCTGTTTCAATCCGTAAAGCCTTGGACCATGTCTTAATTTCATTAATCTCACCCTTTGACAATCCCAGTGTTTCAAGAAAAATTGTATGTTCCGAGGGCGAAATCTGCTCAAAAAGCATGTGCCATTTTTTTGATTGATCTTCATCAAAACCGGATGAACGCATGAGCATCATCCATGTATTCATATTTATCAGTTCGGATATTCTTAGGAGATCATTATTCTTTAACATACTTGCTATATAATTTTGCTGTTCTTTTAACCTCTCGATTTCTTTATTGATTTGGTTAAATCTGTCCACAAGAATTTTATAATAGCCAATCTCGTCATATTCGAGTAAATGTTTAATTTCTTCCAATGATATGCCGGCTTTTCTAAAATTTAATATTCTCTCAAGCCGCAATGAATCATTATCAGAATACAATCGATAATTTGCTCCTGTTCTTTCCGCAGGTTTGAGTAATCCGATTGAATCATAGTAGAGCAAAGTGCTCCTTGATATTTTGTACATTTTGCTTATATCATTTATTCTATACAAATTGAATCTCCCTTCCAACAAAATTTATATTGACCTGTTTATAGCTTCATAGTTTATTTTCAGTATATAAAAATATGAAAGGAGAAACAAATGAAAAATGCACTGCGAAAAGAGTTCATGCACACTATCCGTGTAAAGGGGGATTGTAAGGTAGTCTTTAAAGCCTTTTGCCCTGAAGCGGAAAAGAAGTGGGTTTCCGGCTGGGAGAGCACAATGCTTTATTCTAAATCTGGAATAGCTGAAAAAAATTGTGTATTTACAACTACGCAGCAAAATATGCCTGATACCATTTGGATATGTTCTGTTTACGATGTCGGTAGGGAGGTCGAATATGTAAGAACTACCCCCGGGCAGCTGATATCAGTCATAAACATAACAACCAGACAATTAGGCGAAGATACTGAATGCATGGTGAAATATGTTCATACTGCGCTTACTGCGACCGGAACCGAATACATATTAAGTCATCTTTCTGAAGAGCAATTTATTGCGCAAATAGCATCATGGGAAACAGCGATTTCAATTTATTTAGAAAATAGATTATAAATTCCATGAATAGAACTTACTCAAAAAACGGCAAAGGTGCGAAAATGCCTTATCATCAAAGGCATGAATGCCTCTTGTTTTTTTCAATAAGAGGCATCTGTGTGGTAATTCCACCCAGATCCCTTATTTGACAATGCCTTACCATGCTCAAGCAACAAACCGTTTATTACAAGTTAACTTAAAAGATGCTAAAATAATATTCACTTATATGCTTTGGAGGAAAATGGATGAACTTTAAGAAAAACAAGATCTGGTTGCTGCTTGGCGTGCTCGCGGTCGTCGTCATTGTTCTGGCGGTCTGGCAGCCACTAAAGGAGGCAAGCGGCGGGCAGAATGCCATTGCACATATTTCAGCGAAAGAGTTTGTTCAAGCGGATTTGAACGAGCAACTCTCCGGCAGCGAAGTAAGGCTGATTGTCGTTACGGATTTTCGTGCAACGATGCTGAAGAACGACAGAAACCTGCATATTTACCTTCCTCCAAGCTATTATGAAAACACCGAAAAACGCTATCCCGTTTTATATGTGCATGACGGCAAGGCGGTCTTTGAGCTATCAGATTGGTCAAAAGAATTCCTGAATATGCATACTCAGGCAGACAGGTTAATCTCCCAGGGAAAGATCCAGGAAATCATCATCGTCGGCATTGATAATATCGGCGACAACAGGATCGCTGAATATGCGCATTGGGATGGCGTGGACCAGGGGAAGCCCGTGCGCGGACTGGGGATTTATCATGAGGATTTCATCCTCAACGAAGTCAAGCCCTTTGTTGATAAGAATTTCAAGACGCTGCCGGATCGAGACAACACAGCGTTAATGGGCGCTTCCATCGGCGGATTCTCTACCTTTAATATTGGTTTCAGGCACCCGGACGTTTTCAGTAAGCTTGCCATGCAGTCGCCGTATCTGGGGTGGGGTGACAACAAATTATACTCCATGCTTAGTGACGGACCGTATGAGAAGAAGCGGCCTTTTATAATTTGGATCGACGTCGGGTCTACGGAAGGTGGATTTATTGACATGGCCGGACAGGGGGTCTATCTCCTGACACAAAACGGATATCGATGTGGTGACGACCTTATGGTCTATGAGGCGCCGGGTGGGGAGCATTCCGAAAAATCCTGGTCAAGCAGGGTTGAATCCATCCTTCTTTACTTTTACGGTAATATCGGCAACCCGGAATCCGTCAAGCTTTACACGGAGCGCCAAGTCAGTCTCCGCGATCAGGCCTTTAAGCATATTAATCCCGTTGTTACCTACGATTCCGGCTTTGAGATGACAGACCTCATGGGAAAGTATGAAATACAGAAACCCGGACTTTTCAAGTTCGAGGGATACGGAGTAATGATTCCGAGGGCCGAAGGCACAACTGAAGTCACCTACACCACGTCGGCGGGCCTGACGGCAAAAGAGACCGTGACCTTCGTCAAATAGACTGCGCCATAACAGAAGCTGAGGGACGAATGCGGAGGCGAAAATTGATCGCCCCGCATTCGTCCCTGCAGCAATAACCAGCCATTTAACTATCGGAGCAAACGCGAGGAGGTCTTTGAACCTCTACACAATATTCCAAAGAAAGCTTTCAATATCATAATGGCGGTTATATATGCCCGGCTGGTGAAACATTGTTTCCTTTCTGCAAGGCTAAAGACAATTGCATCAAATACACGAATCCATCCGCCTGCAAAGACTGCGCTCAAAAAGCAAATTGTACGACGGGTGAATATCGCATGGTCCAGGATCGCCCGTTCAGCGAATTTGCCCGTAAGGTAGACAAGAGAACAAAAGAGCAGATGGATACCTACCATCTGAGAAAACAGATTGTGGAGCATCCATTCGGAACAATGAAAAGAGCCTTTGGGTTCTCATACTTTCTGACCAGGGGAACGGAGAATGTGAGGACGGAATCGCTATTGCACTTTCTGGTGTACAACATGAAACGAGCAATCAATATGGTAGGAATACAGGGCTTGCGGGCAGCGTCGCAGGAGTAATCCCCGAGGTTTTTCCTGCTTTCATAATTTTCGGGTTAAGATGATTTGTCGGTGCGAAAATCCGTTTTCAAAGCGGCGTTTTCACTCAGCCTGGTTTAAAAAGTGTCTTCAATGACTTGAATAATAGTATAGTGCCGCACTGCAAACGGGGACAATGACACAATCCTATACAATGGTGTGATAATCTATCACGGAATATAGCTTCTTTCCCCATGCGGCACGTCCCGCTCTATATTTCAGCCGCTTGACTTCCTTTCCCTGTACCGCTACAGCGTACTCTCTCCTAAAAGTCGGCAGCCTGCCGCGTGACCTTCCGGAACAGCTTTACCCGAAAAGAGAAAGACCCGTTCAGTAGGGCGAAAGGGTAGAATCTATGCGCCGAATCACGGGCACAAACAACCGAACGAATCTCATCAATATGCTGTTTACAAAAAGTAATACCATTGTGTATAATGGTATTATTAATATTATATATAATATAATTGTATTTTCATGCATTTTTGAATGAGGAGCCGATATGGAAGAACGGGAACTGTGCTCGATTCGGGAACGTTTGCTGTATGAAATGAAGCGCGGCGCATATGCCCAGGCAGAAAAACTACCCGCCGAAGCTGTGCTGGCGGCTTCCCTTGGCATCAGCCGGACACAGTTGCGGGACAGCCTTGCCTCTCTTGAGCGGGAAGGGTTTATTATCCGGCGGCAGGGCATCGGGACGGTCATCAACAGGCAGGTGCTTGCCGTAGCCACACGGATGGATCTGGAAAAAGAATTTCTGGATATGGTGGCGGAAACCGGCGCGCAGCCGGGCATTGCCTCTGTGGAGGTAGAGACCGTATTTGCGGATGAGGAAATGGCAAAAAGGCTGCATGTTTCCGTGAATACGCCGGTGATACGCATTTCGCGCGCGATTACGGCGGATAGCCGCACAGCCATCTATTGCATCGATCATGTCTCTTTTCAGGTGATCAGGAAGTACACCTATCATAAGGAAGACCTGGAAAAGCCGATTTTTTATTTCCTGGAGAAATTCTGCGATATCAGCGTGTATATGGACCTGACCGTGGTGCGTCCCATGGTTGCGGACAGGCGGCTAGGCGAAATATTCGGAATCGAAGAAGGCTCCCCCATTCTGTATATGGACGAGGTGGGATACGATATCGATTCGCGGCCCGTGCTCTGGTCTAAGGAGTACTATGCGGACGGGATATTCGAGCATACGGTGCTTAGAAAAAAAATCTGAAAGGGATCACCATGGAGCAGGAGCTGGGCGTATTCAAGCAGGAACTGCGGGCCGCCGCAGGGGAGATTCCTGCGGATATGATTCTTGAACACATCAAACTGGTGGATGTATATACCGAAGAGGTTCGGGAAGCGTCGCTGGCCGTTTTTAACGGCAAGATCGTGGCGATCGACCCGCCGCCCGGCGCGCCCTGCAAAGAAAAAGTGGACGGCGCGGGCAGGTATGCGGTTCCTGGTTTTATGGATGCGCATGTGCATATCGAGACCACGTTGTTAACCCCCGAATCGCTTGCGGAGGTCATTGTGCCCTGGGGAAGCACGACGCTGTTTGTGGACGCCATGGAAATTGCAAACGTTGCGGGTATGAATGGGTTGCTTGCGCTGGTCAGGGATGCGGAAAAGCTGCCCTTTCGTATTTATCTGGAAATCCCCTCGCGCGTGCCCACCGCCCCCGGCCTGGAAACCGCAGGCGCCGTACTGGGCCTGGAGGAAGTGCGCCAGCTGTTGGCCCTTAGTGAGACCGTCAGTCTTGGGGAACTGGACCCATCTAAAATTACGGGCTTGCGGGACGAATATCTGGAAAAGATACGCGCGGCGCTTGCAGGCGGGCGCATCTGCAATGGGCACGCCATTGGACTCACCCCGTCGGAATTGAACATGTATGCCGCCGCACATTTATTGGATGACCATGAATGCGTCACCTATGAGGAACTGTTGGCCAGGCTCCGCGTGGGCATCAAGGCAATGGTACGAGAGGGCAGCAGCGAGCGCAACGCGGAGGAACTCATGCGCGGCGTGATCGAACATGGACTGCCCACCGAAAATCTGCTGTTTTGTACCGACGATAAGCACGTCAACGACATTTTTGCGGAGGGGCACATCAGCTACAATATCCAGAAAGCGATCGGTCTGGGGCTTGCGCCGGTCAAGGCGATCAAAATCGCCACCATCAACGCCGCGCGGCATTTTCATTTGGAGCATTTGCTGGGCTCGCTTACGCCGGGCCGCTATGCAGATATCGTGCTGCTGGACAGCCTGTACGAAATGAGGCCCGCCGTGGTATTTAAAGGCGGGAAGCTGGTTGCGGAGGACTTAAAGGCATTGCCCGCACCCCCCAAGGACTACCCGCCGGAGCTGTTTACAACCGTCCATATCCGGGAGGGGCTGGACGAAAGTGCTTTTCGGATACCGGCGGCCGGGTCATGCGCTCAATGCCGTGTGATCGCGCTGATTGCCGATCAGATCATCAACCGCGAGGAACATGAGTGGATGCCCGTGGAGGAAGGCGAGATCAAAGCCGATCCCAATCGGGACATTCTGAAGCTTGCGGTCGTGGAGCGGCATGGAAAAAACGGCCGTGTGGGCATGGGGCTTTGCCGCGGGTTTGGTCTGAATCGGGGCGCGCTGGCCTCCAGCGTGTCGCACGACCATCACAATATCGTGGTAGTTGGTACGAATGAAAGGGATATGCTTGCGGCGGTGCAAGAACTTGCCCGGCGGCAGGGCGGCTTTGCAGCGGCGTGTGATGGGGAAATACTGGCCTCGCTTGCCCTGCCGCTTGCGGGACTGATGAGTTGCCTTCCCGCACGCGAGGTCATGCAGCGGATGGACGCGCTAAACGGCGTGGCACGGGAAATGGGATGCGGTCTCAAGGCCCCGTTCATGACGCTTTCTTTTATATCGCTGCCGACGGTGCCGGAGCTTGGGCTTACCGATTACGGTTTGATCCATGTAAAGCGGCATGAAATCACACAGCTCATATTGCATACCGGGGAGTAAATATGGCGCAATACGCGGGCAACCGAATAGGCCGCCTTGACGGAGAGGAAAAGGCCACAGGCAAAGCAAAATATGCCGGCGATTATTTTATGGACGGCATGCTTGAGCTTGCGCTGGTTCGCTCGGAAAAAGCGCATGCCCGGCTGGTGGGAATAGAGGCGCCAGCCCTGCCTGGGGGGATACTGGTTTTTACCGCGCGGGATTTTAATGAGAATATCATAGAGGATCTTATTGAGGATCAGCCCGTCCTTGCTTATGACAAGGTACGTTTCCTGGGGGAGCCGGTCGCCATTGTGGCGGCTCCCACCCGTTTGCAGGCGCAGGCTTATGCAAAGCGTATCAAAGTCGTTTATGAAGATCTGTTGGTGCTTGCCGATGCCAGGCAGGCGATGGCGCCCGGCGCCGAGAGGATCCATGCAAACGGCAACCTCTTGAGTGAGTTCCATTACGAAAAAGGCGACGCCGCGCATGAGCTCAAGACCTGCGCCCTGCTATTGGAGGATGAGTTCCATCTTCCGGCGCAGGACCATGCCTGCATGGAACCTGAGGCATGTTTTTCCTATATGGAGGGCGGCGCCATTCAGGTAGTCGCGGCAACGCAGAATGTGTTCCACGATAAGCGGATGATCATGCGCGCGCTGGGTCTGAAGGAGGAACAGGCGCATGTGCGAGCCGCGACTGTGGGCGGCGGGTTCGGCGGGAAGGACGGCAACACGGCGCAGCTTTTCACGGCCCTGGTCACGCAAAAGACGGGACGGCCGGCCAAGCTGGTGCTGGCGCGGCAGGAGTCCCTGCTCGCCACCTACAAACGCCATGGCGCGGATATCCATGTAAAAATGGGATTCGCGGCTGACGGGACAATCGTCGCGTTCGACGGCTGCGCTTATCTCGATACCGGGGCTTACGCCGGTCTGGGCCCGGCCGTGATGGGGCTGTTCAGCGAGCATTTTGCAGGCCCCTATGAAATTGAAAACGTGCGCCTGAACGTATCCCTTGTGTATACCAACAAGGCTGTGGCGCATGCGATGCGCGGGTTCGGCGCGCCGCAGGGCGCGTTCGCCACGGAAACGCTGATCAGCAGGGCCGCGTATGCGCTGAATCTTGACCCCATCGCCATCCGCAAAAGAAACGCGCTGCGTCCCGGCGGCGTTGGCGCGCTGGGGCAGCCCATGGAGCATTGCGTGGGCATGGCCGAGGCGCTGGAACTGGTGGAACACTCGGCGCTGTGGAGGGGAAGGGAACGCAATACCGACCCGTGCATCGGCTACGGCGTGGCGGCGGGGCATTTAAGCTGCGGGCTTGGCAAAAACGTACCGGACACGGCAAAGGTGGAAATCGAAACGCGGGGAGATGGCGTTGCCGTAAAGATCGGCCTGGTCGATATCGGACAGGGAAGCATGACCGCGCTTGCCGCCATGGCGGCGGATGCGCTGGAGCTTCCCCTTAATCAAATCCATATGGTTATGGCGGATACCCGATGTACCTACGACTGCGGCTCGACCGCAGGTTCCCGTTCCACGTTCATTGCGGGAAACGCCTTACTAGAAGCCGCTGGGGCGTATAAAATACGGTGCGCGCATACGGATGGGCCAATTGCCGTGTCGGCTGTGGCAGCGTTCCCCGAATCCTCCAAATCCTTTCATACACCCGGGTTTCCGCACGCGATGTATACCTTTATCGCGCAGGCGGTGAAACTGAGGGTGGACCCCCTCACAGGCAAAACAGAGCTTTTGGATATCTTCGCGGCAACCGAAGCGGGGCGAATCATCAATCCCCTTTCTTTGGATGGACAAATGCAGGGCGGCATCGCCATGAGCATCGGATACGCGCTGATGGAGGATTGCCGTTATCAATCCGGCACGGCGCTGCACCGGGACTTCCACACCTATTTATTGCCCACAGCGATGGATGTCCCGCAAATCAGGAATGTTTCCGTCGATATGTACGAACAGAGCGGACCAATGGGCGTCAAGGGCGCGGCGGAGGTGGCCACGGTTGCCATCGCGCCTGCGATCGGCGCTGCGATCCATGAGGTAACAGGCGTATGGCAAACATCATTGCCGTTTACGGCTTCCCTCGATCACATCGATCGGAGCAAATATTTACACCATTTTGAAGGAGGTCCCCAATGAAGAAGAAGACATGGAAGATCCTCGCAATGGCGCTTGCCGTACTGTTGCTCTTAACAGGCTGCGGCACGGGTGGCACGGCGTCCGGCAGCGCGGACAAGCTCAAAGTCGCGCTGATACTGCCCGGCAAAGCGGACGACGTATCCTTCAACCAGGCCATGTATGAAGGCGTGATGGCGGTGGCGGAAGAGTACAAGGACAAGATGGAAGTCAAGGTCGTGGAGGAAGTCTATGAGGTTGCGGATATCGAGCCCGCGCTGATGGACTTTGCCAGCGAAAAGTATGATGTGATATTCGGTCATGGCTTTCAGTTCATGGAGCCCATCATCAAAGTTGCGGAAAAGTATCCGGATACGCTGTTCTGCCTGGGCACCGGTTACAAAACGCTCAAGAACACCTGCGTGTATGACGTGCATCTGCAGTCCGGCGGCTACCTGATGGGCGTACTGCCGCTTCCATGACCAAGACAGGCAAAATCGGCGTGATCGGCGGCGGTAACGTTTCGGAGATATTCCGCGGACACGAAGCCTATAAGTATGCGGCCAAACAGATCAACCCCACCATCGAAATACAGGAAGTATATACCGGCGACTGGACGGATTCCGCGGGCGCCAAGGAAGCGGCCATCTCCATGTATGATTCCGGCGTGGATATCATCTGGCACTCCGGCGACGGCATCGGCCTTGGCGTGGTGGAAGCCGCAAAGGAAAAGGGCAAGCTGGTGCTGGGCAACGTTGCGAATCAAAGCAAACTCGCGCCCGACAACGTGCTTTCCGGCGTTGTGTATGAATGGAAGTCGGTCATCAAGAACATTATCGACCATATTCTCAACGATAATTTTACCAACCGCGAAGAGAAATTTTATTGGATCACGCCGGAAAACGGCGGCCTGACTTATGCAGATTACGGCAAGCTGAGCGATCAGGTGCCCGAGGACGTCAAGGAGCTTGTACAGAAAACGTATGAAGACCTGGTGGCGGGCAAAGTTGAAATGCCCGATTTTGAAGCGCAGTAAAACAAGAAAGCCGGAGGCCGCCCTAAAATGAGGGGCGGCTTCCGGCCTCCTGACTTACCCGATGGGAGGGGGATTATGGGCGAGTATGCGGTGGAAATGCGCGGCATCACTAAGGTGTTCGGCGGCTGCAGGGCGAACGACAATGTGGATTTCAAACTCAAGGCCGGTTCCATACACGGGCTTCTTGGGGAAAACGGCGCAGGGAAGACGACGCTAATGAACATCCTTTACGGCCTGTACAGGCAGGAGGAAGGATGTATCTATATAAATGGACAATTGCAGGATATCTCCTCGCCGCAAAAGGCGATCGCGCTGGGAGTGGGGATGGTGCATCAGCACTTCATGCTTGTGCGCCCATTTACGGTTACGCAGAATATGATGCTGGGCCGGAAATCCAGCCGGGGCATACTGCTGGACGCCAAAACGGTGGAGAAAAAATTGACTGCGCTTTCAGAAAAATATCATCTGGGGGTGGATCCCTCATCAAAGATATGGCAGCTTTCCGTGGGCGAGCAGCAGCGCGTGGAAATCCTCTCCACCATTTATCAGGGTGCGGAGATACTAATACTGGATGAACCTACGGCGGTGCTTACCCCAAGGAGGCCGCGGAACTTTTCGATATCCTGCGCGGCATGCGCAGCGACGGAAAGTCCATCATACTCATTACGCACAAGCTGGAAGAAATTCTTTCGGTCGTGGATGAGGTTACTGTGCTGCGCGACGGCAGGCTCGTAGGCTCCATGGACGTTACAAAGGATACGACAAGGGAGCAGCTCTCCCGCATGATGGTGGGAAGGGACGTGCTGTTTGATTTTACAGCCAATGAGCGCGCCCAAGGGGAAACGGTGCTTGAAACCGTGGGGCTTTGCGCGCAGAACAGCAAAGGCTTTCCCGCACTGTCCGACTTTAGTCTGACCGTACAAAGCGGCGAAATCGTAGGGCTTGCCGGAGTGGACGGCAACGGGCAAAAGGAGCTTGCGGAGGTTTTGACCGGCCTTAACCGGTGTATAAAAGGCGGCTTCTCCATCCTGGGCGAGCGCGTGGAAAACAGGCCGCCCCTGTATTACATCCGCAAGGGCGTCGCGCATATTCCGGAAGACAGGCAGCGGACCGGCCTTGCGATGGGGTTCTCCATCGCCAGAAATCTGATCATCAAAAATTACAATCAAAGCCCGTTCGCCAGGCACAGGCTTCTGAACAGGAGCGCGATCCGTAAAAATGCGCAAGGCATGCTTGCGGAATTCAACATTAAGGCGAATTCCTGCGAGGACCTTGCAAAGGACCTGTCCGGCGGCAACCAGCAAAAGGTCATTCTCTCGCGCGAGCTTTCCAGCCATCCCAGGCTGCTGATCGGCGCGCAGCCCACCCGCGGCCTGGATATAGGCGCAACCGAATACATCCGTAAGCGCCTGATGGACGCGCGCAACAACGGTGCGGCGGTGTTGCTGATTTCGTCGGACCTGGAGGAAATTTTGCAGCTTTCCGACCGGATCGCCGTCATTTACGGAGGCAGGCTGATGGGCATCCTTCCGCGCGGCGCAAGCGTGGAGGAAATCGGCATGCTGATGATGGGAAAGAAGCAGGAGGCGAACGGACATGCGAACTAAAGCGGCACGTCTCCTGAACGGAATTGTTCCTTCCCTGATGACTATACTCATCGCGCTCGCGATAGGAGCGGCGCTGATTCTTTTTTCTGGAAGCAACCCGCTGGAGGCTTACCGGCTAATGCTGGAAGGCGCGTTCGGTTCCTCCCACAAGCTTTCCGAAACCGTAGTGAAGGCTGTTCCGCTCTTTATGATGGCGCTGGGCACCTCCATCGCCTTTAAGAACCAGATCTGGAATATCGGCGGCGACGGCCAGTTTACAATCGGCGCGATATTCGGCATCGCGGTGGGGCTTTATTTCAGGCTGCCCGCATGGCTTTTGCTGCCGGTCTCTTTTGTGATGGCGTTTCTGGGCGGCGGGCTTTGGGGCGGGCTCGCGGGCTGGCTCAAAACAAGGTTCAATGCCAACGAGGTCATCACCACGCTGATGCTCAACTATATCGCCACCTACCTGCTGGCGTATCTTGTGTACGGCCCCATGATGGACCCAAACGGGTTCGGCTTTCCTCAGACGCCTTTGGTCGGAGAAAACGTGCGCCTCGGCCTGTTTCATCCGGATGAGCGCATGCATACGGGCATATTTATTGCCTTTATCCTGCTGGGGCTCATGTTGCTGTTCTGGCGTTCAACGCTGGGCTTCCGCATAGAATTGATGGGCCAGGGCGAGCAGGTATCCCGTTATGCCGGGATAGACGCCAAAAAGACCATGCTGATCGCCATGGCGCTTTCCGGCGGCTTTGCGGGCATTGCGGGATGGAATGAGGTTTACGGCGTGCATTACCGCCTGATGACGGAGCTTGCAAGCGGTTATGGCAGCATTGCGATCGTAATCGCGCTTTTGGGCGCGCTCAATCCGCTGGGCATCGCGGTCTCGGCGTTCTTTTTTGCGGCGCTCCTGACAGGAGGCAACACGATGCAGCGCATGACGAATATTCCTTATTCGCTGGTGGATATCATAGAAGGGCTTGTCATCATATTCGTCATCACGCGTGAGACATTCCGGCTGGAGAGTATTCGGGCGGCATTGAAACGGATCGGGAGGAAAAAGGCATGTTAGACAGCATTTTGACCGCCGGGTTCCTGGCGAGCGTAATGGCGGCGACGGTCCGGCTGGCTACGCCCATACTTATCGCGGCGCTCGGCGAAATCTATACGCAGCGCGCGGGCATTCTGAACCTTGGTCTGGAGGGCACCATGACGATAGGCGCGGCCGCGGCGTTCATAGGCGCTTATTTCACCAACAGCCTCCTGATAGGCCTGCTTTTGGCCATATTGTGTGCAATGCTTTATTCCCTGATCATGGCGTGGCTTTCCGTTACGATGCGCACCAACCAGGTGATTGCCGGAACCGCCATGACCATACTGGGCGTGGGGCTTGCCGCATACGTTTACCGTACGATATTCGGCATCAAAAGCCTTCCGCCGCAGGTAACGGCAATGGCTTCCATAAAAATACCGCTCCTGATCGATATCCCCATTCTGGGGCCCGCGCTGTTTGACCACAACCTGCTGGTATATTTTGCTTTCCTGCTTGTGCTTTTGACTGGGTTTGTGCTTCACGCAACGGTGTTCGGGCTCAATGTCAAGGCGGTGGGCGAGAACCCGCGCGCCGCGGATTCCAAGGGCATAAACGTCTCGCGCGTCCGCTATTTCGCGGTATTGATCGGCGGGGCGTTTGCGGGACTGGGGGGCGCGTTCATGTCCGTGGCGTACATGAATTCTTTTACCGATACTATGATTACGGGGCGCGGGTTTATCGCGGTGGCAGTGGTGGTGTTTGCGCGCTGGCAGCCGGCGCGCGCTATGTGGGGCGCGCTGCTTTTCGGCTTTGCGAGCGCGCTCCAGATGCGGCTGCAGGCTGTGGGCGTACAGATCCCCAACCAGTTTCTTCTGATGCTCCCGTATGTGCTTACTATTTTGGTGCTGATCGGCGTATCCAAGAAAGCGGAGTTCCCCAGTGCCTATACGAAACCATATGCAAGGATGGAACGATGAAAAAGGCGCTACTTTTTACGCTGGCAGCGGCGCTGCTGTGCGCCGCTGCATTTGCGGCAAAAACTTACAGCTTTCCTTCCGAAGCGGCGGCGCTTGGGCGCGTGCAGGCGTTTGCCGAATTGGTGGATTACCATTACGATCAGCCGGAAAAGATTTATGCCTATCTGACCGAGGAGTACCGTGAAAGCATCAGCCGGGAGGATTTTATAGCGGCGTTTGAAAAGGAACGCTCCTACCCATACCTTACGCCGTTTTTTATCAACTTCCTTTCCCTGCGCATGGCGGACAACAGGAGCGGCATAGCGGTTTTTTCGCAGGCGGCACGGCTCCCCGGCATGGTGTATGAAATGCCGTTTGTCTACGAAAACGGCAACTATTACATGGTCATGAGCGAATACGCCGGGTTCCCGGACGGCAGCTATCTTACTAAATTCAACTCCATTCCCAAGTACCTGACGGAAGGGTGGGATTAAAGTTGGACGTATACAGCCCCCAAACGCTCGAACACGCGCTTGGGCTGCTCGCCGCGCGCGACGCCCTGCCCGCGGCCGGGTGTACGGACCTGCTTGTCAATGTCAAGCGCGGCAAGATCGTGAAGCAGACCATAGTCGATATTACCGGCATACCTGAACTTGCACGCATCAACCAGACGGACCGGGGCGTTACGGTCGGCGGCGCCGTCACCTTCTCGCACTTGGAGGACAGATTCCTCGGTACGCCCTATGCATGCCTTTCCCAGGCTGCCGCACAGGTGGGCGGGCCGCAGATACGCAACCGCGGCACCATTGCGGGCAACGTCTCCTCAGGCTCTCCCGCCTCGGACGGGGCTGTGGCGCTGCTCGCGCTGGACGCGGAGCTTACTTTGGAAAAAGCGAAGGGTTATCGCACGCTGCCCATCGCAGAGTTCTTCCGGGGGTATGCCGCAACGGCCCTGGAACCCGGGGAATTGATCACCCGTATCCATATCGCGCCTCGGTTGGGGAATTCGGCGTTTGTGAAACTGGGAAAGCGCAACGCGCTGGCGATATCCATTGTATCACTTGCGATATGCCTGGAAATGGATGGAGATATCGTAACCGATATCGCGGTTGCGCTGGGTTCCGTCGCCCCTACCCCCATGCGCGCAAGGGGCTCTGAAGCGTTTTTGAGGGGACAAAGCCTGCGGCAGGATGTCATACGGCATTCGGTGCAACTGCTTAGCGAGGAGTTACGGCCCATCAGCGACCTACGCGGCAACGCGGAGTACCGGCTGGCCGTCGCACAGGAGCTTTTTTCCGACCTGCTTGAACGGAGGCTAAGATGATTACAACGCTGCGTTGCCAGATCAACGGGGACCCGGTAAGCATGGAAATCGAATCGAATATCATGCTTTTGCATCTTCTGCGGGAAATCCTGCACTTAACAGG
>JAEYHP010000019.1 GCA_023409435.1 Bacillota bacterium | reverse complement strand
AAGCGCCGATACCTTGGATCCTTTAGCAGGTTATTTACACACTGTATCCGTGGTGTAAACTTATGGCGCTGCCTTTTTACATATTTCTCACATTCCCGGGTTTGCATTTTAAAACGCGCTGCGCTATAATTTTTTTAGCACTCACAAACTATGAGTGCTAATCCACGAAAAAGGGTGAATTGAGCGATGGCACTTCAACCGTTTCAGGCAGAATCAAAACGACTTCTGGATCTAATGATCAACTCCATCTATACGCACAAGGAAATCTTCCTGCGGGAACTAGTAAGCAACGCAAGCGACGCGATAGACAAGCTCTATTACCGGGATTTGAGCGCGGGCAACACCGGCCTTGCGAAGGAGGATTTCTTTATCCTCATCGAAGCCGATAAAGGTGCAAATACCTTAAAGCTCACGGACAACGGCTGCGGCATGACCAGGGACGAACTAACGACGAATCTTGGCACCATAGCGGAAAGCGGCACGCTGAAATTCCGCGCGGAGGACGCCGCAAAGGACGCGGAGATCATCGGCCAGTTCGGCGTGGGGTTCTATTCCGCATTCATGGTTTCAAAGCGCGTCACCGTGACGAGCCGCGCCTACGGCAGCGACGAAGCCTGGCAGTGGCAGAGTGAAGGCGCTGAAGGCTTTACCATATCGCCCGCTCCCAAGGACGGCTTCGGCACCGAAATATTGCTTGAGCTCAAAGAGGATACGGAGGACGAAAAGTACAGCGAGTACTTGGACGCGTACCGCCTGCGCTCTCTCATCAAAAAATACTCCGACTATATCCGCTACCCCATCCGCATGGAGGTAGAGAAGAGCCGCCTGAAGGAAGGGTCGGACAAGGAGTATGAATCCTATACGGAAATTGAGACCATCAACTCCATGATCCCGCTGTGGAAGCGCAGCAAGTCGGAGTTGACCGAAGCGGAATACGAGCAATTTTATCAGGATAAGTTCTACGACTTTGAAAAGCCGTTAAAGACCGTGCACGCCAGTGTGGAGGGCGCCGTCAGCTATCATACGCTGCTGTTCTTTCCCTCTCGCGCGCCGTACGACTATTACACCAAGGAGTTTGAAAAGGGCCTGCAGCTTTATTCCAACGGCGTGCTGATCATGGACAAATGCGCGGACCTGCTGCCGGATTATTTCAGCTTTGTGCGCGGCCTTGTGGACTCGCCGGACCTTTCCCTGAATATTTCCCGGGAACTGTTGCAGCACGACCGGCAATTGAAGGTCATCGCGACCAACATCGAAAAGAAGATTAAGCACGAGCTTGCCTCCATGCTCAAGGATGAGCGCGAGCAGTATGAAAAGCTGTGGAAGGCATTCGGCCTGCAGTTAAAGTACGGCGTATACAGCGGCTACGGCCAGAACCGTGCAGTTTTGGAGGATTTACTGCTGTTCCATTCCATGGAGCAGAACAAGCTTGTCACCTTGAAGGAATATGTGGACGCCATGCCCGAGGGGCAGAAAGCCATCTATTTTGCAAGCGGCGCTTCCGTTGCGCGCATTGAAAAGCTGCCGCAGTTGGACCGCCTGAAGGAACTCCACTACGACGTGCTGTTTTTGACCGACGACGTGGACGAGTTTGCGCTGCAAATGCTCAACAAGTACACAGAAAAGCCCTTCCAGTCCATCGCCGCGGGCGATCTGGATTTGGGCGACGAGGAGCAGAAGAAGGCGGCGGAAGAGCAGAATACCGCATACAAGACGCTGCTGGACGAGCTCACAGGCAACCTTTCAGAAAAAGTAAAAGCCGTGCGCGTTTCTTCCCGCCTGAAAAAGCACGCGGTCTGCCTCGCCGCGGATGGGGCGCTTTCGCTGGAGATGGAGAAGGTTTTAAGCAACATGCCCGGCGACCACAACGTAAAAGCCGAGCGCGTGCTGGAGCTGAACCCCGAGCACCCCGTATTTGCGAAGCTTATTAAGCTGCAGGAAGAGGACAAGGACCAGCTCAAACGCTACGCCGAAATCCTCTACGCGCAGGCGCAGCTTTTGGAAGGGATACTCCCCGACGATCCGGCGGGGTACGCGGAAGCCGTGCTGGAACTGATGGCGTAACAAGATCGCTTCATTCCCTATCATGCAACAACTCTCCAAGCGATATCGCTTGGAGAGTTTCTTTATATAGATTATGCTCATTATGTTCCCGGTAAATTGGAATAGCAAGCGGCGATGTATCCTAAAACAACTCATCCAGCAAAATATAGTATCGTATTTTCCCCAGATCGGGTTCCATGTCCAGTTCATTGAGCAGTTGTTCGATGTATGCGCCGTTCGTTCCTAAATTGTGTTCGATGCTTCTGATGCATAAAGCAACGTCCTGCCATTTATCTGCGATGCCGGCTCGACCCAGATCGATGAATCCGCTTATGCGACCATTGTCCACAAAGATATTTGGCATACAATAGTCTCCATGAGAGAGAACATATTGTTCATCTGGCTTGTTTTTGATCAACCAAATAAGCAAATCTTCTGGATCTTTAAAACCATTCTCTCCGAATGTTCCCAGTTCGGCATCATCAGCATCACACAGATTGTTTTCAACCCGATATCTTGCAAGCTCAAGTTTATTTTCGAGATTATTGAGACTTGGACAATGGGAAATATCAACCGCCCACATTATTTTTAATCCTTCCGCCAATAGGCGGATCAGCGTTTCAGGCTGCTTCAAACAGGATTCATCGCAAGCCATCACTCCGCCGACCCTTGACATGAGCAAATAATTGAATCCATTCAGCGTTTCGGCTGCAATTACCTCGGGAACCGGAAGCCTGCCCTTCAACCAATGCAGCATCCTGTACTCATTGTCGGACTCTTCTCTCTGCTTTTCCATTTTCAAGACAACGTCGTCAAACAGAACTATCTCAGAATCGGACTTTCCGATTGAATCCACAGCACCGCTCCGTTCACCTAGGATTTGGCTGATACATTCCGGTAAAAATCGTTCCATGAATTCACCTTTCAGTCTTGCAACCTGCAGGAGCACCCATTGGATTGTGCAGTTGCGTTATCAACATTTGCGGTTATTCTCCACTGGTCTTCGACAAATTCCGGTTCATCTGTGTTTTATAATAACTCTGAAGCCATTGTATGTCTTCGTTATGGCGCAGGTCAACATTATCCTTTATCACCTTTATCAACTACGTCTTGCCGTTTATCTCATTTCTGAAATAGTGCCCTCTACTACGCTCCCTATAAAATTCGCCCCGACCTTGCCGTTGGCCGGGGCGATCTTATTTTCTGTTAATGAACTGTTATGTCCGTTCCAGTTCAAAATCAATGTTTCGCGTATCCATATGCACCGCCGCCACGCGGACCGAAACCGTATCGCCGAGCCGGTAAACCCGCCCGTGGCTGCGGCCTACCATACGATAGCCTTTTTCATCGAAGACGTAATAATCGTCATCGAGCGTGCTGGCGCGAACCAGCCCTTCTACCGTATTGCCCAGCTCGACGAAAAAACCGAAGGACACCACGCCTGCGATGACACCGTTGAAACTTTCGCCGATGCGTCCCTTCATGTATTCGCACTTCTTCAGATCATCCACGGCGCGCTCCGCCTCCATGGCAACGCGCTCCCTCCGGCTTGTGTGCTCCGCAATTTCATGCATGGAATCGTTGAGCTTGTTCGCCTGCTTTTCGTTGAGCTCGCCGTGCAGCATCATTTTGATGATGCGGTGGCCGATCAAATCCGGATACCGCCGTATGGGGGAGGTAAAGTGGCAGTAGCGCTGCGCAGCTAAGCCGAAATGCCCCAGGCAGAGTTCAGCGTAGCGCGCCTTCTGCATGGCGCGCAAGACCACCTTACTTACCACGTTCTCCTCCGGCGTGCCTTGCGCAAGATCCAGCACCTTCTGGATGGCGCGGGGCTGCACATCCTTAATGTTCCGTATGCCGTAACCAAGCGTCTGCAAGAACGCGTTGAGCTCAGTCAGCTTCTCCTTATCCGGCGCTTCGTGCACGCGGTAGAGGAACGGCGCTTTGAGATCGTACATGTGCTGGGCTACGGTTTCGTTGGCGAGCAGCATGCATTCTTCGATAATGCGGTTAGCGATGCCCCGCTCCGCTTTTTCGATGCCGGTTGGTCTGCCCTTCGAGTCCAATTTGATGCTCGCTTCCGCGAGATCAAAATCGATGCTGCCGCGCTTGACCCTGCGCGTGTTCAGCACGCCGCAGAGCGTCTCCAGCTCCCGCAGCATGGGCACGATTTCCGCATACTTTTTCTGCTGCGCGGCGTCGCCCTGCAACAGCTTTGTGATATCCTCATACACCAGGCGGTACTTGGAGCGGATAACGGTTTCCGCGAGCCTGTGCCGCAGCACCTTGCCCGCGCTGTCAATCTCCATAAAGCAGGAGAGCGTCAGCCTGTCCACGTTGGGGTTTAACGAGCAGATGCCGTTCGATAGTTCCTCGGGTAGCATGGGGATAACGCGGTCCGTCAAGTATACACTGGTGCCGCGCTGCAAAGCGTCCCGATCTAAGGCGCTTCCTTCCTTCACATAGTGCGAGACATCCGCAATATGCACGCCGAGGTACAGGTTACCGTTTGATAGCCGTTCCAGGCTGATGGCGTCGTCAAAGTCCTTGGCGTCCGCTCCGTCTATGGTGAATATCATCTTTTCGGTCAGGTTTTCGCGGGTTATGAATTCATCCTGCGCGACTTCCTTGCCGATTTGCCTTGCCTGGCGCGAGGCGCTTTTCGTGAACGTCTCAGGCAGCTGGAACTGGCGTATGATGGAGAGCACGTCGGTACCCGCATCGTCCTTGTTGCCGAGTATTTCCGTCACGGCGCCAAGCATCGGCCGCCTGCCGTCCGGGTATTCGAGTATTTCCGCAACGACCTTGTCGCCCGGCTTCGCCTTCATGGTGCGGTCCCGGGGGATAAAAAGGTCTATGGACACGCGCGCCTCATCCGGCACCACATAGCCGCTCATGCGCGCATCCTGCTCAAACGTCCCTACGATCTGCGTAAACGCGCGCTGGGCGATGAGCGTTACCTCCGCTTCCGGCGAGCCGTTGCGGCTGAACTGATCCGTATAGCGCACCCACACGGTATCTCCGTGCATGGCGCCGTGCATAGCGTCCGCGGGCACAAACGCGTCCTGCCCGCCCGCCTGCGGCACAAAAAAGCCGAACCCACGGGAGTGCCCCTGTATTCTGCCCGCCGCAAGCCCGGTGTGTTCGGGCAGGGCAAGCTTGCGTTTTCTGGTGAGCAGGATGCGACCTTTTTGCAACAGCTCGGTAACCGCAGCCTGCGCCTCCTCTTTGTGTTCCTGAAATTGTTCCATCAGCGCTTCGGGGGAAAGGGGTTTGCCCGCCGCCGTCAGCGCCTGTATAATCTGTTCCTGCATAATCCTTATATTTACCTTATACTTTCCTTTTGCTGCTCCTTAGCAGCCATTCTGTTTTTATCGTACCCGTTCTTGCACCGCTTCAACCCGATAGCGGGGCAATCAGTCAAAAACGAGAGGCCTCCGCCAAGACGCCGATGACGCCAAAATAGAAAAAACGCCACGCAGCGCGTGCCGTTTTTCACATTCCAACTTTGGCGCCGTAAGCGTTATGCCGACGGCAACGCCACCATGAGGATCGCGAGGACGCCCATTGCGATGGCGAGTATTTTGGTCAGCTTCTGGAGCTTTGCTTCCTTGGTGGCGGCCTTGCCCTTTAAGGAAAGGGAAGAGCTCTCTCCGCCGAACGCCGCGCCAAGACCCGAAGTCTTTGCCTGCTGCATCAGCACCACAACAATAAGCACAACAGAAACTATGAGCAAAATGATGGTAATGATCAAACGAGGGACATCCATCAAAACATACCTCCATCCATGACTGCAGAAATCATTCTATCACGCCGGACAGGCCAAAGCAAGCAAAACTTGCAGAATATATGGAATAGATCAGCCAGCAGCCAATAAAATATCGGCGCTTGCAGCGCCGACGATTATTTTTTTCTATGGGGAAACTGCGTTTCCCCAAACCCATTCCTTAAGAACGCCTATACGGCAGACGGAATCCTTCTGCCATAAAAAGACCGCTGATAAAACCCACAAGGCTCTATCAGCGGTTTAGTCTGTTGAAACATCCCCTTGGGGTTTGAGACCGCCGCCCCGGAGGCTTCCGATCGCCGCCAGCGACATGTGCGGTGGCGGCGGAAGGCCTTGCGACGCAAGGCCTTCCTTGCAGGAACAACCGCCCGTGCCGTAGGACAGGTTGTTCCTGTAATCCTCGCTGATGGTCCATAGGACCATCAGCGAATTTTTATACTTCCACCAGGCTTTTGCCCGTCATATCTTCGGGCACGGGCACGCCCATAAGCGCTAATAGCGTCGGGGAAAGGTCAGAGAGCCTGCCGCCGTCGCGCAGTTTGACGTGCTTTTTCTCCGGGTCCACTAAGATGCAGGGGACGAGGCTGGTTGTGTGCGCGGTGAAGGGGCCGCCCGTTTCGGGGTCGATCATCATTTCCGCATTGCCGTGGTCCGCCGTAATGATGCAGCGCCCGCCGACTTCGAGTATGGCGTCCACCACCTGCTTGACGCAGGCGTCCACCGCGTGC
Source organism: Bacillota bacterium (assembly GCA_023409435.1). GTDB lineage: Bacteria > Bacillota > Clostridia > Christensenellales > CAG-138 > JAEYLA01. Next base: position 9,789 of record JAEYHP010000019.1, on the reverse strand, counting down.
ACGGCGGCCATAGCGGCCTCCATAATGCCGGTGTGGCCCACCATATCGGGGTTGGCAAAGTTGAGTATCATGAGGTCGTACGCGCCGCTCTTGACACGTTTGACCGCTTCCTCCGCAACCTCATACGCGCTCATTTCGGGCTGTAAATCGTATGTGGCGACCTTTGGGGACGGAATAAGCGCCCGGTCCTCGCCGGTATAGGGCTGCTCCACGCCGCCGTTAAAGAAGAACGTCACATGCGCGTACTTTTCCGTTTCCGCAATGCGAAGCTGGGTTCTGCCGAGCTTCGCCAAATATTCGCCCATGGTGTTGGTCAACGCCACCGGGTGGTACGCCACATTGACGTGTGGCCCGAACGTCTTGTCGTACTGCGTCATCGTCACATAGTAGAGCGGGAACAGCGTGCGGGCAAACCCGTCAAACTCCGGCATAATAAGCGCACGGGTGATTTCACGCGCGCGGTCCGGGCGGAAGTTGTAGAAAATCACGCTGTCGTTTGCGGATAGGGTAGCGACCGGCAGCCCGTTCTCCGTAATCACGGCGGGGATAACGAACTCATCCATCACGCCCGCTTCATACGAGCGCTCCATGGCGGAAACTGCGCTGCCCACGGCAACGCCGGCGCCAAGTACCATGGCGTCATACGCCTTCTGCACACGCTCGTAGCGGTTGTCGCGGTCCATAGCGTAGTAGCGGCCCATCACCGTCGCGATCTTGCCGCAGCCAAGCTCCTTTAATTCCTGCTCCAGCTGCTCAATAAAGCCCTTGCCGCTGTCCGGGGGAACGTCACGCCCGTCCATAAAGCAGTGAATGAATACGCGGGTCAGCCCCTTATCCCGCGCCAGCTTTACAAGCGCGTACAGGTGCGTCAAATGGCTGTGTACGCCGCCATCCGAGCAAAGGCCTAAGAGGTGCAGAGCTGAATTGTGCCTGCGGCAGTTTTCGATTGCGGCGTAAAATGCGGCGTTATCAAAGAAATCGCCGTCGGTAATGGATTTACTGATGCGGGTGAACTCCTGGTACACGATACGGCCTGCGCCGATGTTGAGGTGCCCGACCTCGGAGTTGCCCATCTGCCCTTCGGGCAGACCAACATCCATGCCGCTTGCGCCGATGCGGGTATGCGGGTATTCATCCCACAGCGTCATTACATTTTTGACGCCGTCGGCCGCGATGGCGTTGCCTTGAGTTTCCTTTCGGCAACCAAAGCCATCGAGTATGATTAAAGCGGTAACTGCTTTCATGTGTACCTCAATAATTGACGACCTTGGAGAAATCCTCGGCCTTCAGGCTCGCGCCGCCGATAAGGCCGCCGTCGATCTCAGGCATGGCCATCAGTTCCGTTGCGTTCTTGGGGTTCATGCTGCCGCCGTACTGGATGCGCACCTTTTCGGCGGTTTCTTTGCCGTACACTTTGGCTACCGCCGCACGCACGACGCCTATGGTTTCGTTTGCCTGCTCGTTCGTGGCCGTCTTGCCGGTACCGATGGCCCAGATGGGTTCATAGGCGATAACGAGCTTCTCTGCGTCCGCAGCATCGATATCCTTTAACGCCGCCACGGTCTGGCCGGAAACGAACGCGTCGGTCTCGCCCGCTTCGCGCTGAGAAAGCGACTCGCCCACGCAGATGATGGGCGTGATGCCCGCCGCGATCGCCGCCTTGGCGCGCGCATTGACGCTTTCATCCGTCTCACCGAAGTACTGCCTGCGCTCGCTGTGACCGATAATGGCATAGCTCACGCCAAACGCCTTGAGCATATCGGCGCTGACTTCGCCGGTGAACGCCCCCTTTGCCGCCCAGTGAATGCTCTGTGAGCCAAGCTTAATGTTGGTGCCCGCGATCAGCGACTGCACGACGGCAAGGTCAACATACGGCGGGCAGACGACGACTTCCGCCTTCGCGTCCTTGACCAAGGGGATGAGTTCTTTTACAAGTGCCTTCGCCTCGTCGGGCGTCATGTTCATTTTCCAGTTGCCTGCGATGATGGGTTTGCGCATGTAGTAGTTTCCTCCTAAAAATTGATTAGGCGGACATTGGGGCTCTGCCCCAAACCCCGCCAAAGGGACACGTCCCTTTGGAATCCCTTACGCTTTCTTTTGCTTCTTTTCTTTCGTGGAAAGAAAAGAAGCGGGGGTTACAGGGGGCGGCGCCCCCTGTCATTAATCTTACTTATCGTTGAGCGCAGCCACGCCGGGCAGTACCTTGCCTTCGAGGAATTCAAGCGAAGCGCCGCCGCCGGTGGAAATATGCGTCATTTGGGAGGCAAAGCCGAGCTTCTTCACGGCGGATGCGGAGTCGCCGCCGCCGATGATGGTGGTGCCGTCGCAATCCGCGCAGGCCTGCGCCACAGCTTTGGTGCCTTCAGCGAACGCGGGGAACTCGAACACGCCCATAGGCCCATTCCAGATGACGGTCTTTGCGGCCCTGATGGTCTCCGCAAAAATCTTCGCGCTTTCCGGCCCGATATCAAGGCCCATCCAGCCTTCGGGTATGGCGTCCGCCTTTACGGTCTGGTGCTCAGCGTCCGCGGCGAACGCGGTGGCGACCACGGTATCGACGGGCAGCAGCAGGCTGACGCCCTTTTCCTTTGCCTGCGCCATGAGGTCCTTTGCCAAGTCGATGCTTTCAGTATCCAGCAGCGACGTGCCGATTTCATAGCCCATCGCCTTATAGAATGTGAACATCATGCCGCCGCCGATGATGAGGCTGTCGCATTTGTTCAACAGGTTGGTGATGACGCCGATCTTATCCGCGACCTTTGCGCCGCCTAAGATCGCGACGAACGGGCGCACAGGGTTTTCGAGCGCTTCGCCCATGATGGAAAGCTCCTTGCCAATGAGGAAGCCGGCCACAGCGGGGAGGTAGGCCGCCACGCCCGCGGTGGAAGCGTGCGCGCGGTGCACGGTGCCAAACGCATCGGATACGAAGATATCCGCCAAAGAGGCAAGCTGGCGGGAAAATTCGGGATCATTGTCCGTCTCTTCCTTGTGAAAGCGGACGTTTTCAAGCAGCACGACTTCGCCGTCCTTCATTGCGGCGATGGCGGCCTTGGCGCTCTCGCCTATGACGTCCTCGGCAAACGTGACTTTTACGCCGGGCAGGCGGGAGGCAAGCTTGTTCGCCACGGGGCGTAGGGAATACGCGGGGTCCGGCTTGCCCTTGGGGCGGCCGAGGTGAGAGCAGAGTATGACCTTTGCGCCCTGTTCAAGCAGATATTTCACGGAAGGGAGCGCCGCCACGATGCGTTTGTCATCCGCTACGTTGCCTTCCGCGTCCAAGGGAACGTTGAAGTCCACGCGTACCAACGCGCGCTTGCCCTTTACATCGATGTCCTGTATGGTTTTCTTTGCCATATCCATTCCTCCTGCCGTATTGATAAATAATTCTTATAACAAGACCAAATCATTTGCACAGATTCCTCCATGCTCTGCTGATATTTTAACATATCAGTCCGCACGCGCAAGGGGATTCTTGTATAAAGCGCAATTCGCTGTTGAAAGAATTCTTCCGCTTTAAAAAGGCGCGCTTATACCAAAAGCCGCTCCGGCGCCGCAAACGGCTTTTGGGGGATGACTTTGTCGATGGGGCCGCCGCCAAGGCATTCCTCCCCGTCATAGAACACCGCCCACTGGCCCGGCGTAACCGCCCGCTGCGACTCCAGAAACTTAACATGCGCTCCTTCATCCACAACGGCAACTTCCACCCGCTGGTCCGGCTGGCGGTAACGGAACTTCGCCGTACATGAAAACCGATTGGAAGGCGGGGAACCCGCGATCCAGTTGACATGGCTGCAGGAAAGCGCGGTGGAAAATAGCTCCTCCTGCTCGCCCTGCTGTACGATAAGGAGGTTACGCTCTAAGTCCTTGCCTATGACGAACCAGCTTTCGCCCGAGCCTTCCTTCCTGCCGCCGATACCCAGGCCCTTTCGCTGGCCCAAAGTATAGTACATCAGCCCGTCGTGGCGGCCGATGACGCGGCCGGATAAATCCACCATATCCCCGGGCTGCGCGGGCAGAAACTGCATCAAAAACTGTTTGAAGTTGCGCTCGCCGATAAAGCAGACGCCGGTGCTGTCCTTTTTTTCCGCGTTCGCCAAATTAAATTCCCGTGCAATGCGCCGCACCTCGCCCTTTTGAAGTTCCCCGATTGGGAACATGGCATTGAAAAGCTGCTGCTGCGTGAGCCCGGCTAAGAAATATGTCTGGTCCTTATTTTGATCGAATGCCCGCAGCAGGCGGACGCTGCTTCCATTTCGCTCCGTGCGCGCATAATGCCCCGTCGCAAGATACTCCATATCCGCCGTGCGGGAAAGCTCCAAAAACGCCTTGAATTTGATTTCCGAGTTGCACAGCACATCCGGGTTGGGCGTGCGGCCCATGCGATATTCGGAAAGGAAGTAGGAAAACACGCGCTCCTTATACTCTTTCGCGAAATTCACCGTGTAATAAGGAATGCCGATTTTGTCCGCCACGCGGCGGACATCCTCATAGTCCTCGGCTGCAGTGCAGACGCCGTCCTCCCCTTCCTCTTCCCAGTTCTTCATAAATACGCCCACGACTTCATGGCCCTGCTGCTTTAACAACAGAGCCGCAACGGCGGAATCCACCCCGCCGGACATCCCAACCATAATCCGCATATGTTTAAAGTACCGCGATGGACTTTACTTCGAAGCCCGCTTCCGATATAGCGGCCTCAAGCGCTGCCGTATCGCCGTCCCAGAGAACGTCTGCGCTGCCCACCTGCACGTCGTTTACGGCAGCTTTTATGTCCGTAAGCGCCTCTGTGACGCTGCGCACGCAATGGGCACAGCCCATGCCTTCGATTTCGAGCCTGTAATGCTTCATGTTGTTTCCTTTCCGGCCATTCCGGCGCCCTTTGCGCCCGGCCGTTTGAAACCAGTATACCACGGCGGACATAAAACATGAATGCCGCGGCGCTTTTAAGCCCGCAAAGAAATTGAAAAAACAGAGTTATTCGCCTTTGTAACCAATTTTTGCGGCTCTGCGTACTATATACCATCGGCGTCGAACCAACGCCAATCGCTCAAAAAACAAGGAGGCTTTTTGTATGGGCTTGTTCAACTCTGGCTGCTGCGATAACAACTTTAACAACTGGTGGTGGATTATCATCCTGTTGGTCCTGCTCTGCGACGATAGTCCCTTCCTCGAAAGCATCCGCAATGTCGTTTGCGGCGAAAATTTGTGGATCATCATCGCGCTGCTGCTCCTGTGCAACACCGGGCACACCACCGGCCTCAGAGACACCTGCGGCTGCAACTAAGAGAAAAACTTCTGTAAGGAATAAAAGTAAGCAGGATGCCTCGGCATCCTGTTTTCATTCTTTAAAAGGCATGCGCCAAACCCTATGGAGTATTCTCCAAAAGTAATGATGAATCTATATTTTCTATATCACTAATACTTGACCAGAATAATGGGAAATGATATAACATTCAAAAGGAATTTTAGGGAGGACAATACTTTGAACACGCAAAAGCCGATCAACCGTCTGGCACTTTCGGGCGTCTTAGCGGCAGTCGTCGTCATATTGACAGTTGTGACGTACTTTCCTATCCCGGGCGTAGCGGGCGCGTACATTAACCTTGGCGACGTCGGCGTATACCTCTGTGCGTTCCTGCTGGGTTCTCCCTGGGGTGTTCTTGCGGCTGCCATAGGCAGCGGCCTTGCGGACCTGATATTGGGTAGCGCCCTGTATGCGGGGCCGACATTTCTGATCAAAGGGGCAATGGCGCTTGTCGCCGCGCTTTTGATCGCCCGCTGGAAGAAGCCGTTTCCCGCTGTCATACTGGCAGGGCTTTTGATGCCCGCAGGATATTTTATATTTGAGACATTCCTCTACGGAGCCGCGACCGCAGCCCTCAGCCTGCCCCTGAACGGACTCCAGTACGCGGCGGGCGTACTCATTGGGTACGCCGCCATCCGCCTGGCGCAGCGGTTCAAGAAGGATTAGAGCACTCGTATACAGAAAACTGCACCTCGATCTTGGGGTGCAGTTTTTCTTTCTTCAAATGTTAACAAGGGTCCTTCGGCGCACTTATACAGTTACAATCGGTTTCATCGGTCCTACCTTTCTAAGCAGAATGAGCCCATAAATGAACAACGGCAGCGTCACCAGTATTGTAAGAAGCGAGTTCTGCGGAGTTGTCTGAACGAGGCTTCCAAAGCTGCTGTTCACGGAAATCTCACGGAGGTTTCCGCAGATGTCGAATATGGCATGCATGACGATGACAGGCCATACGGTATTGGTACGAAGGAAACAGGCCGCAAAAAAGACACCGAAGAAAAGCGCATAAGCCAACTGGGTAAGTGCCGGAAGCAATTCATATCGGCCCATAATCAGGTTCATCAGATGGATGGCGCCGAATATCAGACTCGAAGCGATAACGGACAAATAAACTCCCCTTTTTGTGTCGGCCCATTTTTGCATCAGCACATTGAGGATAACGCTTCGGAACAGAATTTCTTCCACAAACCCTACGGCCAAAAACAGGAGAACAAACAACACCAGCAGCAGTGGGCGGGAAGTATCCAGCACAAATCCCTCGCCAACGGATGAAATAGCGTTGAGCGCCGACAACACCACTAATGGGAATATCATCCAAACCTGTTTCCACTCTTTCATTTTGGTAAATCCTCCGCTTTTTAGAAGATTCAGCTTCTTTAGGAGGCATACCATCAAAATGCTGCAGATGCCCTGTTCCAGAATGCCTGCGAGATAGGCGGCTTCCTGCTTACCCATAGCTCGCTCAAACAGCGTTGCAAGCCCGGCTTCTGTTGCAAGGGTTACAGTCCCCATAACGATAATAGAAAACAATACGGGATAGGATGATACAAACCGTTTTAACATGCCATTACCTTCTTTACTCGTATCGTTCTTGATTTGATAGACCAATCGAAACATCTCCTTTGAATTATCTCGGATGGTATTCTAATCCAAAAAGGCCAGCCTTGCCATCGATCGGCCTTACATATTTCTTAAATTCCCTTACAAATTTGTCACCTGGATTCACACCTGCAATCACCAGTAGGATGCGGCTTAAGTATGGTTGATATGGCGCGAAACAAAAATAGCTGCAGTTAAGAAACTGCAGCTTGAGCTATCATAAATCCTTTTCAGGGGCTTTGCCCCGCGCGTTTCGGGAATGGGCTCTTAGGGCCGTTACGGCCCTAGCGGGAGCATAAGGGCAGAGCCCTCAACGCAACCTTTGTTGACACTATGAGCTGCATTTAAAAAACTGCAGCTCATAAAACGTTCAGACGGAAGCTGTCAGGCGGCAGAGGAAAGCTTTACCACAGCAAAGCACCCCTGCTGTGCGGCTCCCCAATGTTATTTGTGCGTCTTCGCGTAATCGCCGATCTTTTTGTCCATGCCGGAAATATGCTGGGTGAGCCAGTTGATCATCATCTGGTTCGCCTCCAATATCACAAGGATGTTCCCGCCGGATTTTTTATATTCCTCCTTGAGCTTTGCAAGCCTGGAAAGAAAATCGGTATGCGCCCTTTTCTGGGCCTCATACTCCGGATATTGGATGGAGAGCATGTACCGCTCCTCATCGCCAAAATGCTCCTTCGTGTAAAGATCCAAAAACTCCAGAAGCCCGCCGATGTATTCGGCAGATTTGCGATTTTTGCCCGCCTCAAACAGCGCGTCCGCTTTTTCAAACAGCGTTTTATGCTGTTCGTCGATCGCTACAACGCCTACGGTAAGATTGGGAGTCCACGGCATTTGAAACACATCCTTTCAGCAGATACTCGTTATATCCTATATCGGATGTATTGCGCAGAAACTTACCGTTTTCTTTATCCGCGACAAATTCTATGCGGCCATATCTTAGGCCTGCTTATATGCCGATAAACCGTTCGATGGCATGGGCCACGCCGTCCTCCTCATTGGAGCGCGTCACAAAGCTCGCAAACGCCTTGACCGCCGCCGCGGCGTTTCCCATGGCCACGGCCGCACCGGCAATGCGCAGCATGGGCACGTCGTTCATACCGTCCCCGCAGGCGATCAGCTCCTCCCGCGTAGCGCCGAGATGCTTTAACAGCACATCGAGCGCGAACGCCTTGTCCACTTCGGGCGGCAGGACCTCGATAAACGGCGGCTCGGAGCCGAATATATTCAGTTTCCCGCCAAAGCGGGCTTTGAGTTCCTGTATGGCGGCCTGCACATCGGACGGCTCGCCCACCAGCATCATTTTTTCAATAGGGCAGGTTATAAACCCCGGCAGGTCTTCCACCAGCCGGATGCTGAGCCCGTTGTTGTAGGCCTCCTTGTGCACATAGCGGTTGTCCGGGTACGGCGTGATAACGCCGTAAGCGTCGTACGCGAGCGGGTAAACCGGCTTGTTCCTGGCCCAATCGCATATATTCCGCACGGCGTCGGCGGGAAGGTGGCGCTGAAATACGGGGGCATTGGACCGGCATTCCAATATCAGCGCGCCGTTGTAGCAGAGTATGTACCCTCCTAAAGTGTCAAGGCCAAGCTCCCGCGCCACGGGCATAACGCCGATCAGCGGCCTGCCCGTCGCAAGCACCACGGCAACTTCCGCTTCAATCGCCCGGCGAATGGCTTCTTTTGTGCGCGCGGTCACTTCTTTTTTTTCGTTGGTGAGCGTGCCGTCCAGGTCCAGCGCCAGCACGCGGTAGGTATTGTTCTTCATATACAGTCGCTTTCTAATGTTTCTGTATCCTATCATAACAAACGACAGCAACCCGTCACAAGCGAAAAATTGGCGGAAATGATCCCCATAATTTATCAAGTTTATTCCAATCCTGTGTAAAATCCATACCTTTACAGGTGTATAGACAGCTGTTGCTCTTTTCGCCATCAACCGTTATAATAAAACATAATAGTGCAAAAGGAGAGGCGCATGGATACCGAGGAAAGACGCAAACACATAGGCAAGCTTGTTGCAGCCTCCGCCCTCCCCATAACGGGAGGTGAGCTTGCTTTGCGCATGGGCGTCACCCGGCAGGTCGTGGTGCAGGATGTCGCCGTGCTGCGCGCGGGCGGCGCGCCCATACTTGCCACCCCAGCGGGCTACGTCTGGGTGGACAAGTCCTCCGCTCCCCGAGCGGTGCGCGTGCTTTCCTGCAAACATGCCATGCTGGAGGACGCGAAGGAAGAGCTGATGATCATCGTCCGCCTGGGCGGCACGGTGCGGGACGTGATTGTGGAGCACCCGATATACGGGGAACTGATGGGATCGCTGCTGCTGCGCACGCCCGAGGCGGTGGAGGCATTGATTGAGAAGCTTGGCCGCCCGGGCGTACAGATGCTTTCCGCCATGACGGGCGGCGTCCACATGCACACCATAGAAGCGCCCAGCGAGCGGATATTGGACGAGATCGAGCAGGCGCTTTTGAAAGCGGGCATACTGATTTCATAGCCTCATTTAACGGTGCGCCAAAACATCGGCCCGTAGATACAATGAAAGGGACATGCACATGGAAGTCTTAGAAGCCATACAAAAACTTAAAAAAGAACGCAATGCTTTGATACTGGCGCATTTTTACCAACTGGGTGAAATACAGGATATCGCGGACGTCGTGGGGGATTCGCTGGAGCTTGCAAAAGCCGCAAGGGACGCAAAAGAGGACGTGATCGTATTCTGCGGCGTGCGCTTTATGGCGGAAACGGCAAAGATTTTAAACCCCAAAAAGACCGTGCTTCTCCCCGCGTTGGACGCGGGCTGCCCCATGGCGGATATGATTACGGCAGAAGATGTGCTGCGCCTGAGGGAAGAACACCCGAACGCCGCCGTCATGTGC
>JAEYHP010000179.1 GCA_023409435.1 Bacillota bacterium | reverse complement strand
GCTTTCCGGCGTCATGCTGGGCTTTGCGGCTTTGGGGAACCTCCTGCAAAGCTACGGGGAATGGCTGCGCATACTGTGCGGCATGTCTTCCTTCGTGCTGTTCGTACTGCTGGCGCTGAAGTTCCTTGTTTTTCCTGGGTCTTGGAAAGAGGATATGAAAAACCCCATAATGGCGGGCATATTCGGCACGGTCCCCATGGGCATGATGCTTTTGAGCGTTTATTCTAAGCCTATTTTGGGGGCAGCCGCGGTTTGGATCTGGTGGATCGCTATAGCGCTCCACGCGGCGCTGATCATCTATTTTACCGTTGCATTCCTTTTGAAGCTGCAAATGCAGAAGGTGTTTCCAAGCTACTTCATCGCATATGTTGGCATTGTTGTCGGCAGCGTGACCGCGCCCGCATACTCCCTGCAGCCCGTTGGCCTTGCTCTGTTTTATTTCGGCTTGTTCTGCCTGATCGCCCTTTTAGGGCTGGTCGGATACCGGTATTTGAAATATAAGGAGATTCCGGAACCCGCCCGTCCTTTGTTCTGCATATTCGCGGCGCCCGCAAGCCTGTGCCTTACAGGATATTTGAATGCGGCGGCGGAAAAATCCCAGGGGCTGCTTATTTTGCTTGCGGTATTGGCGGGTGTACTGTACCTGATGGCGTTGGTTTCTCTGCCCAAATTTCTGAAATTGAAATTTTACCCGAGCTATGCGGCGTTCACGTTCCCGTTCGTCATCAGCGGCGTTGCATGCAAGCAGCTTGCGGGCTTTTACGCGAATGCGGGTACGCCCGTTCCTGCGCTTTCTGTCATTGCAACGGCGCTGACGGTGATTGCAACGGCATTGGTCGTCTACACATTGGCCCGGTATGTCATGGCGGTTGTCCGTAAAGCAACAGCCCGCAGCGGCATGACTTTGTGTATGTGAGTACAATAAGCGTTAAAGAAACGGAGTGAATGGTATGGCAAAAGAAATCGATGCGCGAGGGCTTCTCTGCCCCAAGCCGGTGATCCTGGCAAAAAAGGAGCTGGACGCAGGGGAAACGGAACTGAACGTACTGGTGGATAACGCGATCGCCGTGCAGAATCTCACGCGGCTTGCACAGGCGAACCAAAAGGAAATACAATCCCGCGAAATAGAAGGCGGCTTTACAGTACACATTACCGGCGAGGGCAAGGCGGGGGAGAGCGTGATGCCAAATACGATACAATGCGCCCCCGGTGCCGGGTACGCGGTGTTCATCGGCAAGGATCATGTGGGCGAGGGCGATCCGACCCTTGGCTATAATCTGATGAAGATGTTCCTCTATACATTGAGCGAAAGCGAAGACGTTCCCCAAAGCGTGCTGTTCATGAACGGCGGCGTCAAACTGCCCGCGGGCGGGGAACAGCAGGTCATCGACAGCCTGAACGCCCTCGTCAATAAGGGCGTGGAGGTGCTTGTCTGCGGAACCTGCCTCAATTTCTATGGCCTTACGGATCAGCTTGCTGTTGGCAAAGTCAGCAACATGTACGAGATTCTCTCCCGCATGCAGGCGGCGGGCAAGGTCATTACGGTATAATTGAAGTTAGGGATAATAGCAAAAGCCCGGCGTATCGCCGGGCCTTTGTGTCGTGTTAGCTATATGTTATTTCTTGCTGGACCGCATGGCTTTGATATGCTGAACCGTTTCATCGGCAGCAAGCCGCTGATAATCGTCCGAATCAACGGCATAGATCGCAACTTTACCGGTATCGTCGGAATGAATACCCCAGCCATAGCGTTTTCCTAGAGCGGAGGAACGAAGGCAAGGCTGGCCTTTTGAAAAGAATTCTTCACGGCTGATCCCTTTGCGCTTGCCGTCCAATTCATAGACAACATCATCCGAAGTAAATCGATAGGGAGCGTTGATCAGCATTTCATATTGGATTTGCGCCGCCGTTTTTGGCTCCTTTTCAGGCGGCGTCTGGCCTGTTGCAGCCGGACAATCCTCCGCCACTTCAATCAATGCATTCTTATAGTTCGTTGTATGCTGCTTCATCGCTTCACTCCGTTTGGTTTTGCCCGGTCCATCCTCATTTCACGAAAACCCATCCATACGATCCACACATACGCCAATGTCTTGGGCAGCATCAATGCGCCCACAGGCGGGAACAGGTCCGCAAACAGGACAACCGGAATATAGAAGGCGAAGCTGAGCGTTATGGCCAGCCACATATGCCGGAAAGCCGTATCGTTTGCAGCCTTTGCTTCCCTGTAAAAAAGAATGATCATCAAAACGCCCATAATGGCAAACGGGATGTTGCGATAGATCCCCCAGGAAAGAGGCGCCGACGCAAGCAGCCAGCCATTTTGGGGAAACAGGCACAGGGCAATGCGCACGGCGGCAAGCCCAAGCATGGCAAACGTGAGCCCTTTTTGCCCTGCTTTTCCATAACGCCTGCGCCACACATAGTAGAGCAGCACATAGAATACCGTCATGGTAACGGAGGTGACAAGTTTTCCGATGCCGAGTGCTGCCACATTCGCTTCAAATCCGCCGGGGCTCCACATGGAATAGATGCGCGGCACCAAGTGGAACGCGTCCCCTGCGCCCAACAGCACCGCCATAGCACCAAATAATGAATACTTGCCGCGTCCGTTGGCGTTTAATAGCATGATTGCGCCAAGCGTGATGACCAGTATCAAATATGCGACGTCAAATATGGTTTCGACATAATACATAAAAAACCTCAAATTTCTCTTCTGTTCCATTGATAAACGGTACTGCTGCAATGAGGGGTCTGCAAACATCGCCAACCGGCTTCCGCTGGTACGGTGCGCTATTTGGGGAATGCTGTCCATATTAGGATATATAAGAAGAAACGTCAATAGGGAAAGCATGTATGCATAAGTCCGGCTTTCCTATTAAAGCAGGAGTTGCTACAGAAATAATAAAGCCCCGTACTCTCAAAAAGAGCACGGGGCTTTTATAACGAAAGGATACGTATTAACCGAGCGCCTGCCCGATATCGTAGAGGATATCGTCGATATGCTCGGTGCCGATGGAAAGGCGGATGGTGTTGGGCTTGATGCCGCTTTCCAACAGCTGTTCTCCCGTCAGCTGGGAATGGGTGGTGCTGGCGGGATGTATCACGAGCGATTTTACATCCGCGACGTTTGCGAGCAGGGAGAATATCTGCAGCTTGTCGATAAACGCCTTGGCTTCCTCTGCTCCGCCCTTGATCTCAAACGTGAAGATCGAGCCCGCGCCGTTGGGATAGTACCTGTTGTAAAGCGCGTGAGAGGGGCTGTCCGGCAGCGACGGGTGGTTCACATGCTCTACCTTGGGGTGGTTCTTTAAGAAATCGATCACTTTCTTGGTGTTGCTGATGTGCCGCTCAATGCGCAGAGAAAGCGTCTCCAGCCCCTGCAGGAATAGGAAGGCGTTAAACGGGCTTACCGCGGCGCCTGTATCCCGCAGCAATGTGACGCGCGCCTTAATGATATAGGCAAGGTTGCCCACCGCCTTGGTATACACCACGCCATGGTAGCTTGGGTCGGGCTCGGTCAGGCCGGGGAACTTCCCGGACGCCTCCCAGTCGAACTTGCCGCTGTCGATAATGACGCCGCCGATGGACGTGCCGTGCCCGCCGATAAACTTGGTGGCGGAGTGCACCACGATATCCGCGCCGTGCTCAATGGGCTTGAGCAGGTAGGGGGTGGAGAAGGTGTTGTCGATGATAAGCGGGATCTTGTGCTTGTGTGCGATGGCGGCGATGGCTTCAAGATCGATGACGTCGGAGTTCGGGTTGCCCAAACTCTCTACAAATATTGCCTTGGTGTTGGACTGTATGGCGGCCTCGTACCCCGCAAGGTCCAGCGGCTCCACAAACGTCGTGGTGATGCCGAACTTGGGCAGCGTGTGCAAAAAGAGGTTGTAGGTGCCGCCGTATACGGTTTTTTCGGCAACGATATGGTCCCCCGCGGAGGCGATGTTCTGTATGGCGTAGGTAACGGCGGCAGCGCCCGAGGCCACGGCCAAAGCGCCTACGCCGCCTTCCAACGCTGCGATGCGCGTTTCAAATACGCCGGAGGTCGGGTTCATGATGCGGGTGTAGATATTCCCCGCCTCCGTCAACCCAAAGCGCGCCTCCGCGCTTGCGGCGCTTGGGAACACATAGGAGGAGGTCTGGTAAATGGGTACCGCGCGCGCATCCGTCGCGCTGTCCGGCTGCTCCTGCCCGGCGTGAAGCTGCAATGTTTCAAACTGCCACTTTCTTTCTTCCCGGTTGCTCATACATACACGCTCCTTATTTTAATTTGGGTATTCAAAAAAACTAAATTCATATATGATAAGTATGTTATGGTTAAGATATATCGGATGGATCAAAATGTCAATACCCGCATGAAACTTTTTCTTGTAACTTTGAGCAAGAATTGCAATTGACTATTCGCAGAAAAAGGATATAGTAGACGAATGGCACCCAAATGTTACGCTTGATAGAAAAGGAACAATATGTTCATATTCTGTTCAAGATTACTATATATAATCTGTCCATTGCGGCTGTGGGCCGTTGCAATATTGATTTTGATATGTATAGGGGTATAACGACACATGGAACTGACCAAACAACAGAGCCTTGAACAGGAAGAAAGCGTTGCGCAGGTCCGCAAGGCAAAAAAGAAGAACAACACGGGTAAAGGCAACAAGAAACGCACCAGGCGGTGGATTATCCTGGGTATTATCGTGGTTGTCATCGCCGGGCTGTTTTATACCTGCTCTCAAATAGGAAAACAGGCTCAGAACATACTCGCGCAGTCGGATACCCTTGTGCTTTCCTATCAGGATTTTGAAAATTCCATCAGCGCCACCGGAACGGTGGAGAGCGCAAAAAGCGACTATGTCTATTCCACCCAGAACTATCCCGTGCAGGTTGTGCATGTGGAAGTCGGCGACGTGGTGCAGGTCGGAGACCTTTTAGCGGAACTTGACAGCAGCGCTTTGGAGGACCAGATAGAAGCGAAGGAAGTCTCTACGGGCATTTCCGCCGAGGCCGCCGCCCAGCAGGTGAAGACCGCGCGGGACAGCTACAATTCCGGCAAAGAAGCGCTGGACGAAGGACTAAATTCTTCTATCATCAGCGCGGAAAATGGCGTGCAGGTCGCATATGACAACTGGCAGAAGGCGATCCGCACCTATGAGAATTACGATGAGACCGTGGATGACGCTCTGGACGAAGCGGAAGATGAGGTTAGAGACACGAAAGCTGCATATGATGCCGCGGCGGAAGTTGCTTCGGCTTCAAGCTTGCCTGCAGATATAGCAATAAGGGATGCCGCTGAAGCTGCATGGAAGCAAGCGCAACGCACCCTTGAGACGGTCGAGGAGCAGTACGATACGTCGGACAACACCCTGAAGGAATACCGCTATGCGATAGACTCCGCCTACAACGCCTACGTCACCGCGCAGGAACAGTTGGAAGCAGCGCAGCACAGCGCACAGACGCAGCTCCAGGGCAGCAAAAACAGCCTGAGCACCGCGCAGATTAACGCGAATATGGACAGCGCCACATTGGCCTTGGCGCAGATGCAGGAAGACCTGGAAGAAACTAAGATCAAAGCGCCCGCTTCCGGCACCGTGACCGCCATATATGCAGAAGTCGGGGCTTCGGGCGCGGGGCTGTTGTTTGTAATCGAGGATACAGCCAACCTTGTGGTGGAAACCTCCGTCAAGGGTTACGACGCGGGGACCGTACAGGTCAACATGCCTGTCTTCATCAAATCCGACGCCACGGGGGACGAAGTGTTCGACGGACGCATCACGAGCATCGCGCCCACCTCCAACAAAAACGCGTTGGGCGAAACGGATACTACCTCCGACGTGCTGTTTGCCACAGAGGTTGAGGTGCTGAGCAAAGATATCGGCCTTCGCATCGGTATGAGCGTACGGCTCAATTATATCATTGCGCAGCAGCAGGGGGTCATTTTTGTGCCCTATGACGCCATCTACGAAAACGACAACGGCGAAAGCTGTGTGCTCCTGGCCGAGAAGCAGCAGGACGGCAGGTATAAGCTCAGGGAAGTAAAAGTGACGCAGGGGCAGGAGAACGATATCGACGTTATCATCACCGGCGATGAAATCGCTCCCGACGTTATGGTGGTGACTACCCCGGATAAATATCTGACCAAGCTTGACCAGGAACTGGCGATGGTAGATTTTAGCGCCATTCCGGGCTTTAACGCGGCGGCGGTCGGCTGACGGAGGAAGCATGCAAGACACGATCATCCGCATGCGGAATATCATCAAACGGTTCTATATCGGCCAGCCGAACGAACTGGAGATTTTGCATGGCATCGATCTTACGGTGGACCGGGGAGAGTTCGTTTCCATCGTGGGCGCGTCCGGTTCCGGCAAATCCACGCTGATGAACCTGATAGGCGCGTTGGACAGGGCGACGGAAGGCAGCTATGAGCTGGATGGCACCGTCATTGAGGACGCGAAGGATGTGGAGCTTTCCGCCATACGCAACAAGAAGGTCGGCTTCGTATTCCAGAACTTCAACCTTATTCCCAGGACCAACGCGCTCAAAAACGTGGAGCTTCCCATGCTGTACGCAGGCGTTCCCGCGCGGGAGCGCGCTCAAAAAGCAAAAGAGCTTCTTGCCATGGTGGAAATGGACGACCGCAGGCACCACCAGCCCAACGCGCTTTCCGGCGGCCAGAAGCAGCGCGTCGCAATCGCGCGCGCCATGGCGAACGACCCGGCGATACTCCTTGCGGACGAACCGACGGGCGCTTTGGATTCCAAGACCGGACGCCTTGTGATGGATCTGTTTCATACGCTCAACCGGGATCATGGCAAGACGATTGTGCTCATTACGCACAACTCCACTCTCGCAAAAGAGACGGGGCGCGTGCTGACCATGCAGGACGGCATGCTGTATTTTAAGGGCGCGGCGGAGGAAAAGGCATGAATTTAGGCGAAAATATCCGCATTGCGTTCGAAGGCCTAAAAGCGAACAAGATGCGCGCGCTTTTGACGATGCTCGGCATCATCATAGGCATCGCGTCTGTTATCGCCATACTGACGGTGGGAAACTCTTTAAGCGGCGCCATCACGAACTCCATGGGCTCGCTGGGTGCTACCAACATCTACGTATATCTGCAAAACAAAGAGGAGGCCGCGGGCGGCCAGTTCGGCGGCATGATGGTACAGCCGGCCAGCCCGGATGACGACAGTCGCCTGACCGATGAAATGGTGGAAAACCTGCTGCATCGCTACCCGAACGAAGTCGCGGGCGTCAGCATGGCGGCATCCGCCGGAAGGGGCCGCGCCCAGGACGGAAGGCTGTACGCGAACGTCAGCCTGTCTGGCGTGAACGCCTACTATACGGAAGGGAACAATATCGAAATTCTGGCCGGGCGCACGATCACCGAGCGGGATATAGACGGTTTAAGGAATTCCGCTGTGGTATCCGACAAGCTTGTCAATAACATGTTCGGAGGCAATGCCCAATCCGCGCTGGGAGAAGAACTCAAGGTGACCGCAGGCGACGACGCCTATACGTTCAATATCGTGGGCGTTTACAAATACGTGCAGGCCGGTATGTCCTTTTCCACCGCTAATGAAAAGGATATTTCCACGGACCTGCTGCTGCCCATCACCACCGTCAAGCGTATGACCAATTCGCCGGAAGGGTACGACTATCTTGTCGTCACCACGCGCAATACACAGGATACGGCCGCGTTCGTTTCCCAGCTGAAGAATTTCTTCAACCGTTATTATGAGAAGAACGACAAATTCCAGGCGACGGCCATGAGCATGGAGAACATACTCGATCAGGTGGATACCGTGATGGGCACGATCAGCATCGCGCTCTCGATTATTGCGGGCATATCCCTGCTGGTGGGCGGCATCGGCGTGATGAACATCATGCTGGTGTCCGTCACCGAGCGCACCCGC
>JAEYHP010000165.1 GCA_023409435.1 Bacillota bacterium | reverse complement strand
GCCGTCCACCGTATACGCAAACGCCGCCCCGAACTTCGCTACGTCAAAGCGGTCCGCGCCCCGGCCGATTTCCTCATCCGGCGTAAAAGCTATGGGGATTTTCCCGTGGGGTATGTTGCGCTTTTTTAATTCCTCTACCGCTGTAAGGATTTCAGCAATTCCGGCCTTGTCGTCCGCGCCCAGAAGCGTGGCGCCGTCCGTCACCAGAAGGTCCTGGCCGATGTAGTTTTTGAGGTGCAAAAACTGTGCCGGGCGCATCACAATATTCTGCTCCGCGTTGAGTACGATATCCCCGCCGTCATACTCATAAACGATGCGCGGCTTTACGTTCGCGCCGCTCATGGAAGGGCTCGTATCCATATGTGCAATCAGGCCGATCACGGGCAGTTCCTTCTCTGTGGTGGCGGGCACCACGCCGTACACATAGCCGAATTCGTCCAGATGCGCGTCTTCCATTCCCAGGCTTTTCATTTCCTCAACCAGGGCCATGCCTAGTATCTTTTGTTTCTCCGTACTGGGGCATGTGCTTTCGCTTGCCTCCTCATCCGAGGTGGTATCGTACCCGGCGTATTTGATCAACCGTTCATATGCTCTCATGATCAATTCTCCTTGTTTAGACTCTTCTTTATTTTACGTTTTTTCAGGAAAATAACAAGGATAAAAGCGGGAAAGTATTCCATAGCTTGCGCGGATTTTTGATGATCCGAAACGGCAGGGCTTCCTGTGTATGCGGCGACTGCTGTATAATGAGCAACATAGTAAAAGTTGTGCAGGGGGAAATCAAATGAACGGCATCGAGCAGCATGCGGTGCTTGCGGCGCTGCTGGCAAAATATGCAGTGGAAGGCAGCGGCGAAGAGGGCAGGGAGGCGTTCCTTGCGAGTATCAGCCGCATGGGGCATGAGCGGGGGGCACGGATGGCGGCGAGAGCGCTTCAAAACGGGGACGGATTGGATATCGTCTCCTTCAACGCCTACGGCGAGTGGCGCGCGCAGCCCGGCGAAATGGAGGCAGCATTGAAGCGGGAGGATAGTGGCGCCGTTATGGTGGTGACGAAGTGCCCTTGGAACAACAGCTGGCGCAAGCATGGGCTGATCGAATACGGAAAACTCTACTGTGAAGTGGTGGACGACGCGCTGGCCAGTGGTTTCCACCCCGCGTTTCATTGCGATGTTCCCTGTACTTTGAGCGCAGGCGGCGCATGCTGCCGGTTTGAGTGGGGCATCCCCATGACCGCGGAGGAGGAGCAGTCGCTTTTAAGCAAGAAGGCGGCGTTGGGGGATAGCTGTGTTCGCAGCTTTGATTATCACACCGCCCATATGCTATATAGTGTAGGGGGCGAACTGGTCATAAGGCTGGGGCAGGCAGGCGCTATCGCGCTGGAACAGGCCAAACGAGCGTTTTCCAGGCTCTTTGGGCAGGAGTATCTGGATACGGCGCAAGGGGCGTATTTGCTTGCGGATGCGGCAACTGATAAAAACGCTTAACTATATACATAAAAACGGCTCCCGATTGGTATCGGGAGCCGTTTTTGTATTGGAATACTACTCGCTTGCCGCATCTACAACCGCCCGCAGCGCCTCATCGGTATTGCCGCCGATGCGCCATATCGCAAACCGTGAGACGCCTTTTTCGGCCGCCGTCCGCATCCAGATTGCAAGCGTTTCGCCGTCCGCATACCAGACGGTATGCTGCGTTGAGTCTTCCGCCGTATAGGCAAAGTGCAGCGCGCCGCTCGCTTCATCCCGCTCCGGCGCAACGCCATGCGCTACGCCAAGCGCCGCGGCTTCCTGCTCGGTTAGTTGTGCGGCTTCCTCGTTCACGTCCCAGTCAAACCCGCCGGTGGAAAATGCAAAGGAGAGGTTGCTTAAATTCCGGCTTTCGTCCGCAAGCGCATTGATAAACTGGATATCCGCCTTGGGGCCGGGACCGCTGTGGGAGCCGAAAAGGTTGTAGCACATCAGCACATAGTCTGGCCCTTCCGGGTACTTCGCCTTGCCCAGAGCGGAGGGCTCCAGCACCACGCGGCAGAGTAGCCCCTCGTCCTGTGCAGCGGCATACAGCCGCCCGATAAACGCGGCGAACGGTTTCCAAAGCGCGGTATTTTTGCGCATCGCTTCGTAATCGAGCTCAAGGCCGTCGCAGCGATACTCCTTCGCAAGCGCGATCATTTCCGCAATGTGCGCGTCCATGCGCGCTTCATCCGCAAACAGCCGCTCCAGCAGCGCTACGTCCTTTAAGGAAAAGCTCTCTTCGGATAACGCGATATCGTTGACGAACGTCAGGTAGACATTCTTCGTATCGCCAAACTGTTTCCGTATCGTGGCAAGCAGCTCGGCCGTCTGATCGGGAACGTAGAGCGAATCGTCCGCGTGGAACAGCGTGGAAAACGCGCTGACGCTCATAAGCCCCGGCGCGAGCGCGGAAAGTTCCCCGTTGATACGCTCGGTATCCCAGTACGCCGCCCATGCGGAAAGCGGCAGCTCTTTTTGCGCAGGCTCCGGCGTGGGTTCGGTTGCGGCGGGTATGGGCGAAAGGGACGGTGCTAGCGCTGTGGGCCCGGGTGCCGTTTCCGGCGCGGCACAGCCCAAAACCAGCATTCCAAGGAGAATACTGGAAACAACAAAGGATACGGTTTTGCTGTTACGGCTTAACATAGGCCCCCCCTTTTTAAAATACGTCGATAAACCAGTTGATAACGGACTTTGCGATGCGGTCTATGTCGGCCAAGAACGCCTCCCGCCCGCTCAGGCGGTTGGTGTAGAGCGTCTGCCCGCTGGCATTTGTTATGAGAACATCCTCAAACACGCCGTCGTATACGTCGTCATACAGGTTGCGCTGGCTGAAGTTCCCGTGGGATACGGCAGCCTCCAAATGCACTTTGCCGCCCTCCGTAACGCTTACCGTTTGATTGGAGACGGGCGTATCGTTTACCGCTACATGGAGCGTATCTCCCGATAGCGTGACGCGCAGCTTGTAGGAGCCGGAATCGTTGAGGTCCGTTTCGGGCCGGTACGCTTCGGTCCCTTCGGGAAGGGAGGATGGGCTGCTACTGGCGAGCGCGTCCTTGCGTTCTTGCGCCTTTCTTTTTGCGGCGGCATCCGTGCCGCTTTGCAATATGGCGTTTTGCGCTGCAAGCAGACTTTCGGCTTTATCCTGGGCCACGGTGCGCTCCGCCTCATGGAAAAGCGTAAACAGGTCCACTGTGGCAAGCTCTTTTATGCTGTCGCCGCTTTTTTCGCTAACCGTCAGGATCCTGTCCTGTATGCCCACATAGACGTAGGAGGAAAGGTTTTCCGCCGCCCTCAAGTAGACGCCCTGGGAGCCGTACAGGTTGCCGTTTAGTGTCGCCTCCAGCGTCAAATCTCTTGCGTCGATGGATTGGTGAACGATCCGGCCCGCCCCGGAAGGCAGGCTGGTAAGTATGACGCTGTTCTTCTGGAACTCCGCTGCGCCCGCCTTTGTCTGCCACTCCTTGGCCTGCTCCGCGTCGCCGTGAACAAAAGCCATGGGCTCTTTGGTATCGTCCCACAGGCGCATCAACAGGTGGTTGGTTTGCCAGTGCGCCTGCGGTTGCATGCGCGTCAGGTCATAAACCGGCGTATCCGAATTGTTTACGCTGTCTCCCTCGCGGTTGAAGCAGAGCGTAAACAGCTCCTTCAAATGCTTTTCATTCTCCGCGCTTGCAAGCTTATGTGTGCCGTAGCCTTCCTTGGAGTTCGCATGCATCAGGCTGTATACCCGGGGCAGGTAGCCTAGCTGCTCCGTATAGACGCTTCGCATATTCGCGTAATCCGCGCCGATGCGGGCCAACATTTCCTCATAACGTTCCTCAGGCACGCCGTCCTCGTCGCGGATAAAGTCCATTAGATAATGGTCGTAATTCCGCCTGAGGTATTGGGAGATCTGGGAAAACTGCACGCTGTCGATATGGCCGACATAATTGTCATACCGGTCGAACACATTGATGTACTCCAGGCGGTAGCCGTTTGTGCCAAGCTCCCAGTAGGTGCTCTTTTTTAAAGCCAAAAGATCGTCGGCGTTCAAAAATTTATTATCTCGCTTTTCAAACTTATCCGCGTAGGAAAACATCATGGCGCGGTAGTTGGTTTCTTCCATCACTTCCTGCGCGAATATGGCGGTGTCGCGGCGGCCGTCCTCAAACATCAAAAACAGCGCTTTTGGGGGAAGCGGTTTTTCGGAAACATAGTAATCGATGATATCCTGCTCGGTGATCGTGACATAGCCGGAGGCTTTTAGCGCGGCAATGTGCGCGCGGAACCGGTCCAAATTGATAAGTGTCGCCGAGCTATTGTAGCGCTCCACGCCAAAATAGGAAAGCGCCACAAAGCCGGGCTCCACAGTATCGCTCATGGGGACGGAAACAGGCGGCTCGTAGGTATTGGTATTAACAAACGCGCGAACAAGCCAAAAAGCGGCAAACAGCAGTATGATGCACTCGAATACCGTGCGAACTGCCTTGCGCCGGTTATGCCTTTTAAAATAACCCGCTGGCTGCTTCATGCGCTCAATTCCTTCTGGCGCTTGCTTTTTCGGGCGGCCATGCTCTCGGCCTTCTTTTCCCTGCGCTGCTGCGCCTTGACGTCCGCGGGCGTCATTCGGGTGCCCCAGGTGGATTTCCAGAACGTGAACCATGCGATGGGCATCTGCCACAACAGCACGAATTCATAATAGATGCAGAATAAGAAGCCGTAGAACCAGATGGAGCTTCGTCTGAAAAACAGCTGCGCGAAGCTCATCATCAGGGACATCAGCAATAAGCCTGTCAAAAACGTCAGCGGGAATATGCCGTAGGCAATGGGCACAAACATCAGGTTATATACCACCACCACGGGGGCCAATACCGGCGTCAACAGGCCGATATAGAAGAACAGGGACATAAAGGGCTCTTTTTTCCACACGAAACGGCCCGCGATAATGGATTCCCGAAGCCAGGAGCGCTTCCAGCGCATCTGCTGCTTCAAAAGGGCCTGATGCGTGTTGGGTACGATTGTGGCGCAGATGGCGGTATCCTGGTAGGCCGTGCGGTGTTTGCGCAGCACGAAATTCGTCAGGCTCCTGTCGTCCCCGAACGTGGCGCGCTGCCCTAAAAACTGCTGGCCCAGCCATTCGTCCATATGCTCCATGACGATGGATCTGCGGTAGCATGCCAAGGGACCCGAAAGGCAGGTGACCGCGTCAAAATACGATTCGGCCGCTTTCATGATCCGGAACGCGATGTAATAGCGCACCGCCTGCATCTTGGTCACGCCGTTCGTGTAGGTGTTCGCCACGTCCGTGCGACCGGAAACGCCGCCCACTTTGGGGTCGGCAAAGGGCTGCACAAGGTTTCGTATGGCGTCGTGCGCCAGGAAGCTATCCGAATCTACAAATACCAGCAGCTCATGCGTCGCATACTTCGCGCCCAGCGCCAGCGCCTCGCGCTTGCCGCGGTTGGTCTTGGGTTCAATGTACTTGATGCGCTCGCGGGTGAGGTAGCGAGAGGACTCGTTATAGAGCGCGGTGAGCATTTTTAATATCACGGCCTGGGAGTTGTCCGTCGAACAGTCGTTGACGACGATCACCTCTAGCTTGTCTACCGGGTAGTCCTGGTCCACGCAGCAGCGTATGGTGCGCTCGATCCATTCCTCCTCGTTAAAACAGGGGATGATGATGCTGACCCCCGGCGTATAATCGGGATCGACCGGAGTGGAGCGGTAGAGCGAGCCGAACAGATATCTCGAAAGCAGGAACACAGCCGCCATGATGCTGTACAGGTACAGTATCTTGTTGAAGCGAAAATAAATCAGGCTTTCCGAGCGCATGAGCAGGATAATGAGGGACACAAAGAACAGCATAAAAGCAGACATCGTAAGCGCGGAGCGGTCCTTGTGCCGTTCCACATACGATTCCAGCGGTTCCCTAAACCTCAGCCCGCAGCCGTACATGCCGTCCTTGTCCACGTGGCGGACAAAATCCGCCTTGATTTTTACTTTGGATTCCATGCCTTCGGGCAGCACGCCGGGCGGAATTTGAAAACGCAGCGTAACGGAAACGGCAGCCGAGAGCCGTTCGGCGTCCGCGTTGGAGGCGAATTCAATCAATATACCGCTTTGGGAAATATCCACGCAGGTTCCCTTCAGGTGCGCGGTGCGGTTGCGGCTGTTGCGGATTGTTGCGTGTACGGAAAAGCGGCCCTCAAAGCGCAGTCCGGGCGCATAGCCTGCCGTCGCCTTGTTGGATTTTTTGCCGGGGTCCATGGTCTTTAGCCGTCTGTCGCCGACCACGCGGATGCCCTCAGGGTCGGGAACATGCACAAACAGGCGCCGGTCCGCCTTGGGCTTGATGAAAATATCCTGTTTTGGAGCGGCTTTCTTCAATAGGGCTCCCTTTCTCAACCGCTCATAGTCCGCAGGACTTTAAGCGAATTTTTTGCGGTTTGTATCGCTAAGCGCTGAGCCTCCCTCTGATGATGAGGGAGGTGGCACGGCGTAGCCGTACGCCCTCCGGCAGGACACGCCCACGGGCACTAGGCCTGCGGGCCGTCGCGGAAGGAACAAAGCCATGCGGTGTACTGTTTGTTTTCTCTCCCTCAGTCGGCCTTGCCGGCAGCTCCCTCGTCAGAGGGAGCCAAAGAACCCCGCGTCTATTCCGGCTTGGGCAGATAATTGCTCAGCTTATCGAGCTTGTAGCCCATGGCGGTGAGCTTTTCGATGATGGTGGGCAACGCTTTGTCGCTGCTGGAGTTGTCCGTCAGGTGCAGCACCACCAATTCCCCGCGCCTGGCATTTTCTATGGCATACTGAATAACTTCCTCAGCGGAACGCTCGTAGTCCTGCGTACTGATGTTGCTTAAAAACGAGTATTCCATTCCGCAGGCCAGCACGGCGTTGGTGGTGGGCGTGTCGTAGGTGAGCGTTGGCGGCCGGAAATACGGCTCCGGCGCTCGGCCGATTGCCTCCGCTACCACCTGCTGGCATTTTACAACATCCTCCTGCAGTTCGTCCGCCGCGAGGGTATTGATGATGGAATGCGTGTACGTATGGTTGCCGACGTCGTGGCCCGCTTCCGAAATTGCGCGCGCAAGGTTGGGGTTGTTGATGACCCCCTCGCCAATCAAAAAGAAGCTCGCCTTGACGCCGTATCTGTCAAGCGTATCCAATATGCTTGTGACGTGCTTGTCCCCGCCCCAATCGTCAAACGTCAGGAACATGACGTTTTCTTTTACCGGAATTCGGTTGAGGCTGCGGGTCTTGATGGAGGCGTCCGCGTCGTAGTCCTCGTTGATCTTGATTTCATCCCAGCCTTCGATTTCGGCGAGCGGCTTTACTTCATACTGGTTGGCGTAGAGTTCCGCAAGCGGCGCAAAGCCGTAGCCAGTATCGAATACGATAGCAGCGATCCCTTCCACGATCTCGTCAAGGTCGCGATACTCGTTCATATGCAGCGTAATGATATCCCCGCGATGGAAACCCTTGGAGAAATAGGAGAGAACCTCTTTCGCTGTCTGCTCCTTTTGCATGGGCGGATATTTGTTGTAGAGGATCGGGGTCAGCCCTACCGTCTGGCATGCTTTTTGCAGGGATTCGTCCACATTCCCGTAAGGCGGGCGGTAAAACGCAGGCGTCTTGCCGGTTGCCTTTTTGATGGCGGCAATGCTGGTAAACAGGGATTTGCAGGCCTCCTCAAAGGAGATCGTGTTGAGGCTCTTCTCAAAGAAGCCGCCGCTTTCCACATCGTGCCCGGCCGCTGCGATGGATTTTATCAGCGCCTTTCGCGTTGCGGCGTCTTCCCCTGTAACAAAGAAAGTCGCCTTTATATTGAGGGCCGCAAGCGTGTTTAAAAGGCTTTCTATTTCTTTATCGCTACAC
>JAEYHP010000151.1 GCA_023409435.1 Bacillota bacterium | reverse complement strand
TGGTCCTGCTGGATGTGATGCTGCCGGGGCTCAATGGACTGGAGGTGCTTCGCCGCTTGCGGCGAAGCACTTGCGTGCCTGTTATCCTCTTGACCGCGCGGGATGCGGTCATGGACAAGGTGACTGGCCTTGACAGCGGCGCAGACGATTACGTCACAAAGCCCTTTGCCATTGAAGAGTTACTGGCCCGCATCCGTGTGACGCTGCGCAAAAGCCGTCCGGAGCAGGTCGCAAGCAGGATCGGGCGGCTGTGCCTTGATCCCGCCAGGCATATCGTCCGTATGGACGATGTGGAGCTGAGCCTGACCAAGCGTGAGTTCGATCTGTTGCAGCTGCTGATGGAAAACAAAGGCATCGTCCTCACCCGGGATGTGCTGTTGCAGCGGGTGTGGGGGTATGAGTATCAGGGGGAGACCAACACCGTGGACGTGTATATCCGTTTCCTGCGGCAAAAAATAGATGAAACTTTCGATGTAAAATATATCCATACGGTTCGTGGCGTAGGTTATGTGCTGCGGGAACAGTAGTGCAGATGTAGAGGAGAAGGCATGGAACCCAATACGCAGCAAGTAAAGCAAAAGAAGGGCGGCGCCTCTCTTACCTGGCGGCTCACCGGTAATCAGTTTCTGCGCTCCGTTGCACACACGTTCTGGCTGGATGTGCTGCTGGTGCTCCTTTTTGCGCTCAGCTTGGCTGTTTGGACCGAGTGGCAGGCGATGGAACTAAGCCCGAAGCTAATCAAGCAGCCGGGTATAGGGACGGAGCTGCTCCTTACGGACTGGGAGTATCAATATAAGCTGGGAGAACCCCAGGGCCTCCGCCTGCCCAATTTTCTCGAGAAGGAATTGCTCAAAGGTGATTCGTCTATTCCGCCGGGTACCACCAGGGTTCTCAGCTTCCCCCCCGGCCCGACCCTCAGCGGCCGCCTGAATTCGGCCGCTTATACGGTCACCATCCCATCGCCGGAGTCCAGTCGGCTGCTGATCCTCACCTATCATTGGGATCGCCCGGTACGCATCTTCTCCGTATGCTTTGTTACGCTTTTGATCGTGCAGGTGGTGAGCCTCCTGCGCAGCCTTTCTACGGTGAGCCGCTCGGTCAGCCGCACGCTGCAGCCCATCTATGAGCTGACCCGAACAGCCGCACGCACCATCGACAATGAGCAGAGCCGTCAGCGAGTGGATAGCCCGTCTCCGGATAGCACGATTAGGCCGGTGGATAGCCCTTCACTGGATGGCACGATCCGGACCCTGAACACGATCACCGAAAACCGGCTGAAAACCCGCATTGTCATCGCGGATGAACATCAGGAGCTCAAGGGGCTCGCCAATGCCATCAACGAGATGTTGGACCGGCTGGATGCCGCCTACCAATCCCAGCTGCGCTTTGTATCGGATGCGTCCCATGAACTGCGTACGCCCATCGCGGTGATCCAGGGCTATGCCAACATGCTGGACCGCTGGGGGAAGCAGGATGAACAAACCTTGCAGGAATCCATCGACGCCATCAAAAGCGAGGCGGCCAGCATGCAGGATTTGGTGGAGCAATTGCTGTTTCTGGCCCGCAGCGACAACGACTCCATCGTACTCAGAACCGGCCTGGTGGACGTTTCCTCCCTTGCGGAGGAGGTGCTGTTGGAAACCAGGATGATCGATGAGGCGCATGCCTACGAATCCTCCATTACCCCGGCGCTCACCGTATACGGCGACGCGCAGCTCATCAAGCAGGCGCTGCGCATATTCGTGGACAACGCTATCAAGTACACGCCCGCCGGGGAGCGCATCCACATTGCCGTCAAACGGGACGGCAGCAATGTCGCGCTGTCGGTATCGGACAACGGCATCGGCATCCCCGAGCAGGACCTTCCGTATGTCTTTGACCGTTTCTTCCGGTCGGATCAGTCTCGCGCCCGCAAAACCGGAGGAACCGGGTTGGGGCTATCTATCGCCAAATGGATCGTAGACCGCCATGGAGGCCATGTAGAACTGCTTAGCCGCAAGGAGATCGGCACGCGCATCGTCCTGGTGCTGCCCCATTATAGCGCGGCGGCAGTTTAGGGAAACGAGCATAAGAGGGAGCATCACTTTCGTGATGCGCTCTCTTATGCTTAATCCTTGCAAATTACCTTCTGGAACAGAGGAAGATGACGGGCAAAGCGAGAATGTTGAGCAGAAAGAAGATGCCCAAAAAAGCAATCAGCCCGCCACTAAACAAAAAGCACACCAGAAATATCACGCCCTGTACCACCCAAAAGGCCACCCGGAAAACTGACGTCATCGCGAAGAACACAAGCTTAAATACCAGCCAGACCGGCCCAATCACCAAGAACAACACCAATGCAAGCCCCAATAATCCTATCACAACACTCTACCACCCTCTCTTAAATTCTTTTTGAGCATAGCAGAGCAATCCTCAATGGAAATGCAAAACAGATGAAAATTGGATTAAAATTGCCAAGGAAGCAAGTCTGGACGCATATACGCCAACTCTGAGTATATCATCGAATAACGCCAAGGATTTCGGTCAAAAGCACTTCGCTGTTTTGAATGGTATAGCCGCCTTTGTTTGCGCTTTCGTATGCAACATTGATATCGCCTAACAAAATATGCAGCGCTTTACCGCCATCACTGCCGTTGAGCTCAACCACAACCTGCGATGTTTGAGTGGGAGCAAAAGCATGCGGCAACCGGCTGCACGTATATTTGCTTACAATCGAAGCCAGTTTTTCGCAATCCACCTGCTCGGTAACATCATTACCATTGTAGGTTACCCGGCCAATATCATATCCGGTATCTACAATTTGCTTCGGTTGCGAAAAAAACAAGATCGCCGCAATTATCATTACAATCGCGGCACTTCCTATGACTATCATTTTCTTCTTCATGGATGTTTCTCTCTCCAGACTCACAACATTATCCTTATACGCCAAACCGGGAGTTACCAATTGTTCTTTCCGCTTATAATTGCCGATGCCCGGCTATAATCCGATTTATGGACATAGATGATATACTCATATTCCAACTGCAAATTTTCTCCAAATGTTCCCATGCGCCCTCTAGATCCTGCAGAAAACGGCGACGGGCTTTTTCTGTTGATCGCGTTCACGGAATAGTCGATACCGTTTTGAGCCAGTAAATCCCGGACTTCCGCCTGCCGTTTCATATCGAAAGTAATGGTCAGTTCCCGCCGGTTGAATATGGTAAGCATGTGATCACCTCCGATCAATTCCGCACGGATTTACTCGGTGTCTATTCTTTCAAAAAGCATCCATTTTTCTTCCATAAACACGACGAAATTTTCCTCATGTTGAGCATATGAGCAACCCAGAATATTCATATTTGACTGGCCGTTTTTGTTTGGCAGTTCGGATAGGGGTACTGTTGACGAAACGGTTCCTATGATGGAGGCTTCATCAATCTCAACGGAAACCTCCTCGCCTGTGTAATAGTACAGGATGTCGTCAAGCATCAGTGAAGGCGGGAGCGTGTTTGGCGCATCCGGCGGCTTGCTGCACCCAAGCAGCAAACAGGCGCAGGCGGCGGACAATATCCATGCTATCTTATTTCTCATGAATTCTCCCATCCAATCAGGCAGCCTTTTTTTCGTGATATACGACCAATGTAATGAAATTGAGTATGAGTGTAACGACAAGAAGCGCCGTGGAGACCAATGCCACCGCAGAGAAAGTATCCATAAGCGCAGCCCAATCCTCTATCTTTACCAGATAATCGGTATAGAAGATTTGCATACACAGTGAGATGGCGCATGCGCTGATGCTTGCTACGGAAAAGACGGCCAAGTTTCCGCGCCCGGCCCTATTGCGCCGAAGGAGGTTAACAATGGGTAGTATCCATGCAACCAGCCCAAGTATAAGGCTTCCGAGATTTAGCCAACCAGCTCCCAGCATAATGTTTTCCTTTCAAATTGGTGTTTGCAGCTCTTAACCAATCTTATTAAAAATGACTGTCTGTTCTTTAAGAGAAATCTTCTCAACCTGATAGCCATATTGAGTTAGTTCCTTTTTGTATTGCAAAAAAGAATGGTCTATCTCAATTCCCACGATATCATATATTTCAGAGAAAGATAGTTTGATTGACGGACTACCGTTCTTTTGAATATAGTCCCATAAAGCATTATATTTACTCATAACATTTTCTCCTTACAAATTTCTGTTTGGTCATCTATTCAAAGGTCTTGCTCTCATTTGCGCCTATTCTTTTTGGGCAATTGTTGACGCCAGCTTCAGGAGCCCGCCCATGCGGTTTAATTCCTCGGCTACCTTCTGCTTTCCGGCGTCGGTTATGACATACTCTTTTTTCTTGCTGTCAGCCTCAGCCCCAAATGGGGCAACTCATTTTTTCTTTACCAGCGTATTGATAGCCCCGTATAGAGTTCCAGCGCCCAACACAACCCGCCCGCCGGTCTCCTTTTCAATAAACTGCATAATCCCATATCCATGATTGGGTTTATGCATGGCGAGCAGGACAAGGAATGTCGTTTCGGTCAAGGCGCCGCCTTTTATGTTGTCTCTGATGCAGACCACTCCAAGCATATTACGTTTAATGTAATATATCATTAAACTTGATGGACTATTTTACAAATACAGTAAGGTTATACCATAAACAGGCTTCGGTTACAAGCCATTAAGCCGCAAAACCAGTAACTTTGGCCCGTTTGTTTGCCAAAAAAAAATAGTGTGCTATAATAAATGCGCTTTAAACCTATAATATCGCCCGCGGCGGAAAGCAAAACCAGCCCTGCGGCATACTAATATAGCAGGAGCCGTTTTAACGGCCATACAGCAACGCGCGGTAATACTGCACACCGTGCGATCGGAGTGTACGATTATGATTTATCTCGATAACAGTGCCACGACGCGTCCATTGGAGGAGGCGGTTGCCGCTGTAAAACATTGCTTTGAAGAGGAGTACTACAATCCTTCCAGCGCATACGGCCCCGCCGTACGGGTGGAGCGCAGCGTGAACGACGCCCGCGCCCGGCTCGCGCAGGCGTTGGGCGCTGCCCCCGCCGAGATCATATATACCTCGGGCGCCACCGAATCCAACAACATGGCGATCACAGCCACCCAGTTTGCGTCCCGTACGCGCGGTACGCTCATCACCACAAAGATAGAGCATCCGTCCGTATTTGAAGTATTCCGCTCTATGGAAAGCCAGGGCTATACGGTAGAATATGTGGATGTGGATGAGGACGGCGCCGTCCGCATGGATGCGCTCTCAGCTGCGCTCAACCAGTCCACCGCCCTCGTTTCCATCATGCAGGTGAACAACGAAACGGGCGCGGTCAACGATATCGCGCAGGCCTACATGCTCATCAAAAGCCGCGCGCCGCAGGCGCTGTTCCATGTGGACGGCGTGCAGGCGTTCTGCAAGATGCCGTTTACAAAGGTGCCATGCGATCTGTATTCCATCAGCGCCCACAAGTTTCATGGTCCCAAAGGCGTCGGCGCATTATATGTGCGGCAGAACACGCCATTTTTGGGCGGGTTTATCGGCGGCGGGCAGGAACGGGGTTTGCGAAGCGGCACCACCAATACGCCTGGGATTCTAGGCATGGATGCCGCGCTTACGGCTTACCGCAGCAACCAGCCGGAGTGGGTTTCCACCATGCGCGTTAACAAAATACGCCTTGCGGAATACATCCGCCAGATGCCGGATACCGTAATCAACGGCCCAAGGCCGGAGAACGGCGCGCCGCATATACTCAACGCTTCTTTCCTGGGCGTTCGGGGCGAGGTGCTCTTGCACGCGCTGGAGGAGCGTGGCATACTCGTTTCCACGGGCTCGGCCTGCTCTGCGCACAAACAGGGGAAGAACCGCATACTCTCCGCCATGGGCATTGCGGGCCCCAGGCAGGAAGGCGCGCTGCGCTTTAGCCTCTGCCCGTTCAATACCAGCGAGGAAATGGACCAAACCGCCCAGGCGCTTTTTGACACGGTGGCGTTCCTGCGGCGTTACAGAAGAAGATAAAAGGAAAGGCAAAAGATGCAGGGAATACAGGAGATTGTGTTGCTGGTCCGGTACGCGGAAATCCATTTGAAGGGGCAGAACCGCCCCTTTTTCGAGCGCAAGCTGGTACAAGCCATCATCCGCGCGCTTAGCGGCCTTCATGCGCGCGTGGAGCGCGCGCAGAGCCGTGTGTTTGTATATGGCCTCACGGAGGAGACCATGCCCGAGGCCGTGCGCCGCATGAAACATGTGTTTGGCGTGCATTCCGTCAGCCCGGCGGTCGCGGTCGATAAGTCGTTCGACGCCATCGTTGAGGCGGCGGGAGATATGATGGGCGAAGTGCTCTTGGAGCAGCCCAATGTCACATTTAAAGTCCATGCCCGAAGGGCGGACAAGAACTTTCCCATGCGCTCGGACGAAATCAACAGGACATTGGGCGGGTTGCTGCTCGAACGCTTCCCCGCGCTGAAGGTGGACGTCCACAAACCGGACATCCTCGTCGGCGTGGAAGTACGGGAAAAGACATATGTGTACGTACGGGAAATCCGCTGCGCGGGCGGCATGCCAAGTGGGTGCAACGGGCGCGCGGCTCTCTTGATTTCCGGCGGCATAGACAGCCCCGTGGCCGGGCATATGATTGCAAAGCGCGGCGTTTCGCTTTCCGCCATCCATTTTTTCAGCTACCCGTATACCAGCGAGCGCGCGCGGGACAAAGTGGTGGAGCTCACGCGCATCCTCTCCAGCTACGCGGGGGAGGTGCGGCTGCATTTGGTACCGTTTACGGAGATTCAGCTCGCGATATACGAAAAGTGCCCTTCCAGCCAGACGACGGTGCTCATGCGCAGGCTGATGATGCGCATTGCGGAGAAGATCGCCCTGGAGGACGGGGCGCAGGCGCTTATCACCGGGGAGGCCATCGGCCAGGTGGCAAGCCAGACATTGGAAAGCCTTGCCGTCACCAACGACGCAGTCAGCCTGCCGGTGTTTCGCCCGCTGATCGGCTTTGACAAACAGGAGATCGTGGAGCGCGCCATCGCGATCGGCACATATGAAACATCCATACTGCCCTATGAGGATTGCTGCACGGTATTTGTACCCGTACATCCCATTACGCGCCCCCAGGTGGACAAGCTAAGAGAAAGCGAAGCGCTGGTGGATTTTACGGATATGATAGAGCAGGCCATGGCGAAAAAAGAGCTGCTGCTGATTGAGGAAGAAATTTCAAAACTTCCGTGAAACGGCCTTACAGGTATTCCCTTCCTTACAGCGGAAAACTGCACTTTTTCAGAGCGGTTGGGCGCTGAAACGGGAAAGGCTTTACAGTAAATTCATAGTCGCCCGTTGTGAAGGCATGGTACACTATACGCATAAAGATAAGGCGCATTCTGTCGTTTCCGTTTATGTAAAGGTGGGAAACGGCGCGGATAGGTTGGCGGTGAATTTTTAAGTATGATCCGGCCGGTGTGCAAAGAGCGGCGCAGACGAATGGCAGTTCGCCGCCGCGTGAACTATAAGCTGCTGCATGGTGTGGGGCTATTGCTGTGCTCCTTCCTTCTTTGCGCCTGTTCTGCCCCCGCCCCTGCCGATATTATCGAATTTGCGCCTGCCGCTCCCGCCCCTACGCAGGTGGAACAGAAGCAAGAAGAGCCCGCCGAAGCTTTATCCAAGACCGCGGCTGCGGATTTGGAACAAACGCCCATAGAGTCTCCGGCGCCTTCGCCTGCAGCGTCTGCGTCTCCCGTGCAAGCGGAGGATGTGCTGGAAGAGACTGCAGCGCCGACTATCGCGCCGGAAGAGCTTGAGGAGACCCCGCAGCCCAATCCGGCCGTCGCCGCAACGTCGCTGCCCACGCTCGCGGAGGACGCCCCTGCCGAAGAAACGGCGGAGGAACTCCTGACGCTGCAAAGCGTGGTTGAAATCGGGTCCGTGATGCGTGCGCAGATTCCGCGCGCGCTGGTGAAGGAAGGCATTTCCCCCACCGCGGAATATGTTGTGAATATCACGTATAATTCAGAGGAATTGTTTTCCTGCGTGGTGGAAGTGATTGGCGCGGACGGAGGAACCGCCAGCGCGCTCGTTCCGGTGACGCTTGATTTAAAAACGGGGGAGAGCTGCAAACTTTCCGATTTCTTTTCCGAGAAAGATACCGGCTGGAAGGGATTGATTCCCGATCTTGTGACCGATATGGCAAAACAAAAGAACCTGACTCTTCTTTGCGAAGTTCCTCCCGTGGGGGACGGCCAGCCGTTTTATATTGAGGACGGCAGCATCGTATTGCTGTACAGGCCTTACGAAATCACAACCTATGAGGCGGGCGCGCCCACGTTCGTTTTACCGGAAGAAGAGCTAGCGCCGTATTTTTCCGGCGCGTACGGGATAGGAGAGTAAGTTTGAAAAAGCTGTTAAAGGGACTCCTTACGCTGTTTATTATAGCGATCGTAATTTTGCTGGTACTATCTTATTTGGAAAAGGAACAAGGGCTTGACTTCCCCGCTTCCGGCATATTGGGCCAAATCAAGGACGGCTGGGAAGACCTTACAAAATCCGCGGACGAGTTCCTGACCGAATCCGGCATCAAGGACGATACCGCAGAGCTCTTAGAAAAGGGCGCGGAACTATTAAAGTCCACGCCCGGCCCGAACGAAACACCCGAAGCAACGCCGGAACCGGAAGAGAACGGGGAAGCAGAGGAAGAGCCTGAGCCTTCCCCGGAATCGAATGCGGATTAGTTTGGATCCGGGGATAAAACGCTTTGATACTGTTCCACCAATAGCAGCTTTTGTGCGCGCGAAAGCTGCTTTATTTGCGCCTCCCGCTGCTGTGCGGCGCTGCGCGAAGGGAAGCATTCCGTATAGATGAGCGTTACGGGCAGGCGGGTCCTTGTGTACTTTGCGCCTTTTCCCGCGTTATGCGCCCGCACGCGCAGCTTAGGGTCGGCGGCGTAGCCTGTGTATAGCGTGCCGTCGCTGCAGCGCAGGATATAAGTGTAATATCGCTTTTCTTCGTCCATATGCATGATTGTACCATACCGAATGAAAGGCCGTGAACAGGGGCATAAAAATTGCATGGTTGCTAGAAATGCGGCGTTGCGGTAAAATGGTTACACACTATGGGTCAATCTGTGACTTTGTCCGGCCGGGGCCGGACGCATACGCTTAATGAAAAGGAGGGAACGGTATGGCAGTTGAGACCAGGAATGAACTGGGCAAAATCATACTTTCCGAGGATCTTGTCGCCAGCATTGCGGGATATGCCGCGGGCGAAAACTACGGCATTGTAGGCATGAAGGCGAAAACCGCTTCGGATTCCATCATCGAGCTGATCAAAAAGGACAATCTCAAGCGCGGCATCAAGGTAACGACAACGGG
Source organism: Bacillota bacterium (assembly GCA_023409435.1). Classification (GTDB taxonomy): domain Bacteria; phylum Bacillota; class Clostridia; order Christensenellales; family CAG-138; genus JAEYLA01. The sequence goes on along the minus strand of JAEYHP010000151.1, from coordinate 20,722 downwards.
CCCGGGCGAAGTGGACATCGACCTGTATGTCACGGTGGAATACGGCGTGTCCCTGTCCGCTGTGGCGATCAACGCCAGGGATAACGTGCGCTATCGCGTGCAGGAAATGACGGGTCTGACCGTGCGCAACGTCAATATCTATGTTGAGGGGATCCGCGTATAGCGGATAGCGCGCCATGCCGCGGGCTGCCCGCGGATTTTAGCGCGCAAGTGGGAGGATAATGATTTGGATGGTAAGATAATCAATGGCGAACAGCTCAGGGAAATGCTTGTCACCGGCGCCGCGCTGCTTGAAAAAAACCGTGCGCTGATCGACTCGCTCAACGTATTTCCTGTACCGGACGGCGATACCGGCACCAACATGACCATGACCATGCAGAGCGCCATCAAGGAGATACGCTCCGCGGATTGTTCTACTGTGACCTGTGTTGCGGATGCGCTCAGCCTAGGCGCGCTCAAGGGCGCGCGCGGGAACTCCGGCGTGATACTTTCCCAGCTGTTCCGCGGCTTTGCGCGTTCGCTCAAAGGGGCTAAGGAAATGGATGCGGCGCAGTTTGCGGAAGCGCTTGCCATGGGCTCCGAGGCCGCTTACAAGGCCGTTATGAAACCCAAGGAAGGCACCATACTCACCGTCGCCCGCATGATCGCGGACGCCGCGCGTGCGGCCGCCGCAGGCGGAGTAGATGCGTTTTCGCTGCTGGATGTTATAATTGAAGAAGGCGAGCGGGCCGTAAAGCTCACGCCGGACCTGCTTCCGGTATTAAAGGAAGCGGGCGTGATCGATTCGGGCGGCAAAGGCCTTGTCACCATTTACCGCGGTTTTAAGATGGCGCTTACCGGCGAGGAAGTCGGCGAAATGTCCCTGGAAAAAACGCCGGAACAGTTTGACGAAGACGTACTTTCACTTGAAAACGTGGAGGATATCCACTTCGGCTACTGCACGGAATACTTCGTCACCCACCTCAAGGAAGAAATCACCGAGGAAGATGTGGACCGGTACCGCGAAAAACTGTCCCATTTGGGCGATTCCATCGTTGTGGCGTTTGACACCGGCTTTATCAAGACCCATGTGCATACCAACGACCCGGGTAAGGTGCTTCAGTTAGCGCTCCGCTTCGGCGAGGTGGACAAGATCAAAATCGAAAACATGCGCGAGCAGAACCGCGCCATACACGCGCAGCGCAAGAACAATGAAAAGGAATTCGCCATGATCGCTGTTGCGTCCGGCGAAGGAATTGGCAACGTGTTTTCCGACCTTGCCGTGGACGCGCTCATACAGGGCGGGCAGACGATGAACCCCAGCATTGAGGACATCAAAAAGACCATATTCAAGGTCAACGCGCGGAATGTGTTCGTTCTGCCCAATAACAGCAATATCATACTTGCGGCACAGCAGGCGGCGGAGCTTTCTGAATGCAACGTCGTAGTGATCAATAGCAAGTCGATCCCGCAGGGCGTTTGCGCGGCCATGGCGTTCCACCCCGATCTCCCGGTAGAGGAGAACGCAAAGCGCATGCAGGAGGCTATCACAAAGGTCATTTCCGGCGCCGTGACCTACGCGGTGCGCGATACCGCATTTAACGGCACCGAAATCCACAAGGACGATATGATCGGCATGATGGACGGCGCGATTGTGGCGGTAGATGAAAGCATACAGGAGGTTTCTCTCAAACTGCTTCGTACAATGCTCAACAAGAACGGCCAGCCCGATTGCATCGTGACCATATTCTATGGCGAAAGCATGCAGGAAGCGACGGCAATGGAACTGGTGAACACCCTGCAGCCCGATTACCCCGATGTTGAGTTTATTGTGGAAAACGGCGGCCAACCGATTTATTACTATTATTTTAGCGTGGAATAATTATTGCTTACTTTTCGGGCTGCCCGTTTTCTAAAATGCGGGCAGCCGTTTTCTTTTACGGAGGAACTATGACAACACCCGTCTCCGCGCTCAAAGGGATAGGGGCGGCAAGAGCCGCCGCCCTCCAAAAGCTCTCGGTAAATACCGTGGAGGAGCTTTTGTACTTCCTGCCGCGGGAATACCGGGACTTTTCGACGCTGAAAACGGTAAATGAGCTTGTCCACGGCGAGTTTGCTGCGATACGGCTGCTGGTGAAGGAGGATCCAAGACTTGTACGCCCCTCCCGCACGCTGCAGCTCGTTACCGTACGCGCGCAGGATGAGACGGGCCATATGCAGGTGGTGTGGTTCAACGAGCCGTACCGTAAAAACGCGCTGCATGCGGGGCAATTTAAAGTGCTCTGCGGGCGGGTGGATACCTCGCGCGGGTTGAAGCTGCTGAACCCTTCCGTATCGGACGAGCCGCCCGGCATACTTCCTATTTATCCGCTCGTGCGTGAGCTATCCCAATACCAGTTGCGGGATGCCATGGGCAAGGCGCTGGAGCTTTCATTTCCATATTTAAAGGAAACGCTGCCCGAAAACCTATTAAGCCATTACGGCCTTTGCAGCATAAAAGAGGCGCTCTTAAACGTTCATTTCCCCAAGGATCAGGCGGCGCTGTCTGAGGCGCGGCGCAGGCTTTCGTTTGAGGACATGCTCTATTACCTTATGGCTGTCGGGCTCCGTAAACGGGCGCGCGAGCAAAAGGAAGGCGTCAGCTTTCAAACGTCGGGAATTCGTGAGGCGTTTATCAAAAACCTCCCCTATGCGCCGACGGACGCGCAGCGGCGCGTGCTTATGGAAATAGAAGAAGGCATGCAAAGTTCCCGGCCCATGAACCGCCTTGTTCAGGGCGACGTCGGCTCAGGCAAGACCATACTGGCGCTTTACGCCATACAGGTGGCGGCGGAGAACGGGTACCAGAGCGCTATGATGGCTCCTACTGAAATTCTGGCGCAGCAGCACTATAAGCAGCTTGTAGCGCGTCATCCGGATACCGTATGTCTCTTATGCGGGGGCATGAAAAAGAAAGAGCGCGACGAAGCGTACCAAAAAATCGAAAACGGCGAAATCAAAGTGGTGGTGGGTACGCACGCGCTGCTGCAGACAGGCCTTGTGTTCCAGCGCCTCGGCCTTGTGGTAACGGACGAACAGCACCGTTTTGGCGTGCGGCAGCGGGCGCAGCTCATCAACAAAAGCGAAAAAACGCCGGACGTGCTCATCATGTCCGCCACACCCATCCCCAGGACGCTTGCCATGCTCCTGTATGGCGATCTGGAGCTCTCGGTGCTAGACGAGCTGCCGCCGGGCCGCAAGCCCGTATTGACCCGCCTGGTGCCCGAGGAGAAGCGGGAGGACATGTACCAGTTTATTGAGCGGCAGGTATCGGAGGGCAGGCAGGCTTACGTTGTATGCCCGCTGGTGGAAGCATCCGAGCAAATGGAGGCAAAGAGCGCGCAGGACGTATACGGGGAGCTGTGCGCCCTGCTGCCTCGGGTTCGCATCGCGCTGCTGCACGGGCGCATGGCAGCCGCAAAAAAAGAGGAAGCGATCGCCCTGTTCCGCGAGGGTGATACGGATATTTTGGTTTCCACCACCGTGGTGGAAGTCGGCGTGGACGTCCCCAACGCGGCCATCATGGCGATAGAAAGCGCGGAGCGATTTGGTCTCGCGCAGCTTCACCAGCTGCGCGGGCGCGTGGGCCGCGGCACCAAGCAATCGTTCTGCTTTTTGCTTTACGGCTCGGGGGGAGATACGGCAAAAACGCGTCTGGAAACCATGGTACAAACAAACGACGGCTTTATCATCGCCCAGCGGGACCTTGAACTGCGCGGGCCGGGGGAATTTTTCGGCACCCGGCAGCACGGCGTGGACGAGCTGAGCGCCGCGAAAATCGCCGCTAACATGGACGTGCTGTTTGAGGCCCAGCGCGCGGCTGATGCGATCTTAGCCGCCGGGGAAACGGCGGAGACGTTGGCCATATTTGCGCGGGCAGAGACGCTCTATGAAACGCGCATGCGCGAAATCGCAAACAATTAACGTATTAAAAGCGAAAGAAATAAAATACAAAATTCACAACAAAAACACATGCACCGGATTGTTTTCTGATGCATGTGTTTTTTCATTTTACGCATCATAATACCAGACGATGATGAAAAGACCTTTTATTTGGCGTATGCAGGGGCATACGCGCAAAAAAACATCCCCGCGCAGCGATTACAAATAAGTTCCAGTCATAGAAACAATACGCCGGGGCATGTTAAATACACGACCTGATGAAAGGAGGAAAACTTAAATGGCCAGAAACAGGATAGCGGTTCCCGAAGCAAAGGAAGCGCTCAACAGGTTTAAGACGGAAGTCGCTTCTTCCCTGAACGTCAACCTGAAGCAGGGCTATAACGGTGATTTGACCTCTCGTGAGGCGGGTTCTATCGGCGGCGAAATGGTAAAACGCATGATCGCGTACGCCGAGCAGAATATGCCCAAGTAACGCCCTTAATGGGGCGTCGTGGCCGCCATGAGCGGCCAGGGCATTTAATAATATGGAAAGAAAGGAGTTTAAAAAATGGCCAGCCAAAACAAAGCAGCGCTTGCTACGTTTAAAACGGAAGTAGCTTCCTCGCTCAACGTTCAGCTGAAGCAGGGCTACAACGGTGATCTGACCTCCCGTGAAGCAGGCTCCATCGGCGGTGAAATGGTGAAACGCATGATTGCGTATGCCGACCAGAACATGCCTAAGTAACGAACACAAACGGTTGTCTCAGGGGCTGTGTCTTACAGCCGCTGCTGCAATAATACGGAAGAAAGGAGAAACAATATGGCAAGCAACTCTTCGAATCAACTGCAGATTCCCGAGGCCAAGGCTAAGCTGAATGCATTCAAGACCGAAGTGGCGTCCTCGCTCAACGTTCAGTTGAAGCAGGGCTACAACGGCGACTTGACTTCCCGCGAAGCCGGCTCTATCGGTGGCGAAATGGTGAAACGCATGATTGCCTACGCTGAGCAGAATATGCCCGGCAGCACCAGCAGCCGCTAAGGCGTGCAAAGCTGTAACGATAAAAGCCGCGGCATCAGCCGCGGCTTGCTTAATGCCGAAAGTGGCGTATATGAGGCGTTTTTTCGAGGATTACAAAATAACCTGCGTCTGTTCCTGCAAAGACTTTACGCTCATGCCGTCATGTCGCCGGTTCCGAATGACTCTGCAACCGATGTATCTCACTATTTTTAACTTGGGAAAACGGATGACTTTAGGGCGATCCGTTTAAGTGAAAGCTTTTGTTTCGTTCATGTAAATTGAGGGTTGACGCAGGCGGCTTGCCGTGGTATCCTATTACTTGCCGCTAAGAAGCGGTCCGTCGCGGGGTGGAGCAGTCTGGTAGCTCATCGGGCTCATAACCCGAAGGTCGTGAGGTTCAAATCCCACCCCCGCAACCAATTGATGCGCATGCCGTAAGGTGTGCGCATCTGCGTGGCGGCGTAGCTCAGTTGGTCAGAGCACTCGGTTCATACCCGTGGTGTCGTAGGTTCGAATCCCACCGCCGCTACCAAAATAAAATGGGTACCCTGCAAGGGTACCCATTTTATTTTGGTAATGAAGGGATTCGAAGCCGCGTGAAGAAATCGCTCCGGTGGAGCGATTTTAGCGGCCGGGATTTCGAGCCTAGGCGTGACGAGCGCACCACGGAGTGGAAGCTCGGCCTGCCGATGGCCGAAATCGAATCCCACCGCCGCTATATGGGAGAATTCGAAGCCGCGTGAAGAAATCGCTCCGGTGGAGCGATTTTAGCAGCCGGGATTTCGTGCCTAGGCGAAATGCGTACCGCGGAGCGGAAGCATGATGCCGATAGGCCAAAATCGAATCTCACCGCCGCTATATTGATAAAATTCGGAGCCGCGTTAAGAAATCGCTCCGGTGGAGCGATTTTAACGGCCAAGATTTCGCGCGGCAGGTAATGCGCACGGAATGCTCTTCTATGCTCCACTAAGATAAGTCGGGAGTTACGTTTCGCTTAAAGCGATTCAGGTATAATTGTACCGTGGGACAGTCACATGAAAGGAAGCTTTTTCTATATAAATGTTACCTGCGGGCAGAAAGGAGCATTGCATATGAAAAAAGTTTTACCGCTCATCATAGCACTTTTATTTGTGCTGGGCGGATGCAACCCAAGCAATAATGATTCAGCCACCGGGCAAACGGACGCGGTATCCGCAGCCACCGAAGCAAGATACAGGGAAGGTGAAGTCAGGGAATATAAGGGCGCAAGGCTCGACCCTGCGGTCGGCCCGCGCGATAATTCCATCAGCGGCATACAGACGGTTGACATTGAAGACTATCAGCTTGAAGTCACCGGCCTGGTGAAAAAGCCGCTGCAACTGCAATATAATGAGGTGCGTGCCTTAACGCCCTATGAACGGAAGATTACGCTGCACTGTGTGGAAGGCTGGGAGGCTACCATACTGTGGGAAGGTGTGCGCATCATGGAAATCATCGGTATGGCCGAGCCCAACCCGGAAGCGGTCACAGTCATATTCCATGCCGTGGACGGCTATACCACATCTCTTCCGCTGCAAACCGTCATGGACAGGGACTTGATATTGGCTTACGATGCGAACGGGCTGGAGTTGCCGCCGGAAATGGGATACCCTTTTATCGTTGTGGCGGAAGATAAGCTGGGTTATAAATGGGCGCGTTGGGTGAACGGCATAGAGCTTTCCGATGATCCGGATTACAAAGGATATTGGGAGCAGCGCGGATACAGCAACGAAGCAAATCTGGAGTCTTAAATGTTGGACGCCCTCTTAAGCGGCAAGCAATTGTGAAATGATATAGAAATTACGCGCTCTATTAGCGTGCACTCCGGCGGCACCGAGGGGAGGGTTTAACCCGGCAAAATTTACGACGAAGCGCTTGGCGGCTAGGATTTGTGCCTGGGCGTGACGAGCGCAGCACGGAGTGGCCTTTGGCGGGAGACACCTTCGGGCAATAGGCGTCGGGCCGTCGCAGGCGCGCCTGCCGATGGGCCGAAATAAAATCCCACTGCCGCTAAAAAGCATAGATTCCAATTCTAGTATTAGATATTATATGATAACAAAAACTCGATTGGATGGAGCAAATGGCAATCATACATATTTACGGCGCGTCAGGTTCCGGCACATCCACATTGGCAAGAGCGATTAAAAACAAATACGACTATACGCATCTTGATACGGATGATTATTTTTGGCTGCCGACAAATCCTCCTTTTGTCCAAAAACGGCCTGTTGAAGAACGATTGGAATTACTTCGCCGCGATATAAAGAAGGCAGGAAAGGTTGTAATCAGCGGTTCTTTATGCGGGTGGGGTGATGCGATTATTTCATTATTTGATTTGGTGGTCAGACTGGGTGTCCCAAAAGAATTGCGGATTGAGCGATTGAAAAGAAGAGAGTATGAGCGCTTCGGCGAACGCGTTTGCATCGGTGGCGACATGTATGAGGAACATCTGAAATTCATTCAATGGGCAGGGGAATATGATGATGGCGATATTTTTATGCGGAGCAAAGCGATGCACGACGAATGGGCCAAACGCATCCCCTGCAAGCATATTGTTTTGGATGGAACGTTGTCTTCGGATCAATTGATACAGGAGATGGATCGGGTATTCCCATTATAAATGGGCCCTGTTGCATAAATTTATTTTTTGTTTTCTATAAACTTCATCTCAAAACATACGATATTTGGTGGGAAAAGCGAAAATAGCCTGAATCGGATATGAACGAATGGAACCGTTTTTATGTGGGAGTAAGGATGGGGCAGTCCGTTCGTAGAAGTAAGTTCTTGAAAATAATCTTTGATATATAGAGCCCATATGTATGGGTATGGAGGTCACAGATGTTTAAATTCAGGTCAGCAATATCAACGCTGATCGGTTTTGCGATCGGAATCACGTGTATCATATGTTCCATTACGTTATCGGGGAATTTTAGCTCATTTTTGAACTGGCCTTCGGTATTCATCACAGTAGGCGGCACAACCGGCGCCATGGTTGTTGCCTTCCCTGTGAAAAGGCTGAAAACCCTTGGGGCAGTGATGAAGAAGTCGTTTACCAAGGAAAATAATAATCTGGACAAAGATATCCAAACCATCGTGACGCTCAGCAATACGGTCAGAAAAGACGGCGTGCTGAAACTGGAAGACTCGATCGATAAATATACGAAAGACGAGTTTCTGAAAAAAGGCATCATGCTTTTGGTAGACGGCGCAGAGAGGGATTTTCTCAAAACGACTATGCAGAGGGAGATATACCGTACCCGCAAAAGGCACCAGCAGGGTTGCCAAATGATCGAAATGATAGCGGCTACGGCGCCGTCATTGGGTCTGCTGGGGACGTATATCGGCCTTATCCCCATGCTGCAAAACCTGGACGATCCAACTAAGCTGGGGCCTTTGATGGCCATAGAGTTGGTTACATCCTTCTACGGCGCTTTTTTGGCTTATGTGATATTTGGACCGATGTCCAAAAGGCTGCGTTCCCTGAGCGCGGAGGAGATGACGAGGAAAGAGCTTTTACTTGAAGGTCTCTTAGCCATTGAGGAGAAGCAAAACCCAAGGATGATCATAGAAACCCTTACGGCCTATTTAACCAAGGCAGAGCTCAGGGGTATGAAGAAAGGGCAGCAGCATTATACGTCCGGATTGGACGCCTCAAGCAAGGTGCTCAACATAAACACGCAAAAGAGGTGATTAGCTGGTATGGATGATTTTGATGAAATGGAAGAAGATTCCGTAGATGAAGAAGCGCCCGCCTGGCTGACCAGCTACAGCGACATGATGACGGATCTGCTTGCAATATTTGTCATACTTTTTTCGTTTGCCATGATGTTTCATGCCAGTACAGCGACGAAAGCCGCAAAGGACAGGGAAAACCAGGCGGCAATTGTCGCCGCTGCATCCGCGGAAGAGGAGGAGGCTCAAAACGAACAGGGCGTAGCGCCTCCTCCGGAGCGGTTCAATAGTTTCTATGAAGAATTGCAAACCTACATCACCGAAAACGGGCTTTCCAAGCAACTGAGCGTCTCGAAAAAAGGAAACGATGTGGTTGTGCTGCGCGTGGCGGATTCAGCTCTCTTTGAACCTGCTCAGGCGAAAATCAATCCCGAATCTGAAGGGGTGCTCGCAAGCGTCTCCACAATACTGACTGAGTACGGGGACTTAATTGAGATGGTCCGGATCGAGGGCCATACCGATGATCGGCCTATCAAAACCCAGCAATTTGCTTCCAATTGGGAGCTGTCCACAGCCAGAGCGGTTAACGTTCTCAAGCGCCTCCTGGAGATATCTTCACTCGGCTCCAAAAAGTTTTCTGCGGTTGGCTACAGCGAATTCTATCCGATCGCCGATAATGAAACAGAGGCCGGAAGAGCGCAAAACAGGCGCGTGGATTTCGTGATTGAGACGGGGAATGATTAAAGCCGGTCTTTCCCCAATTGGTGCTCGTATTGCACCGCCATTTTTAGTTATTCGGCAAGAGTCTTGCTAAAAGGCAAGGCTCTTTTGTACCCCGATCTATGGCGCTTTTTGTTGACTGCATACCCCTCACATGCTATCCTTGAGTTGAAAATATACGGAATACCTAAGGAAACCACTGATTTTATTCGGCGCGCTGCCTTGACGGCCGACTTTGCTCCTTGCAAGCCAACTTTCGCCAATCCAGAATCTCTCATTGAAACAATGCTTCATAACTATTCAGAGGAGGAATGTGAATGGATCAGTATATTGTCAACCGCGATCAAACGAAAAACCCTGGTCTGCATCATGAAGTCCATACGCTTTCACACGCTCAGGAACTGGGTATTTCCAAATTTATTTACTTGGGGTTTCATACGGGCTGTTCCACCGCGGTTGCGGAGGCCGGGCAGCATTTTGTGGATGCGGACGGCTGCGCCGTTTGCTGCGCGTTCTGCCATAGGGGATAGTTCCGCCAATTCGCCTTAGCTAGTTCTTCTTCGCCCTGCACAAAAACAGGGAATAGGGAAGGTCGCCCTTCATTCCTTCATACGCCGTTTCAAACTGTATATCAAAAAAGCCGCTTTCCTGCATCCGTTTGGCAAGTTCTAAACGGTCAAACCCGTTATGCCCGTGAAAGTCCGGCTCCGCGCGGTGGAAGCTGCCGTCCTCTTGATCGAGATCGATTGTAATGAGCAAACCGTTAGGCCTTAGCAGGGGATACAGTGTGCGAAGCTGCGCTGTAACGTCTATAATATGATGGAACACCATGGAACTGTAGATCACGTCAAACGTGCCAAACAACTTCGATTTTTCAAGCAATGCGGTATTGGCAGGAATGAGATTAATTGCTCCGGCTTTTTCAATCTTCTGCCGTAACACATCAAGCATCCCTTCGGACGCATCCACGCAGTAAACGCTTTCAAAATACTCCCGCAGCAAAAAGGAAAGTAGTCCCGTGCCGTAGCCAAATTCCAGCGCGGCAGTTTTTTGCGCGCTCCCGATCGTATGCAAAATGGAGGCGGCAAGCGCTTGCGCGCGCTCCATCCGCTCCGGCGTATCCCAGTTGCGCGCAGCATCGTCAAAAGACATTTCATTTTCCTCCTGTACATATAAAAGCCATTCCAATACAATTTTATTGTAACTCCCTCTTGACGATGCGTATAGTATTGGATTATATTAATCATGATTAAATTATGATTAATAAAGAGGAAGAAAATGAGCAGCTTTAGGATCGCATCGTTCCCGGATAGCCGGATTTCCACGGTAGACGTGTGTGAGTTGGGGAAGAGGAGGCATCATATCGCGGCGCTTCTGGAAATCGATGTGACCGAAGCGCGGCTTGCCATGCGCAGGCTCAGGCAGCAGAGCGGGCGGGGGTTATCCTTTACGGCGTGGCTGACAAAATGCATCGCCGACGCCGTGAAGCAATATCCTGAAGCCGCAGCCTACCTTTCGCGCGGCAGCAGGAAACGAATATTGTTTGATGATGTGGATGTTTCCATTACCGTGGAAAAACTGGTGGACGGTCAGCCTGTGCCTCTTCCGTTGGTGATACGAGGGGCAGATCAAAAAGGAATCGAAGATATTCAACGTGAGATACGCCATGCACAGCAGGAGGAGGCGGAGGGCACCACGGTCGTCCTGGGCGGCGGGCTAAAAAAGGCCGGGACTAAGCTGTATTACGCGTTGCCCGGCTTTTTGCGCCGAATGATCTGGAAGCTGTTCCTCCTTCGCCCGCATACCGCGCAGCGGCTGATGGGCTCCGTCATGATAACATCCGTGGGTATGTTCGGGCGGACGGACGGATGGTTCATTCCCACCGCCATACACCCGCTGTGTTTTGCGGTGGGCGCAGTCGTCAAAAAGCCAGCGGTCATAGGGGAGGAAATTGTTATACGGGAGCATTTGTATTTGACCGTGCTGATCGACCACGACGTTATAGACGGCGCGCCTGCCGCACGCTTTATTGCCCGGCTGGATTCCATGCTTTCGGGTGCGTACGGGATTGATAACAATTGAACAGAGAAAAACAGTGGACAGCTCTTCTATATAATGGATAATAGAAGTATCATCCAGACGCAAAGGAGAACTTATGGTGTGGGAAATCGTGAAAAAAATTATAACGTTGCTTCTGCTGATCGCTTATAATGTGTTTGGATTTTTTGAAATTTCAACCGTGCAGCAGGTCACATTCTGGTACGCTCTGCCTGGGCTGGCATCGATACCGGTGATCATCTGTTTGTTTTCCTCCAAGTTTCGTTCCTGGTCCGCCCGGGCGGGAGCCAAAGTGATTAAATATCCGAGGGTCATGCAGGCCGTTCTTTCCGGTTGCCTGACACTTTATCTGTTGGAATGCGGCGAAATCAGCTTATATTTGCGTGAGGGAACGCTGCTGATTCCCAATCTGATTTTCTGTTTCATGGAGATGAACGAGCATAATGTGCGCCGGGAAAAAGATGTGTCCAAAAACGAATCGTAATCAAAAAGGAGGAAGTATGGCCGATAGTAAGAATATAATAGCATTTGTGCGGAGACGGAAAGTGGCTTTTCTTGGTTCCGTTGATGAGAACGGGTTCCCCAACATCAAGGCGATGCTTGCGCCAAGAATGATTGTGAATGGAAAGGAATTTTACTTCTCCACCAATACGTCGTCGGTGCGGGTCGCCCATTACCGCATTAGCTCCAAAGCAAGCGTCTATTTCTGCCGCAAAGGGCTCATACGGTATGAGGGCGTTCAGTTTACCGGTAAAATGGAGGTGCTCGAAGACGAAGCGATCAAAAAGCAGCTCTGGCAAGTGGGAGATAGCATCTATTATCCCAAGGGCGTTACCGACCCGGATTACTGCGTTTTAAAATTCACGGCCCAGGCCGGGCGCTACTACTGTAATTTGAAGACGGAATCCTTCTCTCTGGAATAAGGGCATATTCGAATGCTTTTTATCAGCATATCTAAATTGCGTCCAAAACCGCCTGCAGGTCGTCGATCCAACCCAAAATGATGCGGGCGTTTTCCTCACGCTTTGCGGCGTTCTTTTCATAACCAAGCATCAGCTTGTGCTGGTGCCTGTAATAGCCCTGGAGACTGACGAGTAAAGGTTTCTTTCCCTGAAGCGCCTCGCTGTCTTCCTGCTCCGTAAAACGCAAAAGCTCTGTGATTTCATGCCTGACCTGCTCGGCGGAATGGTTGACCTCTTTTTTAAAATCCCGCAGCACCCATTGCCGTTCGAACACGTTCCGCCCAAACCAGCCGTTGTACTGCTCCGCATATACCTCGGCGATGCGGCCGATGCGCGGCCTGATTTCTTCCCAATTGAGCGCGGTGGTATTCGCTCTTTCTTTTTGCTGTTCCGCAATTCCCGCGTCGATCAGCGCTTGTATGGAGCTGATCTCCTGCCCGTTGTATTTTGCGGCGTTTCCTACGGAGAGCGCGAACCCAACGCCCGCGGACTCGGCATCCAGCATATGCCGCTGATTCATTTGGTAAAATTCCGGGATGGACATGCCCATCAGCGAGGCCACCTGCTCAATTGCCAGCTGCGCCGTCTCTGTTTTCACAAGCCCCGGACCGATGGAGTATACACAGACGCCCGTTCCTTCCAGTTCCCCTAAAAGTGTGTTGCATAGTTCCACCTGCGCGGTTTTAAATACCTCATACGCGCCCATGTAGGGGGCCGCGCCGGAGGAAGGCACAAACACGATTACCCCTTCGTGTCGCTTTTTCATATCCGGCAAAAACGCCTGCGTAAGGAGGATGGGAGCCCGGAGGTTTACAAAATAGCTTCTGTCCCAATCCTTGATATCCACGGCGTCCACAGCACCCATGGGCGTAACGGTGGCGTTGTGGAATACGACGTCTATAAACCCGTATTTCTCCTTGGCAAAAGAGTGCAGGCCGTCGATTTGGGATGGATTCGCGATATCAATCCCATAAAACAACGCTTTGCCGGGAAAGCAGCGGTTGATCTCCTCCTCCGCTCTTTTGCCTTTCGCTTCATCGATCTCGGCGAGTATGACGTTTGCGCCCATATACGCGAGGGCTTTCGCGGCTTCAAAGCCGATGCCGCCGCCCGCCCCGGTCAATAGTACCGTCTTTCCCTGTAAAGCATCTTTCACATGCGCCCGCTCAATCAACATGGTTTACCCCGTTATTCTATGTCCTCATGCGGATTATACCAAAATGAAATATCAGGAGTAAAATCCGGCTGCAGTGGCCGGAGGAATGTTATTTGGGTACCAAATCCATTTTGAACGCGACTTCAGTCGGCAACCAGCCCAATTTCTTAAACAGCCTGATTTGCGGCGTGTCCTTTAGCTTACTGATTGCCTCATTCAGGTCTACGGGTACAAAGCCCTGCTTCATCCAATATGCCCCGGCCTCGGTGCTGAACAAATATACTGCTTCAAGGCCGTCATCTCTTGCCGCCTGCAGCAGCGTATCCATTAAGCGTCTTGCTATGCCCATACCGCGGTATTGTTTTTTAACAAGCGCGCTTCGCAGCAGCCCGGAACGCTCTTCGCACTCCAGCCCGATGAGGCCGATAAGCATATTACTTAAGAATGCGCCCCAATATTTTGTATCGGGTTCCAGTATGCCCTCTGGACGCAGATGATCGGTCACAATCAAATTGAGTGCAAGCGGCCTTTCGAATTCGGACAACTGTCTGATGGCTACTTCCATTCCAAGGCTCTCAGCAATTTTGGCGTTGCAAAGCTCATAGGAAGGGTGGTGCAATCCCGTTGGCTCGTAATAATTGTCGCCGATATATTGGAAGCCCAGGCGTAACAAAAGTTTTCTTGAGCCCGCGTTTTGCGGATGGTGCCCCGCGAAAATCTTATCCGCTTTCAGGGAAGAAAAGCAATGCTGTATAACAGCATCGGCAGCTTCGGAAGCATATCCCTTGCCCCAAAACTCTTTGCGAAGATGGAACCCGATCTCGTAAGAATTTGCCTCGGCCGGAAAAGGGCGCAGGCCACAGCAGCCGATCAACTCATCGGTTGTTTTTTCGAATATCGGCCAATACTGCACACCAAATTGCTGCCCGTTGTCAATTTCCACAAGCAGGCGCCTTTGGATATCCTCTTTTGTAAACCTGCCCGTTGCGCAGATATATCGCGTCACGTCCTCTTCTCCCCACAGTTGGGCGGCCAATGGAATGTCTCCCTCCGTCCACACTGAAAACCGTACCCGTTCTGTTTCCAAGAAATATGTCCTCATTGTTTTGCCTCACATATATGGATACTGCTATTTTACAGCAGGACAGCAAAGAACACAAAGCGAAACGGAAGAGTAGGGAGAAACGGTAGGGCGGATAAACCCCAAAAACAAGGATGCCGGTGAACAGCATCCTTGTTTTTGTTTTAATAGTTTTTATTCCGTTCCCGCCTTGAGCGCCTCGCTCATGGGGACCTTACTGATTTTTTTCCTGTTTGCCATCTTGGAAACTTCATACGTCAGCATGACGATGACAAACCCAAGCAGCATGTATAGCGGGCTCAGCCGGACGGGCATCGTCATCTGCAGGCCGGTAGACAGGGCCTTCATCAGCGCGGCCACCGACCCGAGCAGTATCGGCACGCCCAGTATGTAGCCAAGAATAACCGGGAAAAGGTTGCTGTTCAGCAGCAGGGCGTTCACTTCCTTCTTTCTGTATCCGAAGATTTTGAAGAGGGAGATGGTATGCCTGTTTTCCTCTATCACCAGGGAGGTGACAATGTAGAGGATGACAATGCCTAGCACAAATGCAGTGACCGTCAGCGTATACACTAGGATCCCGGTCTGGTCGATCATATTGCGCATACCCGCTACGATCGCGTCTATGGATTTGGTGCTTCGGATCGTTCCTTCGGGGAATGTGAGCGGCTCATCCGTCCAAATGCCGATATAGGTATCCGAAGGGGCCTTGAGCATCGCGTTCAGATCGCTAAGGGGCATGAACAGGAATTCCCCGGCGTAGGAGCTGGCGACCGCGTCCACCGTCAGCGTATATTCCGCTAAAGTGTCGTCGCTGATTACAGTCAGTTCATCGCCAGCCTGGATGCCGAACTTATCCGCGAGCATTTTGGTCGCAATCACCCTGTCGGGCACAAGTTTCTTGCCGTTTAAATCCTGAAGCCTCAGCCTGGTCGAATTTGGCAGCGCGCCCACGACGGCGAAGCTGTTGTTCCGGTCTTCTGCCAGGGTCACATATACGGCGTTGAATTGTTCCGCACCCGCAACCGGTTCGCCGTTTTGCGGCTGGTTGTACACATATTCATGCTTCAGATTGTATAGGGACTGTATGCCCTCCTTGAGCATATAATCCATAGAGCTTTGCAGCGTCAGGCCATACAGGAGAAGCACCGTCGCGATGATGACGCCAAAGAGCAGAAAGCCTGTTCTTGCAAGGCTTCTGACCTGCTCCCGGATTTGGAATTTGGCGTTGAACCGAAGCCCCTCCAGTTTAAGAGATCGTTCTATGAAGTTGGACCGGTCGGAGAGCCCGGCCCCTTTCATCAGCTCCGCGGGGGAACGACCCAGCATTCTTCTGACGACAAGGTACGCGGGCGGGCAAACAACAAGCATGGGGATGATGACGCCCAGCACCGGCGCGAACCAGTCGAGGGCAACCGCCTGCATCGGCATGGGAAACGCCGTGAGCATAAACCGTACCATGAATTTTACCAGGAACATTCCAAGCGCCGCGCCCAGGACTGCCCCGTACCCCGTAATGATGGACGGGAACATCATGTAGTGGGAAATCAGCTCCTTCTTCCGGTAGCCCAGCGCATACAGGGTACCGATGACGGTCGATTCCCTTTGGACCATCCGCTTGAGCAGCATGCTCAACAGGATACTTGTAAGCAGTATGATCGCTCCGGGAGAGACCCTGCTCATAATGCCCAGCACATCGACTTCCAGCCGCACAAGCGATACCTGGCTTTTCTTCTCCATGCTCTGCCAGTTGAGCACCTGTGCGCCATGCGTCAGGAGATAGCTCTTCAACTCGGTTTCCTGTTTATGGATATCGTCCCTGTCGGTAAACCGGACCGCGTAAAAATCGGATTTTCCGGGGATGCCATCCATATTGCTGCGGCTGAGCACGGCGATGCCGAATGCTTTGGGGTTGTTGATCATCTCTTCCCTGGAGCGGATGACATACATATAATTCGGCAGCGCCATCGTGCCCGCGACTTTGTACTCCTTACCGGCTATTTCTATCTTATTGCCGATATTGACCTTGTTTGCGCGCACAAATGTCGGGTCAAGGAGTATGGAGCTCTCATCTAGTTCTTCTCCGCTGAGCACGGCGTGCCTGTTCAGCGTCTCATTGCTCGAGAAGATGCGCAAGGTCTGGCCCGGTATGGTTTCATAATCGGCTACGCTGCTCTTTTCAAACCGGGCGTCAAAGCGCTGCTCCAGTTCCTCAATATCGATATCCGAATTCAGATAGAATTCGGCGTCCGCAAGCATATTCTCCGTTGTAAACGTATCAAAAACCGTGCGGAGGTTGCCCGCCGTCATGACCATGGCCACAAACAGCATGCTGCAAACCAGCACAAGATAGAATGCGCCTAAGTAAATGCCCTTGTGCTCCGACATCGTACGGGAGACTTTTTTGAATAAAGTCATCACCAATCAATCCTTTCTGCGGAAATAGGCGCAGCATTCTCGGAGACCTCAACGATCTCGCCGCTTCTGAGGCGGAACGTAAGGTTGGCCATTTGGGAAATCGCGGTGTTATGGGTGATCATCAGAATGCTTGTTCCAAACTCCGTGTTGATTTCCTGAAGCAGCTTCAGTACGCTTCTTGAAGTCTCAAAATCCAGTGCGCCCGTCGGTTCATCGCAAAGCAGCAGTTTCGGGTTTTTCACAATCGCCCGGGCGATGGCTACCCTCTGCTGTTCCCCGCCCGAGAGCTCCCTTGGAAATCGCTTGCTCAATTCCGACATATGGACGGCGGAGAGTACCTTGTTGATATCAATCGGGGATTTGCTGATATTGGATACAACCTCAATATTCTCCCGGACGGTGAGATTGGGCACCAGGTTATAGTATTGGAAAATAACCCCGATGGCTTCGCGCCTGTACTCCGTAAGCGCATCGTCTCTCAGCCCGGTAACATTGAGGCCGTCAATGAGAACGCTGCCGCTGTCCGCCCGGTCTATACCGCCTATGATATTCATGAGCGTGGATTTTCCTGAGCCGGATGGCCCGAGTATGACGCCTATCTGCCCTTTTTCAAGCGTTAGGCTTACGCCTTTTAGCACCTCGTTTTTGTTTTCCCCAACTTGGTAGCTCTTTTTTAAATTCTCAACCGCAATAAACATACTTACCGCCCCATTCCTTGTTTTAATAATGAAACCATGTTTCTCAAAAGGTCTTCCAGCTCGTAAAACTGTTCTTGGGTAGGTTCATACCCAAAGCACTTTGCCTTTGCCATAAGCTCCATTGTAAATTTCTCCGTTACCCCCTGAAAAAACAGCAAAAGCATTTTATCGTCCATGTCGCTTCGAACAGTTCCTTTTTTTTGGCCGTTTCTAATCAATTTCAGCTCATGTTCATCCGCAATTCGCTTGAGCTCCCTATTCGTTTCCTCCGCCAGGCTGCCGTACTTGCCTGAGGAAATGTCTATATAAAAGGTCACCAGCAGAGGCTCTTTTTTGACCAGTTCAAACCGCTGCCTGCTCCCGGAAAGAAAGTAGTCATAGACGTCCAGGTCCTTCAATGGGGTTTGCCTGTCTATGAGAGTCATAAAATACTCCAGCCCCCATGTGATGGCATACAGGAACAGCTCTTTTTTATCCTCGAAGTATTGATAAATGCTGCCTTTGGCAACCTCCGCGCTCTGAGCGATGGTTTCTACTTTAGCCTTTTCAAAGCCATGCGCATGAAATTCTTCAATTGCCGCGCGGATGATTCGCTCTTTCTTGTCGTCATCCAGACGGTGGAATGTTTTCTTCGGCAAGGTATGTATCCTCCCAAAATATGAATGTGACCCATCGGTCATATTATATGACTAACAGGTCACAATACGCAATAGGTAAAGCAAAGAAACGAATAATAAAGCGCAATAGCAACAAGTCGTTTTGACTTATCGCATCTTCTGGATTCCGCTGCCAAAACAAATCACCCTTGTAAAATTCTCTCGCTGCAAGCGTATCATCTCACTATTCGCAGAATATACAGATACAGACAAAACCCAGGGACAAAAACAATAAAGGAGCAATGGGCGATGAAACCAGACGATTGCGTGGAGCAAATCGACGAGCCAAGCGGTACGGCCCGAAGCAATTATAGTCCCTTGCCAATGGATTGCGATTCTCAAAATAACCTTTATTCTCAAACGGTGGGCAATAGGGGACCGGTGTTATCGCAGGACAGCGTATTGCACGAAAGGCTGGAAGACTTCGTACATACAAAAATCATCGAACGCCAGGTACACGTCAAAGGCTTCGGTGCGTTTGGATATTTCAGGACTATGCACTCAATGAGCGAATATACAAGGCTTTGCTTTGTGCAGTCTCCCGGCCAGCAGGTTCCGGTCGCGGTGCGCTTTTCCTTTGCCGTAAGCAATCAGGGCACTCCGGATACCACTCGTACGGCGCGCGGCTTTTCCACAAAGTTTTATACAGGGGCGGGTGTATTTGATCTATTATGCAACCACCTGCCGGTTCTTTTTGTACGGGATGGCATGCGCTTCCCGGATGCCATTAACGCGTTTTCACCCTCGCCCGTAAATAACCTGGCGGACCCAAACCGCCTTTGGGGATTCATCGCCAACGCGCCCGAAGCGATACATTTTATTACCCGCGTTTTTTCCGACCTCGGTACTCTGAAGAGCTTTCGCCATATGCCGGGTTTCAGCGTGAATACGTATGTCTGGGTAAACGCTGGAGGAGTCCGGCGTTTCGTGAAATACCACTGGGTCCCTCTTGCAGGTGAGCAGTATATTACCCGCCAGGAAGCAACTATGCTGGCCGGAGCGGATCCGAATGTCGCGGGCAGGGATTTATATAACACGATCGCGGCAGGGAAGACGTTAGAATACGATCTGTATGTCCAATTGATGGACCCGGCGGATACAGCAAGCCTTCCTTTTGATCCGCTGGATGACACCAAAGTTTGGGATGAGCGGCAATATCCTTTTGTTCCGGTGGGGCGGATGGTTCTCAACTGTAACCCGGATAATTTTATGGAACAGGTTGAGAAAATTGCTTTTTCGCCGTCCAATCTGCTCGACGGGGTGGAGCTGTCGGATGATAAAATCCTGCAAGGACGCGCGAATATCTATGCGGATGCGCAGCGCCGCAGGCTGGGGCCTGATTTTCGGAAAATACCCGTCAACTATCAGTCAAACTGGACTCCCGATTCCCAGGTGACCAGCGGGTGCGGCAGATACGTGCAGGGACATCTTGTCCGTTCCAGCATACCGAACCCGGACGATTTCACACAGGCAGGTGAGTTCTACCGTTCGCTTTCTTCCGTGGAACAGGACCATCTGGTAGATAATCTCGCCTCGGACCTTGCGTCTGTTTCGCGCCCGATACAGAATATTGTGCTGGGGTACTTTCACAACGCCTCGCCGGAGCTGGCCGAACGGGTCGCACAGCAAATTCGCGCATATATGAGAAGATAACCATGATTGCGCATCAAAGACGGCATCCTGTGCGGCGGTTGTTATGCGGATGGCATATGCATAAACGAAAAAGCCGCAGTTCATTGCGGCTTTTTTCATATCCACAAATCTGGAAGTAGGGTCATTTATTTATAGACGTATACCCGGTCTTTTCTACAAGGTATTGTCCCTGCGGGGACAGGATCCATTCAATGAACAGATCGATATTGGGGTTATCGCTGCCCGCGGTAACGGCATAAAACTCGGCAGAGAGCGGATATGCGCCGTTGGCGATGGTGTTTTTCTCGGGTTTCACGCCGTCTATCTCAAGCAGTTTGATCTCGTTGTTATGAACCATTTCCGTAGCGAAGAAAAGGAACGAATACCCGATGGCGTTTTTGTAATTTCGGTAGCTTGCGGTCCGGTTAATGATATCGCCCATCCCGGAAGCCACGTCTTCCTTGGGCGGCGTCATCAGATCTTTGCCTTCCATCAGCTTTTGCAGCATGGTCTGGCTGCCGCTGTTTTCCGGCCGCTGAAAAGCGCGGATCGCCTCATTTTTTCCGCCGACCTCGCGCCAGTTTGTAATCTTCCCGGCGTAAATGTCCCGGATTTGGGCGGTACTCAGGCCGTTTACTTCGTTACGGGAGTTCACAAAAAATACGAAGGCTTCTTTTCCAATGGGCGTCAGCTTCAGTTCCAACCCTTTACTTCTTGCCTCCTCCAACTGCTGCTC
>JAEYHP010000073.1 GCA_023409435.1 Bacillota bacterium | reverse complement strand
CTTTGGCGGCGGCGCAAAGGGCGTCGGCCAGACGTTCTATTATGCCGTTCCCATGATCATGACGGGCCTTTCAGTCGGCTTTGCATTTAAGACGGGCTTATTCAATATTGGCGCATCCGGCCAGTTTACAGTGGGCGCGTTTGTAGCGATTTTAATCGGCGTTAAATGGACGTTTTTACCGGCTCCCTGGCACTGGATTGTGGCGCTGATAGGCTCCGCGGTCGCGGGCGGCCTCTGGGCGCTCATCCCCGGTCTCTTTAAGGCGTACCTCAACGTGAACGAGGTCATTTCCTCCATCATGATGAACTACATCGGGCTGTTCGTGGTGAACTTCCTGATGAAGCTTCCAGTATTCAAGGCCGCGCCGCCACTCTTTGACTCCACGATGAACCTTTCTTCCAATACTGCGGCTTCGGCTGTTATTCCCAAGGGGTTTTTGGAGACGCTGTTTCCCGGCTCTACCGTGAACATGGGTATCTTCATCGCAATTGCGGTCGCAATCGTTATGTATATCGTGCTCAACAAAACGGCATTTGGCTACGAGTTAAAAGCGTGTGGATATAACCGCCATGCAAGTAAATACGCCGGCATCAACGAGCGGCGCAACATTGTGCTTTCCATGGTGATATCCGGGGCTTTAGCAGGTCTTGGCGGAGGGCTTGTATACCTTTCCGGCGCGAACGGACGTCGGTATAAAGTGGTGGACATGCTGTTGGGCGACGGCTTTAACGGCATCTCTGTGGCGCTGTTGGGGCTCAATAACCCAATTGGCATCATTTTCTCCGCATTGTTCATCGCCTACATCACAATGGGCGGCGAATATCTCCAGAGGCTGGATTTTGCGGTGGAAATCATCGATATCATCACGGCGGCGATCATTTACTTCAGTGCGTTTGCGCTGCTGTTCCGGACGCTAGTCAAAAAAATGACCGGCGCCAAGGATGTGCTTCAGGTCGTAGAGACGGGGACGCCAAGCACGGCCGCCTTTGAAGCTAAGAAGACTGAAGAGGAGGGTAAAGAATAATGGATATCCTGTATTTCCTCGTACAGCAGATGATGATGTTTTCTGTCCCTCTTTTAGTCGTTGCTTTGGGCGGGCTGTTCAGCGAACGCTGCGGCGTTGTCAACATTGCGCTGGAAGGCATCATGATCATCGGCGGGTTCTCGAGTATCCTGTTTATCAACTTTATGCAGAATATGGGGGTTATGGATGGACAGATATTGCTTCTGTGCGCCACTCTCATCGCGGCAATTTCCGGCGGCCTGTTTTCGCTGCTGCATGCCTACGCCGCCATCAATATGAAGGCGGACCAAACCATCAGCGGTACGGCGCTCAACATGTTCGCACCTGCGTTTGCCGTGTTTGCGGCGCGCATGATCCAGGAGAACGGCGTACAGCAGATTACGTTCAACAACACGTTCCGCATCGCGGAGGTTCCTT
Source organism: Bacillota bacterium (assembly GCA_023409435.1). Taxonomy (GTDB): domain Bacteria; phylum Bacillota; class Clostridia; order Christensenellales; family CAG-138; genus JAEYLA01. The sequence continues at coordinate 12,215 of JAEYHP010000073.1, read as the reverse complement.
TATTGAGCAAGATTCCCGTGCTGGGGGACATGTTCTTCAAACAGTCCTTCATTACCACATATATCGGCTTTGCCATACTGATTGCGGCGGTGGTGCTGCTGTACAGAACGCGCTTTGGGCTGAGGCTCCGCGCCTGCGGCGAACATCCCCAGGCTGCGGATTCCGTGGGTATCAACGTTTATAAAATGCGGTATGCGGGCGTTACCATATCCGGCATGCTCGCAGGCCTGGGCGGGCTGGTGTTTGTGGTTCCCACCTCCACCAACTTCAACGCTACTGTCGCGGGCTACGGGTTCCTGGGAATAGCGGTGCTGATATTCGGGCAATGGAAGCCGATGCGCATACTCTTCGCAGCGCTGTTCTTCGGGCTGATGAAGACGATTTCCTCCTCCTATTCGGGCATTCCTGTGCTGCTGGACCTTGGCATCAACAGCTACATCTACAAAATGATCCCGTACGTCGCAACGCTCATCGTACTTGCGTTTACCTCCAGAAATTCTCAGGCGCCGCGCGCGTCCGGCCAACCCTACGATAAGGGCAGCCGTTAGGAGCATATTGAATGGCGAAACTGTATTACCGGTACGGAGCCATGGGCTCCAGCAAAAGCGCGAACGCGCTGATGGTCAAGCACAATTACGGCGAGCGCGGGCAGCAGGCGCTGCTTTTAAAACCCGCTGTTGATCAGCGGGACGGGGATCACCTGATTGCCTCCCGCTGCGGGCTTGCAGGGGAGTGCATGCTGTTTCATGAGATGGACGTGGAAGCTGTGCGGGCGCACAAATATGACTGCCTTATCGTGGACGAAGCGCAGTTTTTAACCAAGAGCGAAGTCGAACTGCTTGTGGAGCTTGTGGACGTATACGATGTTCCCGTCATTTGTTACGGCCTTCGGGCGGACTTCCAGGGCAACTTTTTTGAGGGCAGCCAATGGTTGATGGCTTGGGCGGATACCATCGAGGAGGTCAAGACCATTTGTTGGTGCGGCAGAAAGGCCACGTTCAATGCACGTTTGGATGGCAAGGGCGGCATCACCAAGGTCGGCGAGCAGGTGGTATTGGGCGCAAACGACAAATACATCGGACTGTGCCGCAGGCACTGGGCACAGGGCGATCCGGGGCCGGGTCTGCGCAAAGAGGATTTAATCAAGAAATGACCTACTATATCGCAAGCGGTCTGGAGAATGCAGAGCGCGTTGGCCTGGCGGCGCGGGCGCTTTCCCGCCATACGCGCACATACGATTGGACGGTGCATGGCGATATCCGGCGCGAAGGGCCGGAGCGCATGCGGCGCGTTTCCTCCATGGAGCTTGAGGCGGTCATTACAGCCGAGCTGGTGCTTATATTGCTGCCGGGCGGCAAAGGGACGCATACGGAACTAGGCGCTGCGCTGTCGACAGGGCACAATAAGCGCGTCATACTCTGGTCCGAAACGGGGAACGAATTTATGGCGGGGGAAGGGCAGACGCACGTTAGCGTATGCGCGTTCTACTTCCACCCTTGCGCGGAGCGGTGGGTATGCCCGTTTGACGAGCTGTTGGAGCGCCTGCGCGCGCTGTAGAGAAGAAGAGTAAGAGTGTAGAAACAACAAACCGGCTCAGACAATGTCTGAGCCGGTTTTTGAGGATCAGTTAACCCTTGGAGTATTGGCGCCTTTTGCGTCGCGTTCTCGGCGGGAGATGCTCGGAAACTAGGTCTGCGGGCTGTCGCGATAGATTTTTTATGCGGGTGTGGACTTCGTCCCCTCGTCAAAGGAAGAGGATTGGGGAAACGTAGTTTCCCCAAAGCAAAAAAACAAACGCGACGGCCCGCAGGCCTAGTGTCCGAGACGTTCCCCGTCGAGGACGCGGCGCTGTAAGCGCCGATACATTGAATCCTCACGGGCTTCTTGACATTCTAAAACCGGCTCAAGCGTTGCTTGAGCCGGTTTGCATTACTATGTTCTAGAGCGATTCCAGGAGCGCCGCGGCTTTGTTTCCGCCCGTGGAGGAGATAATCTCGGTCACGCGCACGCCGTAGTTGTCGTCTATGACGACGACCTCGCCGCGGGCAAAGAGCTTGCCGTTGACCATGATATCCACCATTTCGCCCGCCATCCGGTTCAACACCACGACGGAGCCCATGCTGAGGTTGAGGATATCCTTGATGCTCTTCTTGCACTGGCCAAGCTCAACCGTGACCTGCAGCGGAACATCCAGGATGAGCCCCAGGCTATCCCCAAATTCGCCCCGTTCATAAGCGCTGCGGGCAGCGTCCTGATACGGATCGTCAAAAGATTGATACTGCATCGCTTTTACACTCACGCGGTTGGGTTCAGGCGTACGTTGCGCCTGCTGCGGGTATGCGGCATGCATATACTGGGGGGGAGGGGGAGGAGGCGCATACTGCGCCTGGTATTGAGGCTGGTATTGCGGCTGCTGGGGAGGTACCGGAGGTGCCGGAGGCGCAGGGGGAGGGGGCGTTACGGGCTGCTGTACAGGCACCTGAACGGACGCTGCCGGAGCCGCTTGAACCGGGGGCTGCTGCGCGGGCGCCTCTGCCGGCTGGTCGCTTTCCTTAGCCGCTGCGGCTACCTTGGTGGATTCCTCATCCATTTCTTTAAGCAGCACGCCCGCCAGTTTCTTGCCAAAATTGAAGGGCATAATCTGCATGATGTCGCTGTTGAGCACATCCTGAATCTGCATGGCAAACCGGGTAACGATGATGGTATCGTGCCCGCAAATCAAAGCTTCGAGGCTGTCTTCCTCCAGCGTAATCTTGCTTGCGTGCGGCGGCGCGATGTTGACCGGCACCTTAATGATGTTGGAAAGCGAGGTGGAGGAGGAACCGATCATCTGGTTCATCACTTCGCTGATGGCGGAAAGCTGAAGTTCGCCAACATCGTCGTCGGGGGAAATATTCTTCCCGTCGCCGCCCATCAAAAGATCGGTTATGATGAGCACATCCTCGTTGCTGATGAGCAGTATATTGTAGCCGTCGATGCCCAGCGTATAGGAAACCTCGACCGCGACATACGGCTTTTTATACGGGCCCACCTCCGTCAGATCGTTGGTGAGCATTACATGCGGCGTGGTAATGGAAACCTTTCTCCCCAGCAAAGAGGAGAGCGTGGTGGCCGAAGTCCCCATGCATATGTTTCCGATTTCGCCAAGTGCATCTTTTTCATAGTCGCTTAGCGGATATTTTTCGTAATCGACTGGCGACGGGTTGACGTAAGTCGCAGTATCGTTGCCTCCTGCGGGGTTATTCATCGTCAGCCACCTCCTTTATGATTTCGCTAATTTTAATTGCAATTTGTTGTCCCTTGTGCCCGATCTTTGCCTTGAACTTGGGGATGTGTTCCACAAGTACCGTAATACCATGGTTCAACGGATGCTCCACGCGTATAACGTCTCCGACCTGCAAATTCATGATATCCCCCACGGTTGCGTTTGTCGGCTCAAACATGGCATGCAGTGTCACCGGCGTACTCGCAATCCGGGCGCTGACGCCCGGGTCCTTGATAATCTCCAGGTCGGTATGCGCGGCCCGCTGGTCATTGTACCAGAGTCTTGTCGTCATCTTGTTTGCGATCGGCTGCAGCGCCGGATGGGGAATACAAAAATTGATGATATCGGAAACATCGCCGATCGTTACGTTGATTGTGATAATGGCAATCGGTTCCGAGCTTACGACAATCTGCGCGAACTGGGCGCTCGTTTCCACGCGCTCAATCATGGAGCGAATGGGCGTTACGCGGCTCCAGCTTTCATTCATAATCGAAAGCATCTGCCCGCAGATGCGGGTGAGTATGCTCAGCTCGATTTCCGTAAAGGATTTACCCGCAATATCACTGAACGTTCCCGTACCGCCCAGCAGGCGGCTGATGATTTCAAACGCGACGGTAGATGAGACTTCTAAAAGCGCCGACCCCGCGAGCGGGGGCATGTTGAGTATTGCGATAAAAGCGGGGGTGGGCAGGGAATTGCTGAATTCCGAAAATGTCTGCTCCTCTATGGAAACAAGTTCCACGTCGCAGCGCGCACGCAAAGAACCGGAAAGGAACGTACCCAGCCTTCCGGCATAATTTTCGTATATAAAATTGAGCATGCGCATCTGCTCTTTGGAAAACTTGTTTGCTGTTCTAAAATCGTAAACGCGAACTTGCTGCGGTGACTCAGCAGGCTCAGGCTCCTGAGGCTCCGCCCTGCCGGTAGCCAAGGCCACCAGCAGTTCGTCAATTTCGCTTTGCGATAAGATATCGGCCAAACTTGATCCCCTCGTTCAATAAAATCTGTCATCAGTCTACATATTTTATCATAAAAAGCACAAAATATATAGATGATTCTTGCGCCCAGGGGGCGCAGCCAGCTGTATCCGGCCCTAAGTGCGGCCGTCAGGAAACGTCATCCGGGATTTCAAAATCCTGCGCGCTTTGTATCACAAAATCCACGCGCCGGTTCTTCGCTTTTCCTTCTTCCGTATCGTTATCCGCTATAGGGTGGTATTCCCCATAACCGGACGCGGCATATTTCATGGGTGATAAACTGGAGTTTTCAATGCAATACTGTACCACGCTGACCGCCCGGGAGGTGGAAAGCTCCCAGTTGCTTTTAAAGCGGGCGCTATGTATGGGCACATTGTCCGTATGCCCCTCGATCTGAATACGCTGTATTGCATCGTCGTACTCCTCAAAGAGCGCTACGATGGTGTCCAGCAGATCGACCGCTTCGGTTCGGATATTCTCCTGGCCGGAGTCAAAAAGCGTGGTATCGGTGATGCGGATTACAATCAGATCGTCATCCTTCGTAACGTTTAAGGCAAAGTCCAGCCCGTTGATGATGATATGGTTGCGGACCTTCTGATACAGCTCGTTAAAGCGCTTCTCCATATTGGCGCCCGCCTGGTCGGGGGTTACGGAAGGCTGGGGGGTCGCAATGGGGAATACAATATCGGCAGGATCAAAGTCCGGGTCCAATGTTGCGGTTGGGCCGTCATACTCCGTTTTGCCGGTAAAGGCCTGCACGATCGACTTCCATTTTTTTGCGTCGATCGTGGAAAAAGAAAACAGCAGTACAAAGAACGTGAGCAGAAGCGTCACCATATCCCCGTAGGTATTCATCCATGCGGGCGCGCCCTCTTCTTGCGGCGGCTCCTGCCTTTTACGTCCGGTCAGCATATCTTGTCTCCACGACCCGCTTTCCGCCCTTTTCCTCGTTGCGCTGGATCTCCGTACGGGAAAGGAAGGAATACAGGCGTTTTTGAATAATACGCGGGTTCTCCCCAGCTTGTATGGATAATAACCCCTCCAAAAGCAACTCTTTGCGCAGGGCCTCCTGCGCTGTCATAACCTTAAGCTTTTTGGAAATGGGGTTAAACACAAGGTTGGCCATAATGACGCCGTAGAATGTGGTAATCAACGCCACCGCCATGCTAGGGCCCAGCGCGTCGGTATTATTCAGGTTTTTGAGCATGTTAATCAATCCGATCAGCGTTCCGATCATGCCGTACGCGGGCGCGTAGGATGCCATGGCGTCAAAAATTGCCTGGCTCTGGGCATGCCTGTCCTGAACAAAGCATATTTCCGCTTCCATTACGGTCTTTACAAATTCAGGATCCGTGCCGTCCACAATCAGCATAATGCCCTTTTTCATGAACGGATCGGTGATTTTGGAAAGCGAATTCTCTAAGGCCAGCAGGCCCTCGCGGCGCGCGGTATTGGCAATGCCGATGATCAACTCAATGTCCTGATAAAGATCCGTCTTGGTTTTTTTAAACGCAGTCTTGAGAGAAGGCCCAAGCTTTTTAAGGGACTTGGCCGGGTATGCCACCACGGTGGAGGCGATGGTTCCGCCCACCGTAATGAGCACAGAAGGCCAGTCCATATAACTCGCGAGCGACGCGCCTTCGCTGATCAAAATCGATAAACAGATGCAGCCTGCGCCAGCCGCCAAGCCGATAAAAGTCGTCTTCTCCAACTTCATTCTTCTTCATCCATCTCTGGTTTTTCTTTTGCAGGCAGCATGATTTGCTGCTTATATGCGATGATCAGGCCGCGGATATGCTCGGGCGTCTCCGTTACAACAAGCTTGCGCCCGGACATCATGGAAACAATGGTATCCGGCGTCTGCTCCACGAACTCGATCAAATCACAATTTACAAAAAAAGATTCGTTGTTCAAACGGCTTAATCGTATCATACATACTCCCATTCTTAGTTCAGAGGCGCCGGCTCTCATGAGGGGCGCCCCTAAAATAACAGGTATTTCAGATCAGGCGCGCCGAATGCGCTTTAACGCTTCAGGTTTACAAGTTCCTCAAGCATGGAGTCTGTGGTGGTGATGATACGGGAATTCGCCTGGAAGCCCCTCTGCGTGACGATCATGTCCGTAAATTCGCTCGCGAGGTCCACGTTGGACATTTCCAGCGTGCCGGGGTTCAATTTGCCCGCAACGCCTTTACCGGGGGTGTTGTAGGTGGCCTCGCCAGAGTTGGTGGTAGCGCGGTAGGCGTTCTGGCCGACCTTTTCCAACGCGTTTTCATTGTTGAATGTAGCGATTGCGACGTAGCCGATCGTCATTTTTTTCTTATAATCCGGGTTGTCTTTCAGGGTTGGATCTGAGGGACTGGTGGGAATCTTTTCTCTTCCGTCAATACCGCTGATAACGCCGTTCGCGTCGACGGCTACATCATAATAGTAATCAGCGATTGTGATCGGTCCCGGTGTTGCATCGGCAGCAGGAGCGGTTTCGCCCATATACCCCAGCACAAATGCACCATTTCCATTCACCAGGAAGTTGGAGTTATCAGTCCCAAAGTTGCCCGCGCGCGTATAGAACTCCTGCCCGTTGTTCCGGACCACGAAGAAGCCGCTGCCCTCAATGGAAAGGTCCAGGGGCACGCCGGTATACTGGCTGGCGGAGGGAGTATGCAGCACGTCGATGCTCGCCAGAGTGGAGCCAAGGCCGATCTGCTTGGGGTTGGTGCCGCCGATTGTGGTGGCGTTGCCGGAGGCGGGGCTTAATGTCTGGCTGTAAATATCCTGGAAAACCACGCGGCTTGCCTTATAGCCCGCGGTGTTGACATTGGAAATGTTGTTGCCGATGACGTCCATCCTGGTCTGATGGTTGCGAAGGCCGGTGATACCGGAGTAAAGGGAGCGCATCATAGTCGTTATCCTCCATTATCAAAATGTAGTTCAGTCGTTTGTAATTTCCGTGATATCGCTTACGGGGATCTCATGTTCTTCACCGTCGGTGTCAGTCACAATCGCGTACGCTACGCCGTCGCGGTTGAAGAGCTTTTTCACAATACCGCTGACGTCGTCGCCATTGGAAACGGTCTTGCCCAAGAGCCCGGTATTGCCGGAAAGCGGATTGTTGGAAGCATTCTCCGTGTAGTTTACGCTTACAACGTCGGCTGCCGGATAGATGGCTCCGCCGACCACTACATAATCGATGCCGCCGCTGCGGAATACTTTTTCCACCACACCATTGAGAAGCGAAACCTCGCCCGCTTCATCAATAACGCCTATTGAGACGTTTTTACCAACCATGCTGTATGCCTGGCCCTGTGTCATCGTATCGTTCAGGGAGTCTATCTGCTCCAGCATGGAGAACTGTGCCAACTGCGCAATGAAATCCGAGTCGGCGGTGGGGCTTAACGGATCCTGGTTCGCCATTTGCTCGACCAAAAGCTTCATAAACGCGTCCTTGTCCAGCGCGGACTTTGCGTTGCGTTCCGCGGACTGCATGGATTCGAGCGTTCTTGTGGTAGATTCCACTGCGGCGGAATTATCAACAGCCATTGTGTTCTCCTTTCAAGCCTGGTATTCCACCGAACTGTCATAAGACAGCAGGGCGGAGGTTGCGGCAGGATCAATCATCCCATAGGTTTCCTCTATGCCGGAGGTACGGTAATGCCGGGCCTTGTAAGGGTTTCCGGCTGCCTCCTGGCGCCCTTCGTTCTGGCGCGGGTCCGCCGTAAAAGCGGGAGCTTCGTAGAGGACTTCGATCTGTTTTAGTTCGATACCTTTTCCCTTGAGCTGTTCGGTGAGCGCCGCGACTTCGTTCTGGATGAGGCCCCTGGTGGAGGCGTCGGCGGCTTTGATTTGGGCAAGCAGGCCTTCCGGCCCTTTCGTGAGCTTAATCACCAGTTCGCCCAAATGCTCCGGCTTCAGAGAAACGGAGAATTCCTGCACGCTTTCTTCCGACCGGAACGACATTCTCTCAACGATATTGGAAATGTTCTCGGCCATATCCGTCTGCGTCACAACAGGGAAGGGGAGATCCGTTTTCGCATTTTGCACAATCTCCGGCTGCCGCATGGAAAACGGAGCGGTAACCGTATGGGCGGGGTCAAAATCCGAAGGGGCTGCGTTCTTTTGCGGTTCAAGCGCGGCTTGCTCGCCGCCTTTTTTAAGAGCCGTCAGCGCCTGCATCAGCTGCGCCAGAGGATCTTTTTGTTCCGTCGGCTTTGCTGCGCTTATCGGGCCTTCTTCGTTTTCCGAAGGCAGCTTGGCCTCTGCATCGTCCGCTTCAGCATCCGCGTCTATGGCTTTGAGAAGAAGGCTGCCGTCGGGGGCGGGTTCCGCCCGCTCGCCGCTGCTGGCAGCAGAAATGATGCCGCTACTATTACTTTCGGCATTTTCCGTGTCATTGTTTAGTTTGTTTGTGTCGATTGTGGAAATGCTGGCACTGATCGCAGCGTTTGTCTGAGCGGCAGGTTCCGTATACTCCATGCTCACGGTACTGCCCGCGCTGTCGGCGATATTGTTGGCATTCTCCAAGGAGCAAACATACTCATTGATCAGCAATTGCAGCGTTTGCTGCGCGTCGTCTGGTATCGCCGTATTGAGCATCCCTGCTTCATTACCGGCAACGGTAAGCACAACGGGCTCTGTGGAATTTTGCGCATCCATGATGTTGTTCATCATGCCCTCTAATAGGGTTTTGCCTTCCTGCGTAAGCTCCACTGTGGTTCCGTCACTTTTCAGCAATCCGAATCCTTCGAGAATGTCTGCAATCTTTCCGGTCAACTCGGTAAAATCACAGCATTTGCTGATTTGTTGCTGCAGCGCATCGGCTGCCTGTAAAGGTTCCTGGCCCATTTCCGCATTTGCCGCCGTATCCGCCCTTACCTGGGAAGCGGCTGTCGTTACGGTCATGCCCTGTTCCGCCGCGGTCTCAGCATCCTGTGTTTTCGGCTTCGCCGGAGCATTTTTCGCAATTTGGCTTTTCAAAATGCTTTCCCGGATGTCCTGGAAGCTGACGGAAACGGGCTTGGACGGGGTGCGTCCGGTTGGGGTAACGATGGGTAAATCTGCTGCTACGTTGTGAACTGGGTTCACGTGTATCATTCACCTCCTGGAACAATATTACTTTTTAGGCGACGGCGTGGGGGAGGGGGCGGGGGGAAGCGAGTTCGCCTCCTTAAGCGCCGCGATCTCCAGCATCACGCTGGTCGCAAGCCTTGTTCTCATTTCGTTGAGTATCTCCGCCGATTTTTCGCTGTCCATATACAGGAGCAGCAGCGCGATATCGGCCGGGTCTTCTATGCCTTCAAGGGCGTCTGCCGCCTTGTCAGGGTCCATACCGGCAAACATCTCGACGGCGGTGGTTATATCGATTCGCTTGATTTCAAGCTTCGACGCAAGCTCATCAAGTTCCGTCTGCTTTTCGTCGATACTGGCCTGCAGTGCCGCAAGCTCTTCTTCCTTGTCGGAAACCGCTTTTTCGCGGGCGCTGAGCTCCTTATTAACTTCCTTTTGCTCTTGATTCGCTTTTTGCTGCTCCTCAGTAAGCACGGCTTCCCGTTCAGCAAGCGTTTTTTCCTGATCCGCTAGTGCCTGCTCTTTTTGCAAAACTGCGTTCAACTGGTTTTTGGTGGGGTCTTCCAACTGAAACGCGCTCACCGCAAAATCCTTTACGCCGTAAAGGTCAAAATACAATAAGCCCAATGTGGCCGCAATCAGCAGGAGAAAAACCAGGCCTACGACCAAAGCGCCGGAGACTTTCTTTTTCGGCCGTTTCGCCTTGGGAACAGGGGAGACGCCGTTTTTTGCGGCAGGGGCCTTTTGCGAGCCCGCCTGTATTTTTCGCGCCTGGTTTACGGCAGTCTTCGTGGGAGCCGCGGCATCTGCGGGAGAGGCTTGCGCGCCTGCTGTCTTGGTATTCTCGGCCATACTGGTTCCTCGCTTACTGGATTGTTGAACGGAAAGCGACAAGATCGCCTATTGCTTTTTCTTCCTCGCGCCGGAGCTCGCTTAAGTACCCTTCGTACTGTTTTTCCCTGAGCTTCTCAAGCGTTTTGAGCTCTTTGCGGTTTTCGATCTGGGCCTGCAGGCATTTTTCCTTTTCCCGCTCGATCTGCATTTTTGTCTGTTTCAATACCTGAAGGGCGGCTTCCAGCTTTTCAAAATAACGCTCGTATTGCACAAGCGTTTGGGACTCCATGCCCCCCTGGCGCATCAGTTGCAGGCAACGGGCCTTGAGTGCGGTCAGTTCGGATTGGGTATTTTCAATTTCCTGGATTACCCGCCGCAACCGCTCCATAATGCGCTGCATCTCGATTTTTAGCTGCTTTTCTGTCGCAAGCGCGATGTCATTGACGCCTTGCAGCGTAAACGCGAATTTCTTCATGCGTTACCCCGCTTATTTCCGATCCCGAACAGCAGTTCCTGCGTTTGTTCAAAGCTGAACCGCTCCGCTACGCGCTGCTGGAGCAACGCGTGGATGAGGGGCAGCAGCTCGATTGCGCGGTCAATATTCGCATCCGATCCCCGCTTGTATGCGCCTATGGCGATGAGGTCCTGCGCTTTCTGGTAGGTATAGAGCATGTTGCGCACGAACCCCGCCTGATCGTAGTGCTCCCGGGACGTGATCTCCGGCATCAGACGGCTGACGCTTGCAAGCACATCTATCGCTGGGTAATGGTTGCTGTTTGCAAGGTGGCGGGAAAGCACGATATGCCCGTCGAGTATGCCGCGCACCGTGTCGGCGATGGGCTCGTTCATGTCGTCTCCTTCCACAAGGACCGTGTAAAGGCCTGTGATCGAACCCTGAGACGATGTTCCGGAACGTTCGAGCAGCTTTGGCATTATGGCGAATACGGAAGGCGTATACCCGCGCGATACGGGCGGTTCGCCGATTGCCATGCCGATCTCCCTCTGCGCCATCGCAAAGCGGGTGAGGGAGTCCATCATCAGAAGCACGTTTTTGCCCTGATCCCGGAAATACTCCGCGATGCTTGTCCCGACGCTTGCGGATTTCAACCGCACAAGAGCGGGCTGGTCGGAAGTGGCGACTACCACGACGGAACGCCTCAGGCCTTCTTCTCCCAGATCGTTCTCCAGGAACGAACGAACTTCTCTTCCGCGTTCGCCAATCAATACGATCACGTTCACGTCGGATTTCGCGTTGCGGGCGATCATACCGAGAAGCGTGCTTTTTCCAACGCCGCTCCCTGCGAATATGCCCACCCTCTGGCCGCGGCCTATTGTGAGCATTGCATCGATTGCTTTAACGCCAAGCGGCAGCACTTCATGAATGGGCGTGCGGGAAAGCGGGTTGGGCGGCGCGTTTTCAATGCTGTAATACCTGTCCGGCCTGATGTCGCCAAGCCCGTCCATTGGGCTGCCAAACGGATCAAGCACCCGCCCAAGATATTGTTCGCCAACGGGTACGCGCAGCGTATCGCCCGTGCAAACCACCCGGTTGTTGGGGCCGATGCCACTTAGCTCGCCAAGCGGCATCAACAGCACTTTGTTCTCCTTAAAGCCCACAACGTCGGCCAGTATGTAGTCTTCTTTTCCGAGCCCCGTATAAATGCGGCAGATATCGCTCATATGGGCGCATAAGCCCACGCATTCCACCGCTAGGCCGACCACCTGCGTGACTTTACCCACGCGTTCGAAGGTGTCGGTCTGATCAATCAGTTTTTCATATTTATTGATGTCAAAGAACGGCTTCATCGGCTGAACCCTTGACGCCAAGCGCCTCTTTCAGAATTCCAAGCTGGACGTCCGGCCCTGTTTTGAACAAGCCTTCCTCGGTTTCGAGCAGGATGCCGTATTCAGGGAGCGTTGCGTCCGCAACTACCTTGAAGGGAGCACATTCCATGGAAGCGCGCAGCCAATCCGAACCGTTTTGAAAATACCGCTCGTATGCGGACGGGCTCACGCGAAGGAAGAATCTGCTCTCCTCATGATGGAGCTGAACCGTGCGCTTAACCAATTGCTCAA
>JAEYHP010000026.1 GCA_023409435.1 Bacillota bacterium | reverse complement strand
TATCCCCTCCCGGAAGAAGCTTGCGATATCCTTGCCCGTGCCGCCCTGTGCGCCGTAGCCGGGGATGAGCAGGAACGTATGCGGCAACAGCTGCCGTATGGTTTCAAATTCTTCTGGATAAGTAAGGCCGGTCACCGCGCCTATGGCCGAAAACCCGCTTTCGCCTATGAACGCCTTGCCCCATTCGGAAACCTTCTGCGCCATGCGCTGGTAGAGCGTGGAGCCGCCGATTTCCAAGTCCTGAAAGTCGCCGCTCGAAGGGTTCGAGGTCTTCACCAGCACAAACAGCCCCTTGCCTTTTTCAAGGTACGGGTAGTAGGGGGATACCGCGTCCTCGCCCATGTAGACGTTTACGGTGATGAGATCGGTTTCAAAGTCCCCGGTAAAATGCCCCTGCGCGTACTGCGCAGCGGTTGATGAAATGTCCCCGCGCTTGACGTCGGATATGACAATGCTGCCTTTTTGTCTGGCGTACCGTAAGGTATCCGCAAACGCCCGCATGCCATTAAGCCCCAGCGCTTCGTAGCAGGCGACCTGCACCTTGAAACACCCCGCGTTCTCATAGGTTGCGTCGATGATTTTGCGATTGAACTCGTATATCTTTTCCCCTTCGGAGCGGTCCTGCTTTTTCAGGTACTCCGGCAAAAAGGAAAGCTGCGTATCCAATCCCACGCAGACCGGTCCTTTTTTCTGCACATCCTTAAAAAGCCTGTCCATACTCATAGCGCGTCTCCCCCTCCACGATTGTTCGTAATACCCGCCCACGCACCTTGCGCCCGTTAAACGGCGTGTTGTGCGACCGGGAGATCATATCGTCCCTCTTTATTTCGTATTCTTCCTCGGTATTCAACACCACAATATCCGCCGGATACCCCGGGGCTAAGAGCCCCGCCTTCCTATTAAGCCTGCGGGCCGGGGCGTAAGAAGTGAGCTCGGCGAGCCGTGTGAGAGGTATTTCGTGTTCATGGAACACCGAAAGGTAGATCCCTATGGCGTATTCGATATTGGAGATGCCCGCCATGCCGTTTTGCTTATCCTCTACCGTATGCGGCGCGTGGTCGGTGGAGAAGCAGTCCACCGTTCCGTCCTTAATGCCTTCGATCAGTGCCTCCACGTCGGCTTTTGTGCGCAGCGGCGGGTTGACCTTGTAACCGTCGTCGTAGCCGAACAGGTGGTGCGGCGTGATCTCGCAGGTCAGCGTAAGCCCTTCCGCTTTAGCGGCCCGCACCAACTCCACGGTTTCTGCCCGGCTGATGTGCCCGATGTGCAAGTTTCCGCCCGTTTCCTTTAATAACTCGATGTCCCGCGCCACGATCTGCCGCTCCGGCTGGCAATGCGTACTGATTAAAAACCCGTATCGTTTGGAGTCGAGCAGCAGTTGCCGCATGAACTCGTCCGAGAATATCGTCTTACCGTCGTTGGTGAGCATGCTCGTCACTTTAGAGAGCGCCGCGCGGTCGGTGGGTACCGCGTCCTCCAGATTTTCGCCCGCAGCCGCGGCCTGAATAAGCTTGCACAACCTGAGCCGCCGCGCTTTTTCATGGTTCTGCTCCACCAGTTCGGGTGTGCTGATGACGGGGTCCGTATTCGCCATGGCGCACAGCAGCGCGTAACCGCCCTTTAGGGCGGCGCGCATGCCGGTTTCCATCGTCTCCTTTTGCGGATAGCCGGGGTCCCTGAGGTGGCAGTGCAGGTCGATAAACGCGGGCAATATCGCATTGCCATTCACATCCACCATCTTGTCGCTATACTGGTGCCCCGCTTCTCCGCAGTACCGGATGAGGCCGCCCTCCACATACAGGTCGCCGAAACGGTCTCCCATCGCGTCAATCAGCCTCGCATTATAGTAGCGGACGATCAAGGTTCTTCACTCCTTACAGGCGCGCCCGCGCGTCGCAGTATTCGCAGGCGTATTCGTTCTTTTCCGCGTCCACCAGGTGGAACGTGGTGTTTAGGATGTGCTCTTGGTTGGTGATGCAGCGGGGATTCTTGCAGGTGAGTATGCCCGACACATGCTCGGGCGGCGAAAGCTTGATTTTACTCACCCGCTCGCCTTCCTTGACATAGGAGATGGTCACGTTGGGGTCGATGAGCCCCAGCACATCGAGGTTGAGTTCCAGATTGGTCTCTATTTTAATCAGGTCCTTGTGCCCCATTTTTGTGCTGCTCACATTGCGCATGAGCACCACCACGTCCTCGAGCTTGTCCAGGCCAAGCTGCTGAAAAATCTTGTACCCGTGCCCCGCGCGGATATGGTCGATCACGATGCCTTCCTTGAGTTTGGATACGTTGATCATAGCATTTCCTCCTTTATAGCTCTTACAGTCCCGCCGGTTCTTTTGCGCCCAGCAGCTTCATGATGAGCGCCATGCGCACATACATGCCGAACTTCACCTGCTCAAAATACACCGCACGGGGGTCGTTATCCACCTCGGTGGCGATCTCGTTAACGCGCGGCAGCGGATGCATCACGATCATATCCTGCTTAGCGAGCGCCATTTTATCCGCGGTCAGTATGAAGAAGTCTTTTAACCGCAGGTATTCTTCCTCGCTGATGAACCGCTCGCGCTGCACCCGGGACATGTAGAGGATATCGAGCATAGGCATGGCGGCTTCCAAATCCGTGGTTTCCGTGAAGGACACGTTCGCTTTGCTGAGCGTCTGCTTGACGTAGGAGGGCATGGTCAGCTCTTCCGGGGAGATGAACAGGAACTTCACGTTCTCGTACCGGGAGAGGCAGGTGACTAGCGAGTGGATGGTGCGGCCGAATTTCAGGTCCCCGCATACGCCTACCGTCAATCCATCGAAGCTTTTTTTATAGTTGCGGATGGTCAGAAGGTCGGTCAGCGTCTGGGTGGGGTGGTGGTGGCCGCCGTCCCCCGCGTTGATGACAGGGCAGGAGGCGTATTGGCTCATCAGCTTCGCCGTACCCTCCTTGGGGTGGCGCACCACGATGACGTCCGCATACTGCGCCACTGTGCGGGCGCTGTCAGCGACAGTCTCTCCTTTTGCGGCGCTGGAGGTGGAAGGGTCCGAAAAGCCGATTGTGCTGCCGCCTAAGCGCAGCATGGCGGCGTCGAATGAAAATTTGGTCCGGGTGGAAGGCTCATAAAAAAGGCTTGCAAGGAGCTTTCCTTTGCACGCCTCTTGATAACGGGATGGATTTTGAATGATACGTCCCGCAAGGGATAATACTTCCTCAATTTCCGGAAGGGAAAAATCTCCCGGGGCAATCAGGCTTTTGTTTTGAAGCATGTCTTCTCTCCTTTCTTTGGTACGGGGGCCCTGTCGTAAGGGATTGTCCAGGTTATGCTGCATACTTGATTGCAAAAAAAAACACTTGGTTCACAAAAGCACCAGTGTTTTTATCTCTCTTGGTTGTATTCGGTTGTATTTTAGCCGAAGCCTCATACGTTTGCCTTTCCGCATGTTGCACATCATTTTGACAAGGATACTAAAATTGCGCCCGTCTGTCAACGGATTTTTTCATGTAATTTAATAAGAAATTTATGGAAGAGCTGTTTGAAGAGCCTCTTTGCGCGCGATTAAAAAGCAAGATGTTTCATAATGGGAGGAAATATCAAATAAATGCAAATAAATTGTAAATTGAATCCTCGTTCCCCATGTTTTACGCTATAATGGAGAAAATACCCCTAACCCATGGCTATTTTGTTACGGGAGGAACTTCATGCGCAGACGCGCGCTCTTAACGTATATATCCTGCGTTCTTTTGCTCGGCGTTCTTTTGCAGGCGGGCGGGCCCGTCGCGCTTGCAGAAGGGGAGGATACGCCGGAAACGCCGCTTGAGTCCTTGTTGGAGGAGACGCCCACACTTCCGCCAGAGCCTACGCCCCCGCCTGCACCCGAGACGCCTTCTCCGGAGCCTACGCTTCCTCTGGAAACCCCGTCCATAGAAACTCCTACCCCCTTGCCCGAACCCACGCCTGTACCTACACCCACTCTTTTGCCTACGCCTACTCTTTCGCCCATGCCGCTGCCCTATGCAGTATGGATCGATTCGCATGACATCACCATACCCGTGGGTACACAATTAAACCTACAAAGCCTTGCGTTTGCGTTTGATGAGCTGGGGCAGGAGCTTTGGGTGAGTGTGCTCGACGACGGCGGGTTCTCGCCGGATGTGCCGGGCGTATACGTCATCCGCCTTGCCGCCAGGCATCCTGTAAGCCGTGAGGAAGCGGTAGCGTTCTGCATGGTGACGGTGCTTGAACCGGAGGTACAAAAAAGCACCCTTATCGGCACCAGCGATTCCCGCTATCGCAAATACCGGGAGTACCGGGACATGATTTCGGAGGATCTGCAGCGCATCATATCCGGCCTAAATCAGGAATTTGAGCAACGGGTAAATCTGCTGCAGGACGCGTTTGACGACGCCGAGCAGTTTTCATTGCTGCGCGCCGTGCCTGTACAGGAGGAAACGGATGAGGCGCAGCCTATACGGATTGCGACAGAAAGCTCGCTTATCCCGCTTAGAACCCCCACCGTATCCAACTGGGCGGAGGTGCTCGCTGTGTTTGTGGCGAAAAGCTCGCTGGATGTGGAGGAACCGCTGGACCTGTACAATTTGCGGAAAATTCCGTTAGATGGCATCGAGGACGTGTTCTGGGATATGCATTCGCTTGCATTCAATGTGGAGAACGGCGCGCTCAAAGTGATTCTTACGGAAAAAAGCAGCCAGGAAATGGCGATATTTTACGGCTTTGATGAAAACAGGGCTGCGCAGCTCGACGAATTGATGCAGCCGGAGTTTTTGCGCCTGTTTGCTTCGCTCACCGGGGACACCTCGTTTTCGGATATGTCAAAAGAGCAGGAGGAAGAAATCCGGGGGAGCCTGCCCGAAGGTTTGACCATGCAGCGGGAGCAGATCGTGCTCACGGCGCACTCTATGGTGGAGCAGATAGAATACTTCTGGGGCGGGAAATACCCCGAGGTCGGCTGGAATCCGCTCTGGGGCGTGCCCAAGGTGGTCACTTCTCTGGGGAGCGAAACCACCGGCACCATACAAAACTTCGGTCTTGATTGCAGCGGATTTGTTACGTGGGTGTTTATCAACGCCGCCAAGGACGTCAAGCTGCTGGGCGCCATCGGGGACGGCTCAGCACGGCAGTGGGGCAATTCGATCACCTTAGGCTGGGATGAAGCGCAGCCCGGCGATCTTGCGTTCCGCGCGGTGCCGGGGACTTCCGCAATCAACCATGTGGGAATCGTGGTAGAGAAACGGGAGGACGGCACATACCTTGTGGTGCACTGTTCCTCCAGCCGGGATACCGTAGTGGTGACCGAGGCCTGGTCAAGCGGCTTCCGATATATGAGAAGGCCGGTGTTGTATGCGGATGCGTAGACGAAGGCTTACGCTTGCCGCAATAGTTGCGCTGTGCCTGCTGCCGCCGCTTATCGCTTTGGCACAGTACGTCGCGTGGGAAAGCGAGCCGAAACAAAAAAGCGACGTGAAGCCGGGCGATACCATCCACTATGCGTTTACGGTGGAGGAGGCGGCAATTGCCGAAGAGTGGACGGCGCTGCGCGTGCAGCTGGGGAATGGGCTTTTGCTGCAAAAGGATAGCGTTGTGCTTAAGCTGGCGGAGCAGTCTACCGCGTCGATTAGCCCGGAACCGGAGAAACCGTCCGAGACCGCAATGCCTGCAACACAGGGTGTCCAATGGGAGATCGTGCCGGGAAACGACGGGTTTGTGGTTCTCCTTTCCGCGTTAAACGCCGGGGATACGGTATCGTTTACTGCAGCCGTGCAGGCGGAAGGGGATGTAAAAGCCATAGTCCGAACGGGCGAGTTTTCTTCCGAGATCTCCCATACTCTCGTCATACCTCCAACACCCACACCGGCGCCCGCATCGACGCCCGCCGCCAGTCCTGCATCCATTTTAGGGCAAGAAACGAGGCCGGGGGCGCTGCAGATTGTGCTTGCGGTATTGGTTACGGCAGTGCTGGGCCTGCTGAGTTTTCTGGGCTATAAAAAGGTCTTGGAGTTAAAAGGACTTGTGCAAAAACCTGCCGAGTCCGATGCTTCGACCGCGCAGGGGGAACAAAAGAAGGAGCAGGACGCCGAAATGTAACTGCGGGAATTTGAACAAACGAAAAGCCGACATGCTCGGCTTTTTCTTTTCATGCGTTTTTTAAAAAATAATTTTAAATTCTTTATATTGCGTATATTGACATAGTGTGCGATACACACTATAATGTGAAATATACTATTGATATGGAGATGTGAATATGGAACGAGAGGAGATATTATCGGGCCTGATACTTGAGCTAAGACGCGGCAGCATCGTGCTTGCGGTGCTCAGCCAGCTCCGAAAACCCATGTACGGGTACCACCTGGTCAATGTCATGGGGGAAAGCGGCATCACGGTGGAGGTCAACACGCTCTACCCGCTGCTCCGGCGGCTGGAAGGCCAGGGATTATTGAAAAGCGAATGGGAAACCGGGGGAACGAAGCCAAGGAAGTACTATGTGATAACGGAGTTTGGGGATGAGATTTACCGAGTGCTTAAAAAGCACTGGGATGAAACGGTTGCCAGTATGAACAGCCTGATGGAGGGGGAAAGGCAATGAAATCAGATTTAATAGAACGCTACATCTATGCGGTGGAAAAACGTCTGCCTTATAAACAGCGGGCGGATATCAAGAAAGAACTGAATACGCTCATTGCGGATATGCTCGAGCAGCGCTGCGGGGATGTCCCGCCCACCGAGCACGACATCCGCGTGGTATTGACGGAGCTGGGGACGCCCGCCGAGCTTGCGGAGAAATACGATCCGGATAAGCACCATGCGCTCATCGGGCAGCCTTATTACGGCAAGTACAAAGCGATACTCAAAATCGTCGCGGCTGCCGTGGCGGGCGGGCTCACGATTGCCGCCTTTATTACAACGTTGCTTGGAGAACCTCCGCAGGTCCCATTCTTCCGCTTTATGGAGTGGATTGGCGGGTTGTTCATGGGGGAACTCTATGCGTTCGCGTTTGTCACGGGGTTATTTGCGTTCTTTGAACGCAAGGGCGTAAAGCTGGACCATGACGATGTGTTGGGCGACTTACCGCCTATACCTGTTAAGGATGAGCGCATCAGCCGTGGGGAGACCATTGTGGGCATATTCTTCAGCATTGCGTTTCTTCTGCTGTTCCTGTGGCTGGCGCCGCGGGTAATCGGGATTTATAATGCCGATGGTTTTGTGCCCATATTCAATCAGGAGGTATTGCTGCGGATGTGGCCCGTGCTGCTTCTGATTACGGGGGTGGGCATCGCCAAGGAAATCGTGAAGATGCTCGAGGGCCGATATACCTTCAAGGTCGCGCTCGCTACGCTGATCACGGGAGTATTGAGCTTGGGATTGTTCATGCTGCTGTTTTTCGCGAAGGATATCGTAAACCCTGGGTTTCTCCCCGGCGTTACGGCGCTCTTTGGCGTAAACGATACGGTTGGCCATGCGGTCCTCGGCAATGTGCCGGTCATGTTTTTCGGCGTGATCGTGTTCGCTCATGTTCTGGATATCGTGACGGCGTTTGTAAAGGCATTCCGCTTCCGGCAGGCATAAGCAAGATTTCTCGCAAGACCGTAAAGAAAACCCGGCGGCATCAGCCGCCGGGTTTTGTATGCGCAATATTAATCCATGGCTCAGGAAAGTGTTTTGTCGTTGGTGAGGTTTCCATCCCCGCTCACCGGAATGGCATCTCCAAGGTAAGTGGGCAGGGGCTGTATGACACAGTAAAAGAAGTCCTTTACCCGCGCCAGTATTTCCCGGGCATTGCGCAGCTGCCGGTGGATTTGCGTCGTATCGGCGTCGGATACCGCAAAGCCATAGGCATCCAGCCCCAGCGCGCGGGCGATGTATATCGCGCGGTACAGGTGATATTGCTGCGTCACGATGATGACGCGCTTTGCCTCAAATACATCCCGCGCGCGGTACATGCTTTCATAGGTGGAAAACCCGGCATGGTCCATGAATATGTGCGAGGAAGGCACGCCCCGTTCCATGGCGAACGCTTTCATGACGTTGACCTCGTCGTATTCTTTGCGCCCATGGTCGCCGCTCATCAACAGCCGGGAAGCTGCGCCTTCTTCATAAAGCGCAATGCCGCTTTGAAGCCTGTCCTGCAGCACGGGGCTGGGCCGGTCGCCTTTCCATACCCCTGCGCCCAATATCAGAATGCAGTCCGCCTGAAGCGTCTTTGCTTCCTCCTCGGAAACAAGGTATGGTTCGGACACTGCGATCACCGCGCGGTCTATAAAAAGCGGCACGGCGATGAGCAGAACAATCACGATCAGCCAGGGCCACAGCTTGAAGCGTTTCTTTCCGGGCTTGTCCTTTTTCATGCGATTCCCCTTATTGCAGGATATCCAAAGTATACCATGAAAGGAAACGGCGGGGGTGAAAGAAACTGTAAACAAAAACCAGGGTACGTCAATATCGTTCCGGCTCCAGGCGGTAGAGATCCAAACGGCGGTTGCGCCGCACGGGGATACTGTTTCTCATTTCCTCCAGCATGCTGATGTCAAGCTCCGCGATTGCGACCTCCTCCTGCTCCTTGCAGGCGTAGAGCACCGCGCCGTCCGGCGTGGCGACAAGCGAATGCCCATACGCGCTGGGCGACTGCGCGGGGGAAACCGCGGCCACAAAAAGCTGGTTATCTAAAGCTCTCGCCCGCAATAAAAGCTCCCAGTGGCGGGGCCCGGTGGCGCGGGAAAACGCGGCGGGCAATGCTAAGAGGTCAGCGTCCTGTTGCATGACGAGCCGCGCCCATTCCGGAAACCGGATGTCGTAGCAGATGGAGATGCCGGTTTTTAAGGGCGCGTCCAGTATCAGCGGGTACCCGTTTCCGGGCGCGATTGTTTCAGACTCCATAAAGCGGAATTTGCCCGGGATATCGATATCAAACAGATGCGCCTTGCGGTACTTGCCCAAATACGTACCGTCCGATGAAAACGACATGCTGGTATTGTACAGCCTGCTTTCAGACAACTCCGGTATGGAGCCGCCGATGACGAACAGCCCCGTTTTCTTTGCGGCTTCTGAAAGCATCTCTGCGGTTTCCCCGCCGGGGCAGGGTTCCGCGGCGGAACGGAACAGTGTAGGGACGTAAGCGATGGAGAACATTTCGGGCAATATGGCGAGTTCCGCGCCCTTATCCGCCGCGCGGCACAGGGCTTCTTTTGCGCGGGCAAGGTTCTGCTTTTTCTCTTCCGTTACGGTAATCTGGCACAGCGCAAGATTCATTCCATTTGCCTCCCGTTAAAAATACTGCCAAAGTCAAGGTCGACTTTGGCAGTAAAACTTATAAAACTTCCAGCACCCGCCTGGGCATGTCCCCGATGCCGCATACGGCGGTATGGAGTACGGGCTTTTCAAAAAGCTCCGTAATCGCTTTAGGCACATCGGTTCGGGTCAGTTCACTCAGCCGCGCGGCGTTTTCTAAATCATCCCCGGACGGCGCTTCAAACGCCTGCAGTACGTCGGACGCAAACTTATAGGGGCTGGCGGTGGATAGCAGCACCGTGTGCGCGTCGATCCCGGCGGATTTTTCGCGCCGTTCCAATATGGTCTGCGCCACGGCGGTGTGGGGGTCCATCAGGTAACCGGTCCGCTCATAGCAGGCGCGGATAGTAGCAAGCGTATCCTCCTCGTCGCACCAGTCCGCATCAAACAGGCTGCCGAGCATCTTAGCCACCGCGCGGCCGACGTCATAGCGGCCTTCATTCTGCAAAGAGGACATCCATTCCTGAACCTTGGCGCTGTCCCTATTTGCCGCTTCAAACAGCAGCCGCTCGAGATTAGAGGAAACCAAAATATCGATGGAGCAGGACATGCTTTTATAGAACGGCCTGCGGCTGTCGTACTCGCCTTTGCGGAAAAAATCCGTCAGCACGTTATTCCGGTTGGAGGCGCAAATGAATTTGTTGACCGGCAGCCCCATGCGCATGGCATAGTAGCCCGCCAAAATATCGCCGAAATTTCCGGTGGGCACGCAAAAATTGATCTTGTCGCCTTGTTTTATTTTCCCAAGCCTGCAAAGTTCGAGGTAGGAAGCGTAGTAGTACGCGATCTGCGGCAGCAGTCTCCCGAAGTTGATGGAGTTTGCGGAAGAGAGGCGGTATCCTTTTTCTGCCGCTTCTTTTTGTACGCCCTCGTCTCGGAATATCCGCTTTAAGGCGGTCTGCGTGTCGTCGAAGTTTCCCCCCACTCCGCATACGTAGGTGTTGCTGCCCTCCTGCGTGGCCATCTGCAAAAACTGCGCGCGGCTCACGCCGCCATGCGGGTAGAAAACTTGCACCTTTGTGCCGGGCACGTCGCAAAAGCCCGCAAGCGCGGCCTTTCCCGTATCGCCGGATGTGGCCACGAGTATGTACACCTGCTTGTCTTCGCCCGTCTGCAGAAGAGAATCCCGCATCAGGTACGGCAGCATCTGCAGCGCCATATCCTTAAACGCAAGCGTCGGCCCATGCCAAAGCTCCAATACGCTTTCGCTGTTCGTCAGCGGTACGGTGGGCGCGATGGCGAGGGTATCGAATTTCCTTCCATATGCGGCGTTTAAATACCCTTTCAGGGTTTCTTCCGGCGTATCCAGGTACTCACGCATCACAGCGAACGCTATGGCGCGGTAATCCCCGCAATGCTCCATCAGGGCTTCAACGGGTAGGGAAGGGAACGCTTCGGGCACATACAGCCCGCCCAGCGGGCAGATGCCCTGCACGATCGCTTTTGCCGCGGAAACAGGCGCACCCCCTCGGGTGCTTACGTATTGCATACTTCGGCCTCCTCAATTTTTAAAAGGCTGCCCCCGCGGCATTTGCCGGGATGGGGCAGCCTTCAATCTACCAATTCGTTTTAACAGAGGAACTCTTTTAAGAATTCCGGTATGTTATCGGGTTTGCCGCTGATGCTGATTGTGATGGTCAAAGAACAATCCTCGGCGAATTTCTTCAGGCTTTCGAACAGACCTTCAAGCGTGCTCAAATCGTGGTGGACAATTTTTAAGAAGCCGTCAATGAACAGGTGTTCCAGATCAAAATCCTGTGCGGCGATCCCGCACAGAAACCCGTAAAACATTTTCGGGCCGTCTATTTCAAACCGAGATGCGTCCACAAAACGGATTTCCCGCGCCAGATCGAACATGTACCGGCTATCATCATCAATGAATACGACGCTTCCATTTCCGTCTTTCGAGGCGGAGTTGGCCATTTCGATGATGCGCTTGGTTTTCCCTGCACCCTTTTCGCCGAAGATGACTCGTATCAAGGTAAACCCCTCCTTTAGATTTGATCTTGGTTTTATTATACCCAAACAGAAAAGGGGGGGCAAGTGAAAT
>JAEYHP010000006.1 GCA_023409435.1 Bacillota bacterium | reverse complement strand
TGTAAGCAGTATACTGATATTATCGCCATTTTTATCCTTAAGTTGAATCCTGCCGTTTTTAAAATCGCCCTTCCCCATCAACAGCAACAGCGTATGCGGGCCGTTCAAAAACCCCTTTAGCTCCGTTCCGAGAAACAGCGCGCTTCCCATCATGCCCGCTTCCAGGCCGCCAAGCCGCCCCGTCTGCCCCGGCAGGTCATCCACTGCGCCCAGAATGTCTATGAGAAACGGCTCCGGCCCATCCTCTTTTTGTGCGCTTTTCTCCTTGTCCTCTTTTTCCCCCTCCGCGGAACTCTCCTTTTTCGCAGGCGTCGGTTGACCTTGGCCGTCCTCCCCCTTTTCCCCGGCCTTTGCCTGCTCCTCCTCGCCGCCGGTATCCCGTTTTTCAAACCCGCCCAACGGCAATACGACGTCCCCCGCCTTGCTCCATGCGCGGTCATAGAACTCCGTGAGCGTAATGGCCGGTATCATGCCCGTTTCCTCCTTGTACTCAATGAAGTTGTATTGTATCTTGGCGATATTGGGGTTGATTTCGCTTTGCATGCCGCTTAAATAATCTTCCGCGCGCCCGCCCGCTATGATGAGATTCGCAAAATAACGGATATGCAGAGAGCCCAGGGATGCGGAAAGAAACTGCTCCAGCGACGGGCCGCGCGCCACGTCCTGGCTGAACACGATCGCCGTGGTGCGCGCAAGGCTAAGTGAAAACGGCAGGCCGGATTCGATGGTCTCCACCGCTTCAAACAAATCGCTGCATTCCACCCCAACCAGCGCCGCCATGGCGCCCTCGGAGCTTTGATTGTCTCCGTTGCCCCGCTGCAGCAGCATGCTCACAAAATAAGGCTTTGTCTTGCCTTTGTCTATCCCAATGAGCAGCGCGTAGCCGTATTCATCGGGGCTGCGCGCGCCCATGCAGCCCGAGAACACGATTAAAAGAAGAAGCAGCATCACCAATATGCGGATAACGCGTTGATACCGCCTCATGCGCCCACCTCCTTTTTGGGTTTCCCCGCATTCCGCATTACGCTGATAAGCGATGCCAATAGCGCCGGAACAACGGCAAATATCCAGCCATAGAGCGAAATATAGCTTCCGATCGCCCGGAACGCCATGTTGTCCACGTGCATCAGCATGGAGGCTGCTCCCGCCGCCGCCGCCGCCGTAAGCACTGCGGGGCGGATATCCTCCTGTAAAAACGCCTCAGCAAACAAAAGTGCGGCCGCATACATGTAAAACCCCGTGGCGAGCATGCCGGAGATTACCCAGCCCATCAAAAGCAACAGGTCAAGCCTGGGGTAAAACCCGCCGGAGCGGAAGTTCATGGTTAGACGGTACATGGGCGAATGCATCAGCGCAAGATCCTGGTAGGTATACGTCATGCCCAGGCAAACCTGGCAGAGGGAGCCTAAGACTCCCGCCGCAATGCCCGCGCCATACCCTGCCCGTTTTGCGGCAGTCACCCCGTGTACGCCGCGCGCCAATACAAGCAGCGCAAGCATACCGGGAAAATACAGCGCCACGTTGCGCAGCGCCATGGAGGTCATATGGTCAAAGCCATCGCCTAAGAAAGGCGCGAGCCGGTACGGCTCGTAATTGTAGGCCGCAAGCGCCAAAGCGCCCAATATGGAAGCGAGCAGCACCCATGCAAACAGCCGGGACATACGGCCGATGCTTTCCAAGCCCAGCCAGGCAAGCACGAACGCCGCGGCAAGCGGGTATAAAAGCACCTGCCATTCCGATGCGTCTGGGTAGACGAACCGCCCCAGCATCAGAGAAAACCGGCTCAGCAGCGCCGCGGCGCAGAATACCAGCAGGCCCGCGTAAAAAAAGGCTACGACGCGGCTCAATACGCTCCCAAATCCATGCTCCAAAAGCGCAAAGAGCGTTTTGTGCTCCCCCTTCTGCATGGCGCGCGCAACCAGCAAAAACGCCAGCAGGGCGAGCGCCGCCGCAACGGGCGTGGAAACGTACGCGGAATTCCCTTCCCCGTAAAGCGAAGCGGTATCGGTTGTGAATATGCCGCTTACGGCAACGGCAACAGCCGCGGCGGCAAGCGTTTCCTGCCGCCCGATGCGCCCCAGGCACAGCTTCACTTACTTCCCCTCCCGTGCATTCATATAATCCGCCGGACGGTTGCGCTGCGTGATGGGGCCGCGGAGTATGGCGGGGCGGTTGGAGTAGGTCTTGGGCACCACCGGCGCCAGGAAAGGCACGCCGTAGGATTTTAGCGAGGCCATCCAGGCCGCAATCAAAACAACGCCCACGGCAATGCCAAGCAAGCCTCCCGCCCAGCCCAGCAGCACCAGTGTGATGCGGAAATATTCCCCAGCTATCTGCGTGGAATAATCCGGTATGGTAAAATTGCCCATTCCTGCCAAGGCCACAATGATGAGTACTATCGTGCTGACGATGTTGGCGGCGACTGCCGCCTGACCCAGTATGAGGCCGCCGATGATGCCTATGGCGTGCCCCACGCTGCCCGGCACGCGGATGCCCGCCTCCCGCAGAAGCTGAAACACCCACAATAAGAACACCATTTCAAGGGGCAGCGGCAAAAACACCATCTGCCGGGACGCGATGATGGTGCTGATGACCTCTGTGGACAGCATGCCCTGATGATACAGCGCCACCGCAATAAAATAACCGGGCAGCAATATGCTCAAAGCCGCGCCGATATAGCGCACCACGCGCAGCACGCTGCCTAATGGCCTGCGCATGTACGAATCCTCCGGCGTGGCCATAAGCGAAAACAGCGTGGCGGGCATAATGTTGGCGGAAGGGCTTCCTTCACACAGCAAAGCCACATGCCCCTGCATGATATGCGCCGCCACCCGGTCCGGCCGCTCGGTATTTAAAACCTGCGGCAAGGGCGAAAGCGGGTAGCGCTCGGTCAGTTGCTCCAGCGTGCCGTCGTTTAATACCATGTGCGTGTCGATATTCTGAAGGCGGCGCTTGACCTCCTGAAGCAGCTTGGGGTTTACCACGCTTTCCCGGTATGCGAGCACGCACACCACGTTGTTTTTCCCGCCTGCATTCTTGAACTCGCATATAAAATCATCCGTCTTGATGATGCGCCGTAATAGCGTGATGTTGGTGCGTATGCTTTCCGTAAAGCCTTCCTGCGGGCCGCGAATGACCTTTTCGTTTTGCGGCATACCTACGCTGCGCTTCTCAAAGCCGCGCGTATCCATCAGCACCGTCTGTGCGTCTCCTTCGATGAATACAGCGGTGCGCCCTTCGGATATGGCCTTTTTGACCTCCGCCCAGTCGGTGGAAAGCGCCGCCTCCTGCTGGGCGAACACATGATCCACCGCGTATTTGGCATAGCTCCCCAAAACATTGCTCATGCAGCCCGGAACCATGCCCTGGCGCAGGATAAAATCGTTGACCTGGGTACCGTCCGCCATGCCGTTGATGCAAGCCGTCAGCGCAGGAATCGTTCCGCCAAGCATAAAGCGCCGCAGCAAGACGTCCGGGTTAATGTCGATATGATATTCCTGCCGCAGGCGCTGTTCGTTTTCCGCAACGGAAGCGCTCGGAGGCGGTTCCGGCTGCGGCGGCGGGGATTTTTGCTCCTTTTCCCAGCCGGCAAAAAAGCCGGGGTTGCCTTCCTCGGACTCCAAAAGCTCAAATTCCTGCTCCGGCTCGTCAAAGCGGAGCCTGTCCCATAAGGATTTTTTCATGTTAAAATCATCCTTTCAGTAAGAGTATTTGCAGACAATAAAAAAAGCATTCTCCATAATTGGAAAATGCTTCAGAGTATAACCCGTTTAAGGTTTCAAGGTATCGGCGCTTGCAGCGCCGACGGTTTGTCTTTTATTGTGGGGAAACTACGTTTCCCCTCACCCCTTCCTTGCGCCGCGATAGCGAGGACGCAAGGAGTGGGGT
The DNA here is from genome assembly GCA_023409435.1 of Bacillota bacterium. Classification (GTDB taxonomy): domain Bacteria; phylum Bacillota; class Clostridia; order Christensenellales; family CAG-138; genus JAEYLA01. Next base: position 4,572 of record JAEYHP010000006.1, on the reverse strand, counting down.
CCATACAATATGTATATGCCTTTTTAACACGCTTATAAGGGTAAAACCCCTGCAATTTAAGATTTAATGCGCACCCGCATGGAATCAAGGCCCTTGTACATGCGCTGGATGACCTTGAGCGCAAACTCCCGTTCTTCCGCCGTAAAATCCTCCAGCATGTTGTTCGCGATCATATCCACGTCCATTTCGCACCAGCGCGCGATGTCCTGGCCCTTTTTCGTGAGCGCCACGCGGTTGCAGCGGCTGTCCGCCGGGTCCTGCTCGCGTTTGACAAATCCGCTTTTTTCAAGCCTTCTGATCGTTACGCCCGCCGAGGATTTACTTACCCCTAACGCCTTTGCAAGCTCGTTCTGGCTGGGCCTGCCCATATCCCTAATCTGGAACAAATAGACGGGCTGGCCTTCGTACAAACCGTATTTTTTCAGCGTATGCTGCATGCAGAAGCCGTGCACCTGGTTGAGCAGCATGAACTGCTGCCAGGCTTCCCGCGTGATGTCTTGCTGTTCCTTTACAATCATGCGCCCTCCACCTTTCAGCGCTTATTCTTGCGGGCGGAAACGCGCTCAATTTCTCTGCCCAGGCGGATAAAGCGGAACATGCGCTCCGCCGCGCCGTCAAAGCACTCCACAAACGCCTCCGCCGTGGTCTCGCAGGATGTTTCGGCGAGAGTCATGCTGCTGCAATCCCGTTTTTGCAAAAGCTCCTCCCCGCCTTCCCCCATATGCCCCGCTAGCACGCAGGCCGGTACTTTCATGCGCGCAGCGCGGGCGAGTATCGCGCCCACCGCGCGCCCGGGCGCAAAGCTTGTCTGATCCACGCAGCCTTCGCCCGTTAAAATCAGGGAGACGTTTTTCGCCCTGCGGTCAAACTCGTATACGTTTAACAGCGCCTCTATGCCGGGTTGGCATGTTGCGCCGAAGAACGCAAGCAAAGCGGCACCCAAGCCCCCCGCGGCCCCGGCGCCCGGCTGGCCATATACGTCAAACGCGGCGGCTTCTTTCACCAATGCGGCATAAGACGCGCGCAGCGGTTCATGGAGTGCTTCTTTCGTCAGGCGGACCATATCGTCCGTCATCATGACAAAACGCGTGTTGCGGATGCGCGGGTGCAAAAGCTCCGTATCGATTTTGGCGATAGTAGCCTCGCTTTCCGAGTTCAGCTCCGCCCCTTCCCCACTCAAAAGCTTCACGCCCAATGCACGGAGGCAGCCCAGGCCTCCGTCGTTGATGCGGCCAGGCGTGAGCCCGACGATGATTTCGCTTAATCCTTCGTCCAAAGCCCTGCGGATGAGTTCCCCCATGCCAAAGCTGGAATGGAGTTTGTGACCGGAAACCGTGCCGCAAAAGGCTTCCGGCATTTCGATCACCGCCGTTTTTCCTCCGAACACGGCATAGCACGCCTCCTGCTTTTCCCCTAGGGGTCCCGTGATATGAACCTTGCGCATGGTGCCGTTGCGCGCCATCAATATGGCGTCCACGGTGCCCGGCCCACCGTTCGCAATGGGAAGCGGCAGCACCCGCACGCCGGGAATCTGCCTTCTTGCGGCCAAAGTCAGGCGGCGAATGGCCTGCTTGGAAGAAAGGTAATGAAAAAAAGCGTCGGGCGTCAGCAGAAATACAATGCCTTTGCCCACCGGCCTGCGCTTGCCGCGCTTTTTGCAGATACGCACATCAAAGAGCGGCTCGTCCCCTCCCGAAAGGGAGCCGTCCCGCTGCACTTTGCCATAATACGTCAGTCCCTCAACTTTTTCCAGCGCGTTGTTTTGTAGGAACGGATGGGTCGCGGTCAGGTACATGCCGATACCCTCGTCCTGCTCCAGCATAGCGTATACCCTGCGCAGCTGCTTGAGGCTGCCGTTGGTCAATACGCACAGGTAGCACGGCTCCGCCGGGGAGTATTCGTCAAACGACGCCATGCCGCCATACAGTTGCAGGCCCTTCGTATCGCTGGTGGTGAGTACGGAGAATATCTCCTCCCAGATCTGGGCGGGCGTCGCCTGCCCTTCCTCGCCCGCCATGATGTCAAAACGCAAGCCCAGGCTGAATTTACGTGTCTGCATGTTGCCTCCTCATACTTGCTCGATGAGCGTTTGCAATGCTTCCTCTGCTTGTTCCCACAGCGCGATACATGCTTCCAGTTCGGCCTTTAAGGCCGCAAGCCGGTTGGAAAGCGCGGCCGCTTTTTCATAATCCGCCGCAACGCCGGGGTCTGAAAGCTGTTGTTCGAGTTCCGCCTGCTCGCTTTCCTTTTGGGAGACTTCCCGCTCCGCTCGGTTTACCTCGCTTTTTGCGCGGGCGATGGCGCTCTGGCGTTCCTTCTTCGCCCGGTATTCGTTCTGCGGCTTTTCTTCCTCCTGCGGCTCGGGCGGCTTTTCCTCCGCACTCCGTTCGGCCAAATACGCGTCGTATCCGCCGATTGTTTCCGTAAGGCCGGAGGGCGTCATGTACAGCACGCGGTCCGCAAGCCGGTTTACCAAAAAACGGTCATGTGTCACGATGAGCAGCGCGCCGTTATTTTCCTCAAGCGCCTGCTCGAGCGCCTCGCGCGAGGCGATATCCAGATGATTGGTGGGCTCGTCCAGCAACAGCAGGTTCGCGCCCGAAAGCATCAGCTTTAATAGCTGCACCCGCGCGCGCTCCCCGCCCGAAAGCATTCTGATACGCTTTTCCACGTCCTCGTTGCGGAACAAAAATGCCGCAAGCGCGTTGCGTATTTCCGTCTGCCGCATGCGCGGGTATGCGTCCCATACCTCCTGCAGCACCGTGCTTTCCTCGTTGAGCGAGCGCATGTTCTGCTCGTAATATGCGGGTTTCACGCCCGCGCCAAATGCGTTTCTTCCCGCGTCCGCCGCTTCCCGGCCCATGAGGATACGCAAAAGCGTCGTCTTCCCGCAGCCGTTCGGCCCTAAAAGGAACACCCGCTCCCCGCGCCGTACCAGCACGGAAGCGTCCGAGAACAGCTTCTTTTCGCCGTAGGCTTTCTGTAACCCTTCCGCAATCAATACCTCGTTACCGCCGGGTTCCTTCGCTGTGAACGTAAAGCGGATGGAGGCGGCCTCTTTTTCCGGCTCCACCAGCGTCGCCTTCAGGCGCTCGATCTGCTTGAGCTTTGATTCCGCGGTGCGGATGTTGCGCTCCTTGTTCCATTGGCGCTGCTGCTCCACAATGCCGTAGATGCGCTTAATTTCCTTCTGCGTGTTCAGATAATGCCGCCGCGCAATCTCGTTGACGTTGAGCGTGCGCTCCACATGGGTGGAATAGTTGCCCGGCGTCATATGCAGGCGCATGTTGCGCAGTTCCATGGTGCGGTTCGTCACCTGGTCCAGAAAGTACCGGTCATGCGAAATCAGGATAAACGCGCCGGTATACGCCTTTAAATATGCTTCCAGCCACTCCGTGGCCGCAATATCCAGGTGGTTCGTTGGCTCGTCCAAAAACAGCAGGTCCGCGCCCAGAAGAAGCACCCGTGCGAGCATCGCCTTGTTGAGTTGCCCGCCGCTTAGGGAAAGCGCAGATAGTTCCAGTTCCGCCTGCGTAAACCCAAGCCCCAAAAGCGTAGAGCGCGTGCGGCTTTTAAACATCAGGCCGCCGCCCTGCTCATACCGCTCCTGCAATTGGTGCTGCTTTTTTACCAGTTGCTCATGCGGCGCGTCGGGCAGCAAAAGCTGCGCACCGATCTCTTTTAACTCCTCCTCGGCCCTTAAAAGAGGCGGAAACGCATCCAGCGTAAAATCGTAGAGCGTCTGGTTTTCACGAAGCGCAGGCGTCTGTTCCAGCGTCGCCGCAACCATAAGTTTGTCGCGGTGCACAGCCCCGCCATCCGCCAGCTCCATCCCTGTTAACATGCGCATCAACGTGGTTTTTCCCGTGCCGTTTGCGCCCACAAGGCCGATATGATCCTTTTGTGCAACCTCGAAGGACACATCCTCAAACAGCGTGCGCCCACCGAAGGATTTTGAAAGCTTATAAGCCGCCAACAATGCCATATGTCTTAATACCGATTCCTGACTTTTTCTGCAAACCCCAAAAGGTTTTTTATTTGTAATTCCGTGCCGTCGTCCAGTATGGCGCGGCCGGTAAACCGGCCGAACACCTGATGCTGGTCCGTTTCTATGATTACGGCGTTTGTTCTTGCCGCGCGGTCCAGTATGGGCGCAAATTCCATTTCAAACCTGCCGTCCGAAGAGGAAAACGTCCACGGCTTTAGATAGCCCTCCTCGGGAATATGAAACTTCACATGCTCCAACTTGTGGAGCTTATGGTCGTAGAGTATCGCGTTTTCGGTCGCAGCGGAAGTATCCCCGAAGCCGTAACCGATGTTGAAGCCGAACAGCTTGCCGTTTACCATGCCGTTCGCGCTGCCCCAATACCAAATGTTGTCGTAGGTCCACACGCCGCGCCCCCAATCGAGCGTACCGAACGCGTCCTCTTTTGAAAACGCGAACTCCAGATCCCCCAGCCGCACATGGCCGGATGCGGGCATGCAGTTGATCTTCTGGTTGTAGTAAAAATGCCGGGGTTTGTAAAACGGCGTGGCAATCACGATCGTTTCCGTTTCCGGAGTGTTTAGCGT
>JAEYHP010000158.1 GCA_023409435.1 Bacillota bacterium | reverse complement strand
GGTTATCCATGATGAACGCGCCGTACCGGTCGTTGCTGAACGCTTCAATATCGTAATCCACGTTGGTCAGGGAAGCGCCTTCATGCGCAACCACCACGATACCTGCGTCGCGAGCCTGCTTAAGGACCGGCTCAAGGGAACCGGGATCAACCGGGACCACGCAGATGGCATCAACATCGGCGGCGATGAGGTCCTGGATCAACTGGGACTGCAGCGTCGCGTCGATGGCGGGGGTACCCTTCTGATAGATGTTCAGGCCGGTTTCCTGCGCATACTCTTTCACGCCGGTATCCATACGGATGAACCAAGGGTTGGTTGCATCCTTGGGAACCACGACGATCTCCCATTCGGATTCGTCGGCGGGTGCTTCGGCTGCGGGTGCCTCGGCTGCGGGTGCTTCGGTGGCTGCGGGAGCTTCGGCGGCGGGCGCTTCAGTCGCCGGGGCAGGGGTCTCTGCGGGCTTCGTGCACGCGAACATGCTGAAAGCCATCAGCAGTACCAGCGCGAAAGCAAGCGTCTTTTTCATATGTCTTCCTCCTAGTATTTTTTCTTTTTGCCGGTTACCCCGGCAAAAACTATGCCACGGACAAAGTCCTGCGGACTTTATCCGCGGGTTTTCTTTAGGTTAAAAGTGCGTCGTACGCACTTTTCTCCGCAAATCTGACGCGCATGTCGTCAGATTTGATTGAGTGCGGGGGATTGCGATTCCCCGCGACCCCCAACGGGGCTTTTTACCGGATAATTATTTTATCTGTTGAACATCAGCCGGCGCAGGAATGCGCTGACTTCGACCGCGTTGCCGGAGCGATAAATCGCCGCAAGCTCGTTTTCGTCGATGCGGTCCGCCAGATCCTCAAACACATCAAACCACCGCACGCTTTCGTTGCATGCGTCGCGGCCGTCCTCGCGGTAGGGGTACTGGTCGGTGGAGATATAGCCCTCGTATCCGGTGCGCTTGAGCCAATAGAAGAACTCAATGAACGGTATGGTATGGATGGAGCCTGTGATCATATCGTCATCCCACATGCCGTAGTTGTCGTTCATGTGGATGTGGAAGAGCTTATCGCCATAGCGTTTGATGACGGCGACGCTTTCCGCCACGTTTTCCTTTGCCGCGGTGCTGTGTCCGTAATCGATGGTGACGCCGCAGTTGGGTTCGTTTATCTCCTTTACCATAAGCAGCGTTGTGGCCGCGGTGGCGGGGTAACTGAAATTGCGCGGCTCGCGCGGCTTGTATTCGATGGAGATCTTGACGTCCGGCCGATACACGCAGCACTGCTTCACGCCCTCGATAAACCAGCCGTGTTCCTCCATATAATCGCCCTGGAAGTGGTAATCGTAGCCGTCCTGGCCGGGCCAGAGGCTGATGAGATCGCCGCCCAAAAATTTCGCGACGTCTATGATTTCACGGGTCTCCTCCACGGAGCGGCGGCGCATTGCGGGGTCCTTTGAGGAGAACGCGCCGCGGCCGTATTCCTTGGTGCCAAAATGGTCCGGTATGATGGAAACGAGCTTGAGGCCAGTGCGCTCAAACTGCGCTTTTACCTCTTTGGCGTTTTCCGGCGTGACATGCCAGTTGCTCACAAGTTCCACGCCCGTGACGCCTTCTATGGACTTTACGCGGTCGAACAGCTCCGTCAGCGTATAATCCCTCTGGTAGCCGCCGCCCATATAGCGGTCCGAAAAATTGCCGACGTTGCCTAAAATGACGCTGTGCTTTGCCATATAAACCTCCTCTGATAGTGATTGCTCAATTGAAAAGGCGCTACATCCGTACGGATTCGCGCACGATCAGCCTGGCGTTGACTACGATCTGCTTGGCGGACTTATCGCCGCCCTCAAGCTGCTGGCTCAGCGCCATGCAGCAGTTTTTGCCCAATTGGTGCATGTTCTGCCCGATTGTGGTGAGCGGCGGGCGCGTATAGCCGGAAAGCGTGATGCCGTCGAACCCTACGACCCCGATATCCCTGGGCACGCGATATCCGGCTTCGAACAACGCCGCAAGCACGCCCGCCGCGATCAAGTCGCTTGTGCACACATAGACTTCGGGCAGCTGCGATTTTGATATAATCTGCTCCTGTACAAAGCGGTGCGCAGTTTCGATTTTGTCCAGCCTCAGGCTGGCGGAGAAATGCACATGCTCCTGCAGGAAGGGAAGGTTGTTTTCTTCCAGACCGATCTTAAAGCCCATGTACCTGTCCTTGACGTTGGACATCCCAAGATCTTCCGAAATATAGCCCACCCGCTTGTAACCCGCTTTCGCCAACCGTGCCGCAAGCCGCCGCATGGCGCTGATGTTATCCGTTATGACGGAGGGGACGGAATGGCTTAAGAGATACCGGTCACCCAATACGACGGGCACTTTTTTCGCTGCCTCGATGATGTATTTTTCATCGAGCAAACCGCCAAACAGAATCAACCCGCTGATCCCGTTTTTAATGAGGGTTTTGACGTGCTTGATTTCCGCGTTTTGATCATGCCGCGTGCCGCAAACCAACGCGATATAGTCCTGTCGCCATGCTTCCTCGCAGGCCGCCTGAAGGCATCTGGAATAAAACTCGTTGGAAATATCCGGCGTCAGGATGCCGATCATCCGTTTGTCGTTGGATTTTTGCGCGCTGCTTGTTTTGTTGGGTTGGTAGTCCAGCTTTTCTATGGCGCCGTGGACGCGCTTGATTGTTTCCGCGGATATGACAGCCGTTTGATTGATTACATGGGACACGGTGGTAATGGATACGTTGGCTTCTTTCGCGACATCGGCCATGGTCACAGCTTTTCGTTTCACCGGCTTCGCAACGACCACCTCCTGATGGTTGTATTATAGCAACGCCCTTTTTGACGTTGCAAAACAAAAAATAAAAATGCTATAATTTTCATTAATTTAAATAAAATATCGAGAAAATATGTGTAAAAACCGATTCTGTCTCGAATTTTTATCGTCTAATTTTCATGAATAATTTTCATTGATCCGAGCGTTTTCTGTCGATTGCGTCAATAAATTTTTTTGGGTTTTACTTCAATGCGCAGCACTGCTTCGTTTGTTGAACGGAAGAGAAAGCTGTGTTATGCTGTTATGAATTCCACATAAGGAGGCGAGTATGATGGAACAGCTCCTGCTGATCCGCCCGGCGGCCGAACATGAAAAAGATATTGCAGCGTACAAGGAAGAATTTACGATAAACGGGGACAGTATGGACGGCACGGCGGGGCTTAAAACCGCTCCCTCCGTTGCAGAATGGATTGCGCAAATCGCCCTGAATGAGAGCGAGCAGACCGTGCAGCCCGGGTTTGTACCTTCTTCCACCTACCTTGCCGTTCACGCGCAAACAGGGCAACTTGTGGGCATGATCGACATTCGGCACCGTCTCAACGACTACCTGTCATTGACCGGCGGGCATATCGGCTACAGCGTGAGAAAAAGCGAGCGTCAGAAGGGCTACGCAAAGGAAATGCTGCGGCAGGCGCTGCTGCTTTGCCGGGAGGAACATAAGCTGACCCGCTGCCTTGTCACCTGTAACAGCGACAACATCGCAAGCAGCCGCACCATTGAAGCCAACGGCGGCGTATTGGAAAACACGGTTGCGGACGGCGCGCGCATGGTAAAGCGATATTGGGTTGAACTATAGGAGCAAATGGCTCCGGCAGATAAAATGCCGGAGCCATTGTTATTGACTCTTCGGGGACTCCCTCTTAATACAGCACTTTCGAGAGGAAATCCTGCAGCCTGGGATGCTTCGGGTCGTTGAAGAACGTCTGCGGCTCATTTTCCTCCAGCACCTGTCCGCCGTCCATAAAGAGGCAGCGTGTGGCGACCTCCTTGGCAAAGCCCATTTCATGGGTAACGACCACCATCGTCATGCCTTCGCGCGCAAGCTCCTTCATGACCTCCAGTACCTCGCCCACCATTTCGGGATCGAGCGCTGAAGTCGGCTCGTCAAACAGCATGACGTCCGGGTTCATGGCAAGCGCCCGCACGATGGCGACGCGCTGCTGCTGCCCGCCCGAAAGCATGCCGGGGTAGGCGTCCGCCTTATCCGTAAGCCCGATGCGGTTTAACAGCCGCGTGGCGTTATCGTTGGCTTCTTCTTCGCTCATCAGCTTGAGCTTGATGGGCGCTAATGTGATGTTCTGCCGTATGGTCTTATGCGGGAAGAGGTTGAACTGCTGGAACACCATGCCCATTTTGCGGCGCAGGAGATCGACATCGCACTTGCCGTCGTTGATGCGCACGCCTTCAAACCATACCTCGCCGGAAGTCGGGGTTTCAAGGAGGTTCAGGCAGCGAAGCAGCGTGCTTTTGCCGCAGCCGGAAGGCCCGACAATGACCACCTTTTCCCCTTTTTCGATGTGCTGGTTGACGCCGTTGAGCGCCTGCACGGTACCAAAATGTTTATGCAAATCCTTAACGGTGATCACTCTTAGACAGCCTCCTTTCAAGCTTTCTGAGGCCCCATGTCATCAGCATGACAACAAGAAGGTATACGACGGCGATCACCAGCAGCGGCACCACGCTGTAGGTGCGCGTACGCACCATCATGCCCATGTACGTCAGATCGCTCATGGCGATGTAGCCGACGATGGCCGTTTCCTTCAGCAGTACGATCGCCTCGTTGGCTAAAGCCGGCAGTATGTTTTTAATCGCCTGCGGCAGCACGATATGGCGCATGGTCATGTTGTTCGTAAGCCCCAGCGAGCGGCCCGCCTCCGTTTGCCCGCGGCTGACCGCCTGTATGCCCGCGCGCATAATCTCCGCAACATACGCGCCAGAGTTGATGCCGAACGCCAATATGGCGACATACATGCTGTATTCAAATGGTACCGCGGCGAATATGACAAACGCGAATATCAAAACCTGCACCATCACCGGCGTGCCGCGGATGACGGTAAGGTATACGTTGCAGATCATTTCCAGCGGGCGCAACGCTTTGTTGTGCTGTGCGTACACCTTGCAGATGGCCACAAGCGCCCCCAGTATGATGCCGATGACCGCCGCGCCCAGTGTTATGAGCAGCGTGTTTCCAAGGCCCTCCGCATAGAGCAGCCACCGGTTGTTGGCGATGATGTTATTGTAAAGCTGCTGGCCGAAATTATTCCACATAGGGCCTCCTTCCCGTGCGTCATACGCAGCGGCGCTTTGCATAAATGTGCAAGCATGTATCAGTATACTATAAGATACGCCGGGCGCAAAGCGATTTTCCATGCACCTTACATGTATATTATACCCACTTACGAAAACGGGCCGCAGGCAAAACCTGCGGCCTTGGCGTATTTATCATTCTTCCGCTCAGGAACCGGAAGCGACCTTGTGGTCCTCAATCAGCTTGGCGATGGTGCCGTCGTCGAGCAGCTTCTGCACGACCTGATCTACAACCGCCTTGAGGTCCGGCGCGTCCTTCTTGAGCGCTATGGCGTACTGCTCCTCGGTGAGGGGTTCTTCGAGCACGACGAGGCCGGCGTTGGCTTCCGCGATCTGTTTGGCAGGGAGTTCGTCGATGACCACCGCGTCGATTTTGCCGTTTGCAAGTTCAACGCCCGCATCGGGGCCGGTCTTATAGCGCAGCACCTCGCCCGCGCCAACTTCATCCGTTACAAACACGTCGCCGGTGGTGCCCATCTGCACGCCGATGTTCTTGCCCGCGAGATCCGCGGCAGACTTGATTGCGCTGCCTTCGGGCACGATGATGACCTGCGCGGCATCCACATAATTGATGGAGAAATCCACGCTCTGCTTACGCTCGTCATTTGCGGTAATGCCCGCCACGCCAAGGTCGCCCTTGCCGCTCTGCACGGCCGCGATGATGCCGTCAAAGTCCATATCCACCACTTCAAGCTCCACGCCGATTTCATCCGCGACGGCCTTGGCGATGTCCATATCCACGCCCACGACCTCGTTGTTTGTGCCCAGGTATTCAAACGGGGCGAAACCGGAGCTGGTGAGTATGATGAGCTTGCCCGCTTTTTTGATCTTATCGATATTGGGGGTTTCCGAAGCCGCGGGCGCGCACGCCGCAAACGCGAATATGCCGAGCAGCACAGCCAGCATCAGGGCAACCGCTTTATATGCTTTCTTCATAGTATTACTTCCTTTCAAATCTTCTTTGCATAAGTATACTATGTATTTGTGATAAATCAACCCCTTTTTGCAAAATAATTTGTATTTTTATTAATTTTGGATCATTCCATGCATATATATTCGCAATCCGAGAATAGAAGGACCTCCCCGAAATATTCGGGGAGGTCCTTCACAAGAATTCCGGGCGGGTTCAGGCTGCTTTTACCCGCCCGTATGAAAATATAGAAACTAGATGCTGAACACGCGGCGGATATGCGCCACGATTTCCTCGCCGATGCGCCTCTGCGCTTCCACCGTGGAACCGCCCACATGCGGCGTCATGCTGACCTTGGGGTGAGAAAGCAGCCGCTCGTCCTTGCAGGGCTCCTCTACATACACGTCAGCGCCGTAACCGCGCAGTTTCCCGGAATCGAGCGCATTGAGCACCGCTTCGGTATCCACCATGTTGCCGCGCCCGGTGTTGATCAATATCGCTCCGTCCTTCATCAGCGCGATCTTTTCAGCGGAGAGGATCGGCGGGGTGCCCTTGGGGCCGGGCGTATGCAGGGATACATAATCGGACTGCCTGAGCAGGTCATCCAGCTCGTAGCGGACATACGGGTCGTATTCGGACTTGTGGCCGGAACGGTTGGTGTATATGACATTCATGCCCAAAGCGGCGGCGCGCTTTCCGGTTTCGCGCGCGATGCGGCCGATGCCGATGAGCCCCAGCGTCTTGCCTGTGATCTCTGTGCCCTTATACCCCTTCTTCTCCCACACGCCCTGGCGCATGGTCACGTTTGCGATACCAATGAAGCGCGCAAGCGCGAACATGTGGCCGATCGCCAGCTCCGCAACCGAAACGGAGGACGCTTCGGGCGTATTGCAGACCTCTATCCCGTTGTCCCGCGCGTACGCGACGTCGATGTTGTCCACGCCCACGCCACCGCGGATAATGAGTTTGAGCCTGCCCGTTTGCCTTGCGGCATCGATAATGGGTTCGCGCACTTTCGTGGCCGAACGCACCACCAGCACGTCGTAAGCCTTCACCTGTTCCATGAGCGCATCCGGCTCATAAAACTGCTCCACGACCTCACATCCAAGCTCCTGCAGGGCTTTGACGGCATTCTTCTCCAAGCCGTCGGTTGCTAGCACTCGCAGCATAATTGTTTTCTCCTTTATCTGTTTTACAGTCTCGCCCGTACAACGCCATTGTTGACGGATGAACCGGCATCATTACCGGCCAAAAAGGTGATGGAGGCCCTAAGGGGTGTCGCCCCTTAGGACTCCCAATTTTTTTATTTCTCGTACTCCTTCATGAAGGAAACAAGCTTCTCCACGCCTTCGATCGGCATGGCGTTGTAAATGGAGGCGCGCATGCCGCCCACGGAGCGGTGGCCCTTCAAATTGACCATGCCATTCTTTGAAGCGGCCTTGACAAACGCATCGTTCACCTCGTCGCTTTCCGCGCGGAATGTGACGTTCATCATGGAGCGGCTTTCCTTGGAGACGGGGCTCTTAAATATCTTGCTCTGATCAAGGTAATCGTAAAGAACCGCGGCCTTCTTCTGGTTATGCGCCTGCATGGCGGTTAAGCCCCCGATGCTCTTGATCCATTCAAGCACCAGCTTGCACACATATATCGGGTAGCACGGCGGGGTATTGTACATGCTGTCGTTCTCCGCCATGATCTTGTAATTGCACATGGTGGGAACAAACGCAGGCAGCTCGCTGCGCAGCAGGTCTTCGCGGACGATGACAATGGTAAGGCCGGCGGGCGCAACGTTTTTCTGCGCGCCTGCATAGATGAGGCCGAACTTCGATACGTCCACGGGTTCGGAGAGGATGCAGCTGGACATATCCGCAACCAGGGGGACATTTCCGGTATCCGGAATGTAGTTCCACTTGGTGCCGAATATGGTGTTGTTGTAGCAGATGTGCACGTAATCCGCCTCGGGGTCAAGCTTTAATTCTTCCTGCTGCGGGATGCGGCTGAAGTTTTCCTTCTTGGTGGTGGCGGCGAGGTTGATAGCGCCGTACTTTTGGGCTTCCTCATACGCCTTGCCCGCGAACTGGCCGGTGACGATATAATCCGCCTTGCCGGTCTTTAAAAGGTTCATGGGCACCATGGCGAATTGCAGCGTAGCGCCGCCCTGCAGGAACAGTACCTTGTAGTTTGCGGGAATGCCCATGACCTCACGCAGAAGCGCTTCCGCCGAGCCAATGATCTCCTCGTATACCTTGGAGCGGTGGCTCATTTCCATCACGCTCATGCCGGAACCATGGTAGTTGAGCATTTCGTCCCTTGCGATCTCCAGCACGGACTGCGGGAGCATGGAGGGGCCTGCCGAGAAGTTAAAGATACGGTCGTACGACATAATACTCACTCCTTTGTGATGTTTATTGCGGCCGCAGATAACGCCCTGTGGATTTTACCTGCGGATTTTCCTTGGGTCAAAAGTATTTACCGTTCCTCGCGGA
>JAEYHP010000134.1 GCA_023409435.1 Bacillota bacterium | reverse complement strand
TATCTTCTGTGGCTCGGTCGTAGCCAATAAAAACAGCACATGCGCGGGCGGTTCCTCCAACGTCTTTAACAGCGCGTTGGAGGCGGCGTTAGAAAGCATGTGAACTTCGTCTATGATATAGACCTTGTAGTTAAGTTGCAGCGGCGTAAAGCGCACCTTTTCAAGCAGCGCGCGCATATCGTCCACGCCGGTGTTGGATGCGGCGTCGATCTCTATAATATCCACCGCTTCCTCCTCCAAAGAGTGGCGGCAGGCTTCGCAAATCCCGCAGGGCTCGCCGTCCACGGGAGAAAGGCAGTTGACGGCGCGCGCGAATATCCGGGCGATGCTCGTCTTGCCGGTTCCGCGGGAGCCGCTTAAGAGGTACGCGTGCGCGTAGCGGCCGGAAACCACCTGGTTTTTTAATATAGTTGTAATGTGGTCCTGCCCTTTGACGTCCAGAAACCGGCGTGGCCGGAACCTGCGGTACAGCGCCTGATACGACATAGTTCCTCCTAAGAAATCCATAAACTAAGAGATACTCTACTAGATATTGTACCATTGTGCCTCCCGCATGTCTAATGTTGCAGGTGGGTTTTAGAAGAAAACAGAGAGAAACACTTGCACAATCTGCAATGTGCGCCTAAAATAACTTCAACAGCATTATTGAATAAATATCCATATCAAATAAGGTTTAAGGAGATACGCAAATGGTAAAGTTTGCAAAGCGGATGGAGAATGTGTCTGGCAGCGTGATCCGCGAGATACTCAAGCTGATGGGCGATCCGGAGATTATTTCCTTTGGCGGTGGCAATCCGGCCAAGGAATCCTTCCCGATCGAGGTTGTGGAGCAGATTGCCCATGAGGTGCTGGAGAAAAACGGCGCGAACATCCTCCAGTATGGAACCACGGAAGGCTATACGCCGCTGCGTGAATCCTATTTGACGCATATCGCGCGCCCCAAGGGTGTTACGGCGGGGGAGGAGAGCGTGTTGACGCTCACCGGCTCCATGCAGGGCGTGGACCTTGTGGCCAAGGTGTTTATCGACCCCGGCGACGTCGTGCTTGTGGAATCGCCCACATTTTTAGGTTCCCTGCAGGCATTCAATACCTACCAGGCAAGCTGCGTGCCGGTAAATATGGACGACGAGGGCGTGGACCTCAATGACCTTGAAGACAAAATTCGCGCTCATCGGCCCAAGCTGTTTTACGTCATCCCCACGTTCCAGAATCCTACGGGCAAGACGCTGGGCGCGGAGCGGAGAAAGACGATTGCGGAGCTTGCCGCAAAGTACGACATCATCGTGGTAGAGGACGATCCGTATTGCGATCTTCGGTACAGCGGCTCGCCCGTGCCGCCGATCAAGACATTTGATAAAACGGGCAACGTCATACTGCTCAACAGCTTCAGCAAAATACTTTCGCCGGGGCTTCGCGTAGGCGCTTTAATCGCCACGCCGGAAATTGCAAGGAAGCTTACCGTCGCCAAACAGAGCGTCGATACGCATACCTCAAACCTGACCCAGGCCATTGCGGATACGTTCTTGCGCCGGGGCCTTCTGCCCGGGCACCTAAACAACATCATTCCCATGTACGCGGAGCGGCTCAATACGATGCTTGCCGGTATGGAAGCGCATTTCCCCGCGTCCTTCCGCTATACAAAGCCGGAGGGCGGCCTGTTCGTATGGGGCGAGCTGCCCGGGAACCCGGATGTGCCCGCCATGCTCAAGAGGGCCACGGCGGAGTTCAAGGTGGCGTTTATCCCCGGCCAGTACTTCTTTGTAAAGCCGGACAGTATGGGCCAGAACACCATCCGCCTCAATTTCTCTTCCGCCACGCCCGAGCGCATCGCAATCGGCATGGAGCGGCTGGGAAGATTGATGAAAGAGAGCATCTAATAGACAAAAGAGCGGCTGCCGGAAATTCCGGCAGCCGCTCCTTCATAAAAACTTATTCTGTGACATAGCCACTTTTTTGAAAACAGTCTAGCTGCAGCGCCCTTCGCGCACGGGCCGCTTCTGGCAGGCCATATCCTGCACGATCATCAGGCACTCGCCAAAACGCTGGAAGTGGTTGATTTCGCGCTGGCGCAGGAAGCGCAGGGGATCGAGGACAGCGGGGTTATCCGTTAGGCGCATCAGATGCTCGTAGGTCGCGCGGGCCTTCTGCTCCGCTACTATCGCACTAGAGCAACCTTCTCAAATATAGCCGGTGTCTATACGGATCTAATGCCTCCCCACGTTGCCTCCGTAGCGCTGCTACGTGGCGCTTCTTCAGCTTAGCGGGGCGGCATAATCTCTCTCATATCCACCAGCTAGCTTTTCGTCAGTTGCTCTCAAACAACATTCAGAAATTCCAATGGATTTCAATTGGGGTTTCCTGCGAACCCTGCGTCCGCTTTCCGATTACGATGTGGCCGATAAAATGCGCCACAATCTCACGGCTGAGAGGCTCCAAGCGGGTATACCGCTCCATCAGCTTTTCGGGTTGATTTTCCAAATCAGCATCTTGTTCCAAAATGCGCAATTGCACTTCCAGGCCGGACGCAAGCTGCTCTAGCCGCGCCTTTTCCTTGCTGAAATCTCGGGAGAGCTCCGTATAATCGCTTTCGGATATGACGCCCTTTACTTTATCGAGGTACAGCTCCCGGATGCCTTTCGCGTATTCCCCGGTTTTTTTCCGGCAAGACAAAAGCTCGGCCTCCACCCCGACTTTTTTTCCATCGGCAGTGGGGAGGCGTTCAAGGCTTCGCAGCAGTTCATCACGGTCAAGATACGTCTCGGAAAGGCGGTTGAATTCTTCGACAACCGCCTGTTCCAGGCTTGAAACGGAGATAAACGACCCGGCACAGGCGTCCTTTGCCACATGGCGGGTGGCGCATTGCAGATAGTGCCGACCGCGACTTTTAGAGGAACGCATTGCGCATCCACAGTGCATGCAGCGCGCTTTGTTGGCAAACAGGCCGATCTCGCCGGTGATAAACGGTTTTGCGCGAACTGCGATCATGGACTGGACCGTGCCCCAAAGCGCGCGGTCGATGATCGGCTCGTGGGTGTTCTTAGCAACAAACCACTGCTCTTTCGGACGGGGCCTGTTGGCCTTGGTCTTGTAGGAAA
Source organism: Bacillota bacterium (assembly GCA_023409435.1). GTDB lineage: Bacteria > Bacillota > Clostridia > Christensenellales > CAG-138 > JAEYLA01. Next base: position 6,262 of record JAEYHP010000134.1, on the reverse strand, counting down.
CACTGCCGTACCTGCCCTGCACCATGTTGCCGATATAGAGTTCATTCGTGAGCATATCCGATACGGCGGAATATTTCCACAGCGTGCCCGTTTTTGCTCTGGGCGGATGATACTTTAGGCCGTGGAGGCGCTTGTATTCCGTAGGGTTCGGGATGCCCCTGTCGTTGAGCATGCGGGCGATCGCGGTCTTGCCATAGCCCTTTGAAAACAGGGTAAACACCTCCCGCACAACGGCGGCGGCTTCTGCGTCTATAAGCAAATGGCCTTTCTTATCCGGGTCCTTTGTATAGCCATAGAGCGCGAATGCGCCGATGTGCAGCCCGTTCTTCCGTTTGTTGTCCAGTACGCTTTTGATGTTTTCGGACATATCCTCCAGATACCATTCGTTGATGAGGCCGTTGATCTGCCGGGATTTCTTGTTTCCCCTGTTTAAGGTATCTGCGTTGTCCACAATGCTGACAAACCGGATGTTCCAAAGCGGGAACAGGCCGTGGATGTACTTTTCCACCAATTCCAATTCGCGGGTAAAGCGGGACTGGGTCTTGCAGAGCACAATATCGAATTTCCTTTGCTCCGCGTCCGCAAGCAGGTGTAAAAATGCGGGCCGGTTCCGGTCCGCACCGGCATAATCGTCATCGCTGTAAATGTTGTAGATCTCCCAGTCCTGTTCGAGCGCATACGAAACCAGCATGGATTTCTGGTTCTGTATGCTTTCGCTTTCGCTGGATGCATTCGGCTTGTTTTTATCCTCTTCGGATAAGCGGCAGTAAAGGGCTGCCTTCATATGGGTCTCCTTTATGAAGAAGCGTTGCAGATTATGGCTTCATACAAATCGGCCTTTTCCTTTGTTCCAGCCGGTCGATGAACGCCGTCCACTTTTTTGTGTACTCTTTTTTCAAATCAGCTTCTTCGCATCGAAAAACGCTTTTACAGGCGATCGGCGTTCCCTTTTTTGGCATAGGCTTCCCCCTTTCTAAAAAGAAGCCTATGAACCGATGCTCGTACAATATGAGACAAAAAAGGGAACCCCAATTCTTGAGGTTCCCGTCCTGTTGTAAAGAAGTTTAGAATTTGTTCCTGTTCTTGATCTCGCGCATGATCTGCTTCATTTGTCCCTTGCTGCCGAACATCCGGTTGATTTTTTCCTGGTCCCTCTGGCGCGCGTTCTGTTCCGCGTACACGATTTCCTTTTGCAGCTTTTTGTAGCTATCCAGGCGCGCCTGCGGCAGAGTTCCGGCCTCAATGGCCTGTTTCACCGCGCAGCCCGGCTCCGCAGCGTGGGAACAATCGCGGTACCTGCATAAAGCGGCCAGATCTTCAATATCCTCAAAAGTCTTGGATAGATCGCCGAATTCAATTTGCAGCTCCCGCATGCCCGGGGTATCGATCACAAGGCCGCCGCCCGGCAAAAGCAGCAGCTGGCGGTGCGTTGTGGTGTGCCGCCCCTTGTCGTCCGTGCCGATCTCGTTTGTAATTAGAACGTCTTCCCCCATGAGCCGGTTGATGAGAGTGGACTTGCCGACGCCGGAAGACCCGATGAACGCGACGGTTTTTCCCGCCGTCACGTAAGGGAGAACGCCCTGATACCCGTCTTCTTCCATAGCGGAGCAGGCGATAACGTCCGTCCCGAGGGCGACTGCGGATATTTCCGAAAGCCGCGCGTCCAAATCCCCGCACAAATCGGCCTTGGTCAGCACGATGACCGGAACCGCCATGCTGTTCCATGCGATAGACAGGTAGCGCTCGAGCCGCCTTACATTAAAGTTTGCGTTCAGGGACATGCAGATGAACACGATATCGATGTTTGCCGCCACAACCTGGATATCGTTGGACGTCCCCGCGGTCTTGCGCTCAAACACGCTCTTGCGGCGAAGTACGCAGTGGATGACGGCGTTTCCAGAGCTGCCATCCATCCGGTCGATCATTACCCAGTCACCCACAGCGGGGAAATCCGCGTTGGTCACGGCGTTGTGGGCAAGCTTGCCGGAAATCGCCGCGGTTAGCTCCCCGTCTTCAGAAACCAGCTTATAAAGCTCGCGGTGCTGTTCCAATACCCTCGCCGGAAACAGCCCCTCATACAGCGTTGCTTCCTGTTCAAAGTGAGGCGAAAAGCCATACTTCTTTAAATTTTCAAAATTCATGTTTTCCTCCAAAATAGTTTTAGATCTCGCTTTTTGGAGGGCAAAAAGAGGATTATGAAATTCTTTTTCCCTCCCAAATCGGGACAATATCCGCAATCCTTTTCTGCAGCATAATTATCGCTCCTCTCTAACCGGGAGTTTTACCTCCCAGGCAATTTGCGTCTTTTCGGGGTTGGACCCCAATAGACATCATACTGCATCATGGAACGAATTGGAAGGCGGCAAATGTTTTCTTTAAGTGGAATAATAGGCCCAAAAGAGAATAAGATAAGCAGTTATCATAGATAGATGCGTAGAGGTAGAAACGGCGATATAATAGAAGGACTATACAGGAGGATCGGCAATGAAGAAGCATTCAGATATCCACGTACGGCTCTTAAAACTGATCTTATGGGTCTACATTGCACTATGTTTTGTCATAGCCGGCCTTAATTACGGATATGTCAGCAAGGCGCCTGAACACATTGCCCATGCCATCACGTGGATATGGCTGATTTATGAAAATTGGGTCAAAACGCTGTTTATAATTGTTGGCAGCTTTCTCACCATCAGAATAATAGGCTCTTCAAAACGGAGCATCATGCGCAAACGAAACTTGATCGGGTTTACCATGGCGGCCCTGCTGCTTCATATTCTTGTACCTTTTCTAACAAACAATTTTGAGTTGTATTTTTATACCATGCCTTTTCCATGGACCACGACGCCTTTGCGGCTGCTGGACCAGAGCACTTCCTTTTATCAGAGCAATTTTGCCGCATGGGGTGCAGGCGGTATCATGGCGGCGCTGATCGTCTATGTTTGTATTTGTGTGGTAGTATTGGTCGCCACTCTTTTGTTTGGGCGGAGATTCCAATGCTCTACCGTATGCCTGTTCAACGGGTTTGCGGCGGAGGTGTTTGACCCCGCAATGCCTCTGATCGGAAAGCGGCGCCAACTTAAGCCTGAGACTGTAAGAGCATTATATATACTCAGATGGATATTTCTTGGCCTCGCACTGCTGTTATTCCTGTATTGGGGCTTGCATCTATTCGGCGTATCGCTTCCGATCGATAAAGAAGCGGTTGCAAAAGCGGAATCCTATAAATATCTTGCCGGGGAACTGTTGGCGGCCATATTTTTCTGGATTGCGTTTATGGGCAGGGGATACTGTACCTATTGCCCGCTGGGGACGGTACTCGGGTTTGTTGCAAAAATAGCCGATCAAAGAATAACGACAGCGCATACGAGCTGTATAGCGTGTAACAAATGCAATGCAATTTGCCCCATGTTCATCAATATTAAAACAAACGCCATAAAGGGAGCTGACGTTAAAGATATCCGCTGCGTAGGATGCGGGCATTGCGTGGATGAATGCCCCACGAGAAATCTTGCTTACTCCACGAAGTTTCTGAGTGTAATCAATCGTGAGATTCCGGTGCACAAGCAAAGGGAAGGGGACAATGCCGCTCTCCCGCCGGATTAATCCGGAACAAGATCGCCTGGTAAATATAAAAGGAGAGGCTGCACTAAAATTGACATGACAAGGATATCGTATTAAAATTGTACCAAGCGGTCAGTACATAAGGAGAGGTAAACATGTCGGGCAAACGTCAGGAGATCATTGAAAAAACGGCGGCGCTCATGAAATCGCGCGGGTATGAAAACACTAAAATCAGCGACATTATGGAAGCCTGCCAAATCGGAAAGGGCCAGTTTTACTATTACTTTTCCAGCAAGCACGAGCTAGGCCTGGCGGTTGTGGATTACCTTTTTGTTTCCTTCCATGAAAACATGCTGCAGAAAATCCTCAGTTCCCAAAAGCTACCCGAGGAACGGTTAAAAGAAATGTTGGAATGGATCGTTGCGCGCCACGCAGTAAAGGAGGTCAAATGCGGCTGCGTATTTGGCAACCTTGCGCTCGAAATGAGCGAACATGATACGGGCTTTCGGGAGTCGCTCAACCGTGTGTTTGCCGTATGGGCGGGTAAAATAGAGCTGGCCCTTATTGAAATGCTGCCGGATACCGATTCTTCCGAAATCGCGTCGCTTGCGCAGGCGATCGTCGGCATGATCGAAGGCGGGATACTTCTGATGAAAAACAATCAGGATATCGGCGCTTTACAGGACATGTCGGGCTGGATCAAATACTTGGTTCGTTCGTTTCAGATGAATGGTGCGCGGGGCGCTTTATTGAAGGCTTAATGTTTACTGCAGTGCCGATAAATTATATGTTTGGGAGGAACGCTTGAATGGTTGAGAATTATTTGCGGGATGGGGAGAAGAAGCTTCAGGAAAAGGGAGTAGCCAGCAAGAATACGGTGGTTCCTGGCAATTCCGTAAGAATCACGCGCGACTATATCGATTCGATTCTCATCGAAATCCGTGCGATCGATTCCGTCGTCGCTTCCACAGGGATGGAACTGTTCGGGGAGACATTCCGAACGCCCGTCATGGTGGCCGCCATATCGGGCCTTGATAACATCTGCCCCAAAGGCATGGTGGAAGTGGCAAAAGGAGCGGCGGCGGCTGGCGCGGTTATGTGGGCGGGCATCGGCGATGAAGAGGAGCTCCGCGGCATGATCGACACCGGGGCAAAGACAATCAAAATCATAAAGCCCTATGCGGATACCGACCTGATCATGAAAAAAATCGAGCAGGCGGAAAAATATGGCGCGTTCGCGATCGGGATGGATACCGATTTTGTGTTCGGCAGCAGGAGGAACAAGGGCGTTGCGCAGTCATTTCCCGTAAGCCCCAAGACGCAGGAAGAACTCAAAAGCTATATCAAAGGGACGAAGCTGCCGTTTATCTTAAAAGGCGTGCTCAGCGAGCAGGACGCGCAAAAGGCGCTCGACATTGGCGCGGCAGGGATTGTCGTTTCCCATCACGGCGGTTCGGTACTCAACTACGCGGTGCCGCCGCTTATGATATTGCCGCGCATCGTAAAGCTGATAGGCGGAAGAATGCCCATATTTGTGGATTGCGGCATCGGCAGCGGATCCGATGCGTTCAAAGCTCTGGCACTGGGGGCAAAAGCCGTCTCCGTCGGCAGGGCGGTCATGGCCGGGCTTGCTTCGGACGGCGCGGAAGGCGTCCGCAAGGTACTGGAGGGCATCACCGAGGAACTTCAGAGCGTCATGAATATCACAGGCTCGGCGGACTGCGGTCACATCGATCCCGATGTTCTGTGGCGCTAGAGATAAAATTTTTATCCGGTTAATTTGCGAGGCTCCTGTTGCATGTTGCAACAGGAGCCTCTCCCCCTGATATCCCCGATCGATAGGTTAAGGCAGGGTATTGCCCGCGGCAAGGTGGATCTGGTACCATTCCTCGCGGGTCAGCCTGATATCCGCTGCCTTTACGCAATCTAAGAGCCTCTCGATACTCGTGGTTCCCGTCACGGGCTGCATGTTCGCGGGGTGGCGCAGCAGCCAAGCCATGGCGATGGTCGTGTTGCTTACCCCGTACTTTGCTGCGAGCTCGTCGATTTTCGCGTTGAGCGCAGGGAATTTTTCGCTTCCCAGGAACACTCCGGAAAATGTGCCGTACTGGAACGGTGACCATGGCTGTATGGTGATGGAGTTCAGCCTGCAGAAATCCAGCACGCTGCCATCGCGGCTTACCGCGGTGTCGTCTGCCATGTTGACATGGAGCCCCTGCGAGATCATACTGGCATTCGTGATGCTCAACTGAAGCTGGTTTGCGACGATTGGCTGTCTCAGGGACTTTTGCAGCAGCTGTATCTGCATGGGTTTCTGGTTGGAAACACCAAAGTTCCGGACTTTACCGCTTGCTTGGAGTTCGTCAAACGCTTCTGCCACTTCCTCCGGCTCCACAAGCGCGTCGGGACGGTGCAGCAGCAATACGTCCAGATACTCCGTATTGAGGCGGCTGAGGATACCGTCCACCGATTGAAGAATATGCTCTTTGGAAAAATCAAACATGCGTCCGCGGACGATGCCGCACTTGGACTGCAGTATCATTTTTTCGCGCACGGAGGGGTTCATATGGATCGCTTTGGCGAACAGCTCTTCACAGGCGCCGTTGCTGTAAATATCCGCATGGTCAAAAAAGTTTGCGCCGTTTTCCATTGCGGTGCGGATAAAGCGTTCCGCTTCGTTCTGGTCCAGTTTGTCGATGCG
>JAEYHP010000114.1 GCA_023409435.1 Bacillota bacterium | reverse complement strand
CGGGCCTTCAACTGTACGAAAGTGGCATGACTGCGGGTCTAATCAGCAATCGGAACGTATCGGTTCCGGCGTATCGCAAATCAATTGATCTGTTTCGCACAGCACGGGGAAAAGCCCCGTGCGTGCGCCGTGAAACAACACCTGCTGCACGATGCCGGCGTCCGCGCCAAATATGGAATGCCCCTTCGCTTTAATTGCTGCGTTGGGGCCGGAAGCGCCATAGAGCACGCGCATCACGCGCTTCACCCAGACATCTACGGGGAAGGCGCGGGTATATCCGCAGGAAAACAGCAGCACGCAGTCCGCAACCTTTTCGCCCACGCCCGGCAAAGTGACAAGCGCTTTTAGAGCCTCCTCATAGCCGATATGGGGCAGCGCGTTTAGGTCAAACCCGCTTTGTACGCGCTGGGCAGTCTTTAAAAGATAGGCTGCGCGGTAGCCAAGGCCCAGTTCCTTTAACAGCGGTTCCCCAGCGCTTGCTATGGTATCGGCCCCGGGGAATGCGTATACGGTATGCCCGTTTAATAAAAACGGCTCGCCTAAGTTCTCGCGGATACGCGCCATAATGGTGGTGATGCGCTTGATGTTGTTGTTGGCGGATATAATAAACGCGCACAGCGTCTCCCAAATCGGCTGGTTGAGTATGCGCATACCGCCATAACGGGCATATGCCCGCTGAATGTATGCATCATCCCGGAACGTGGAAAAAACGGCGGCATAATCCCGGGCAATGTCAAAGTAGCGCATCCAGTACGCGTCATCCGCGCCGCCCGCCCAATAAAGCATGTTGGAGGCGGCGTCAAGATATGCCGCGTTATTTTCCACGCAGCCGGTGTATCCGCCGTCCGTTTGCGTCCAGCAAAATGTCTGCCCGGAAAACAGCGTGGCTGTAAGGTCCACGGCATTCGGCAGGCGCATCTGTTGTAACTTCTGTGTATCGGTCATAACAAAAGTATAGCATAATCCCCGGCAGGAAGGTCCTGTCCATTTTCTGCACATGCCCAGAGAAATAAAGGAAGGTATGGAGAAAAGCGCTATCGGTTCGCCTGTCAAAGCCGCATCAGGCTTAAAAAGGTCGGCGGGAGATTTAAACTTTCTATGAACCGGAAGGCCATACTGGACGGAACTTACCCGAAAATGCGCGGGTTCTGGGCGTTTTGCAGGGCTCCCCAAAGGTTGACAAATGCCATGAAAGCATCATAACATGTACGTATGGGCCATATGTACAGGCAATATTCCGCCTTATGGCGCTGGAAAAGGGGCTTCCGTGTGCCGCCGCTTTTCTTACGAGTAAGGAGAAACAATGGCAAGAAGAAAAAAGACAAAATCCAGCGCGCTTAAGCGCACGCTCCGCGCAACCGTGTTACTGCTTGCGGTTGCATGCCTTGGGTTAGGCGGCTTCCTGATCTACCAGCGGATGGCGGGACCTGCCTTTGCCGAACCTGAATTTGTGGATCCTGGCGCGCAGACATTCGCGGAAGGGGTCAGCGTGGATGGCATCCCGCTAGCGGGTATGAATTTGGAGCAGGCGCGCGCAGCGCTGTTTGAGACGGAGCAGCAAAAGGCGGCTGAAATACAGTTTGTGTTGCACGCGCCCGGCACGTCCATTACGCTCACCTCTGCGGACCTCAACGTGACGTTCGATACGGAGACTATACTTAACCAGGCTATCGCGCTGGGCAACACCGGCACAAGGCAGGAGAAGGAAACGGAACGCGAGGCGCTGCTCGTTTCGCCCAGGGAGTTTTCTATCGGTTACACGGCGGACGTATCCCCGGCGCAGGCAAAGATTGCAGAGCTTGCGGGGCTTGTCAAAACCGAGCCTACGGACGCGGGCGCCAAATTGAAGGAGCAGTATACCGTCAAGGCGGATATGACTCCGGAGGATTTCCTGGATTTTATGCCGGAAGTGAAGGGACAGGCGCTCGACGAAGCGGCGCTGCTCAATACCCTGCAAGCCCGCATGGAAACCCGCGAATATGGCGTTGTGGAGCTGCCCATACTGTACACGGAACCCGCCGTTACTATGGATGCGCTTAAAGCGACTTTATTGAGCAAGCGGAGTTCTGCGGAGACGTCCTTCAAAAAATCCCCGTATAACCGCGCGGAGCGCGTATTCAATGTCAAGCGCGCGGCGTCACTCATCAACGGCTTTGTATTAAAGCCGGGGGAGACGTTCTCCACCAACGATACGCTGGGCCCCCGCACCTACGAGCTTGGCTGGCAGGCTGCTCCCGCCTATGTGCAGGGAACCACGGAGGATCAGGCGGGCGGCGGTGTTTGCCAGGTCAGCACCACGCTGTACGCGGCTGTTGTAAAGGCGGACCTTGAAATCGTCTACCGCCGCAACCACTCTAGCCCCGTGGGGTATATCGACAGGGGCCTCGACGCCACCATCAACACCGGCACGATCGATTTCCAGTTTAAGAACAACACGGAGGCGGACATTTATATATTCGCCTACGCCATCGATTCCAAGGATGGGGAAGTGCCGGACGGGCTTACGGATAAGACCATGCATGTGGAAATTTACGGCGCGCCTCTAAGCGGGGAATATGATGAAATCCGCCTGAGCAGCGAACGGGTCGAAACCGTTTCCCCCAAGGGGGAAATGGAGGTTGTTGTGGATACCACCGTTCCCGCGGATTATTATAAGGAAGAAGTCTCCCGGCAGGACGGGTCCGTGTGGCAGTCCTACAAGCATTATTACAAGGATGGCGAGGAAGTAAAGAAGGAGCCGCTTGCAAAATCCACATACCGCGCGTACGCGGGCAAAATCACCGTGGGCGTGGGTTATTACGCGCCGCAGATTCCCGTGATTACGCCGTAATTTTAGGTGCCATAAGCATAAGAATATGCTTTCGATATTTTTCAGGGGCTTTGCCCCTGAAACCCCACCCAAGGGACATATCCCTTGGGAATCCCTTTTTTGAAATGCGCCCAAGACAGGATATTTCAAAATATGGGTTCTTAGGGTCGTTACGACCCTAAGCGGAGGTTTGGGGGGACGTAGCCGAGCGCCGCCTGTGGCGGAAGAAGCGAGGTGCAGTCCCAGTAAGCAAAGGAGTACAGAGTTTTTCTGTACGACTATTGCGAACTGTGGGATGGACCCCAACACAATCCTACTCTTTGAAGTTGGGGATTTCCCCAAATCGAAAGGAAAACACACATGCCAAAACAGATAAACGGAAATACAACCGGCATTCGCAACACCGTGCTTGCGGAAATCGAGCGGCTCTATGAGTTCGAGGTGGGGCAGGATACATTCGCTACCATAGAGCTCTTGGAGCATTTGAGCGCGTGCACCGCGGCCATCAACCGCGAGATATCGGTATATATCAAGCGCAATGGCGTCGTCGCGGACGTCAGCGTGGGGGACGCGAACACAGTCGCCATGCCGGAAATGCGCGTGGTGCGCAATGAGGACAGGCTCTCGGGTGTGCGGTGCATTCATACCCACCCCAACGGCAGCGCCATGCTCAGCGAGGTAGACTTGGGTACGCTCAAATCCATGCGGCTCGATTGCATGGCGGCCCTGGCTGTGCGGGACGGAAAGCCAGCCGTGCTCTATGCCGCATACCTGGGCGAATGGGGGGACGACGGCTACGAGGTCCTTCTCTACGGCCCCATGCAGCCGAACCGCCTACCCCAAAAGGCTTTGATACGCGAGATCTACCTCGCGGACGACCGCTTAAAAACCGGCACGCACGAAACGGCGGCGGCACGGCCCGAACGCGCCATATTGGTAGGGCTGGAGCAGGCGGACGCCATGGACACCATGAAGGAGCTTGCGGAGCTTGCAAAGTCCGCGGGCGCACAGGTGGTGGGGCAAAGCGTGCAGAAGCGCCGCAGCATAGACAACGCGACCTACATCGGCTCCGGCAAGGTGGAGGAATTGTCTTTAATGGGCAGCGCTATGGAAGCCGATCTGTTCATATTCGACGACGAGCTTTCCGCCGTGCAATTAAGGAATTTGGAAGAAGGTCTTGGGCGCCCCGTCATAGACCGGACGACCCTGATATTGGATATATTTGCCGCTCGCGCGCAGACGCGGGAAGGACGGCTGCAAGTGGAGCTTGCGCAGTTAAAATACCGTCTCCCCCGGCTGGTCGGTTCTGGGATGGCGCTCTCGCGCTTAGGCGGCGGCATCGGCACGCGCGGCCCCGGCGAAAAGAAGCTGGAGCTGGACCGGCGGCGCATCCGCAGACAGGTATTCGAGCTGGAGGAAACGCTCAACGAGGTGGTCAAACAGCGCGCTTTGCGGCGCGAGCGGCGGGAAAAGAACCTGATTCCGCTTGTGGCGCTCGTGGGCTATACCAACGCGGGAAAGTCCACGCTGTTAAACGCGCTTTCGGGCAGCGACGTGCTGGCGGAGGACAAGCTCTTTGCTACGCTGGACCCCGTGGTGCGTCAGGTGACGCTGCCACAGGGAACGCAGGCGCTGTTTTCTGATACCGTCGGGTTTATCCACAAGCTGCCTCATGATCTGGTGCAGGCGTTCCGCGCCACGCTGGAGGAAGTGAAGCACGCCGACCTTTTGCTGCATGTGGTGGATTGCGCAAACCCAGAGTACGACGCACAGATGCAGGTGGTGGAGGAGGTCCTATCCTCGCTGGGCGCGGCGGATACCCCGTGCATCAACGTGTATAACCAGATTGACCGCGAAAGCGCCAACCCAGGCCACCGTGGGGAGTGGGCGCACATCAGCGCCAAAGAAGGAACGGGCGTGGACGCCCTGCTTGCGGCAGTGGAGAAGACATTGAGCGCCCAGCAGGTACGCGTGGAGCTTTTAGTCCCCTATCACCGGTATGATGCGATGGCGCTGATCCGCAGCGTAGGCCGTATTCTCTCCGAGGAGCATACGGAGCAAGGCACCCTTGTCTGCGCCATGCTGGAGGAACGGGATCTTTCGCGGGTGAAGGACGCGGTGAAATGACGGGAAAGAAAGCAACCATACTGAATAGGCAAAACATACTCCGATGGGCCATACTGGCGGCGCTGCTCGTGGGGGTAATCGGCCTTGCCGTATTGGTGGTTGCGCCAGCTTCCGCGGCAGAGGAAGCACTGTATGTGGAGCTGGACGGAACAGCGGGGGCGGCTGCCGCAAAACCCGGCGGCACAGTACAGAGCGGCGCGGTACTTTCCCCTTCGCCGGATGCCTCCCCGTCACCGACCCCGCAGGATACGCCTGCGCCAAACGAAACGCCGGAACCGACAGCAACACCCACGCCGGAGCTCACGCAAACACCCGTGCCAACGGAAAAGCCCACCCCCGAGCCGACGAAGGAACCCTCCTCAGATAAGCCGCTTGCAGGCCTTGTGATCGGCATTGATCCGGGGCATCAGTCGCACCCCAACCGCGATCAGGAGCCGGTGGCGCCGGGATCGTCCGAAACCAAGGATAAGGTATCCTCCGGCACATACGGGCGGTTTACCGGCGTGCGGGAATACGAAGTGACGCTGCAGGTCGGCCTGAAATTAAGGGACATGCTGGAGGACCTGGGCGCCGAGGTGGTCATGACGCGCACAAAAAACGATGTGGATCTCTCCAACGTCGACCGCGCGAAGATATTCAACGAAGCCGATGTGGATCTCGGCATCCGCCTGCACTGCAACGGCAGCAACGATCCAAGCGTCCATGGCGCGTTCATGCTGGTGCCCAAAAGCAAAGATTACCCGTATTACGACGAATGCGTACGGGCCGCAAAAAAGATACTCGCTGCCTACGGCGAGGAAACCGGCATCAGCGTGAAAAAGGGCGTCACCTACCGGGACGATCAAACGGGCTTCAACTGGTGCGAACGTCCCGCGGTCAATATCGAAATGGGGCATATGACCAACA
>JAEYHP010000157.1 GCA_023409435.1 Bacillota bacterium | reverse complement strand
CAATCTCCCCTGTTCTTTTGACGCCTGATTCCGATGTTTCAAAAGAAGCTGTCGCGGATGATATACCAATGCAGCCTGTCTTGGAAGAGCAGGTTTCACAGGCCGCCTTTGCGGAGGAAACTCCCGTGCCTGTCCCGGAAGAGCTGCAGGATGCAATGCCGCAGCCGATGGTCAGCGAAGAGCCGCTTGCCGAACCGGCGCAAGAACCGAAAGAAACCGTGGCTTCCCCCGCCGCTATAGACTTGGTGGAAGAGCCCGTTTTCGATACGCATGCGTCTGCTGTTGAAGAACCCGAACCGGTTCAGGCTACCGAACAGGTCGAAGAATTTGAACCGGTTATAGAACCGATAAGGGAAGAAATCTCCTCTGTGGCCGCGGAACTGCCCGGCCCGGTATCCGAACCTGAACCCTTGGCAGAAATCGTACAGCCCGCCGTAGAGCAAGACGAACCTTCCCTGCCCGAACGCGATTTGCAGGCGGAGTTTGAAGCGGGCATGGCAAAGCTTAACGTTCTGATTGCGGCAAAAGAGTACCGCAACGCACAAGCGTTGATATTTGACCAACTGCGCATGGAATATGAACCGACTGAAGAGGAAAAGAGGCGGCTTTTATTGGTAATGAAGCTACTCAAAGAAAAGGAAAAGACTGCGGATGCGCGCAACCGGTAGTGACAATAAAAATGCCAAACATGCCTTCTCACAGAAGCTTGGCATCATATTGACGGCAACCGCGACCGCTGTTTTGATATTTCTTGGCGCTTTGGGGGGCGTAACCCGGGCGGCAACCGTGCCTGTTTTTGCGCCGGAAACCAGCATCAACGGTATCGACATCAGCGGGCTAAGCTTTGAGGAAGGCGAGCGCCGTGTACTTGTGAACGAACAGGCTGCGCTTGCGAAGGTCTCCCTGCCCGTTTCCTACAACGGCGCGACACAGACGTTTGGCGCTAACGAGCTTGGGGTTTCCACCAACGCGAAGAAACTTCTGGACGAGGCCTACCTTCGGAACAAGGCGGGCATGCTCCACAGGGACTTTAACCTCACCCACACCCCTTTCCATAAGGATACGGAGTTCGTGCTGGATGAAACGAAGCTGAAAAGCGCGCTGGGGCATTTTTTAAATGAGCGTGACATCCCCGCGGAGAATGCGACGGCTTCCTATGATACGATTGGGCGCGAATTCGTGTACACCAATGAAACGACCGGGCATGTTGCAGACGTTACGGCCGTGGTAAACGCGGTAAAGGATAAACTCGTTAAGAAAGAGTACAGCACGTTCGCTGTAAGCGACGGCTATATCAACATTGTAAAACCCGCCGTAACGGCTGAGACGCTTGCGCACAATACCGTATTGATCGGGCGCTCTGTGACGCTTGCAACCAGCGACGCAGACCGCAACATCAACATTCAGCTGATGTGCGAAGCGGTGGACGGATTGATGCTGATGCCAGGCGAGACGCTCTCCCTAAATGACCTCGTGGGCCAGCGTACGGAAGAAAAGGGCTTTAAGGCCGCCGCTGCAATTGTGGACGGGCAGTTAACGGACTCCATAGGCGGCGGTATCTGCCAGCTTGCAGGCACGCTGTACAATGCGGCGCTGTATGCGGATATGGATATCGTGGAGCGCGTGCACCATACCTGGCCTTCGGAATATCTGCCCATCGGCCTTGACGCGACGCTCAATTGGGACAACAAGGACCTGAAAATAAGGAACCGCTCCGAGTTTCCCATATACATCACCGCCACGTTACAAGACCTTGTCGTGACAGTGGAGATATACGGTGAACAATTGCCGGACGGCATGGAGATCGAAGTGGAGAATGTGATACTCAAGGAGATTCCTTCCCCCGACCCCGTGCTCATTTATACGGACGAGCTTCCGGCGGGCACAAAGCGTACCAAGGTGCGCAGCCGCAAAGGCTACGAGGTCGTCACCTATCGCCATTACCTCAAGGATGGGGTTGTGGTACAGAGCGAGATGCTTTATGAGGATCATTTCCGCGCGATGCGCGGCACGATCCTGGTGGGGACCGACGAAATCATCAAATAGCTTAGCAATGCTTAATAGCATGCGAATAATCAGGAGGTAGCACAATGAAAAAGTCAACCGAAGTTCTTGGGCTGAAGGTCATGGGCATAAAAGAAGGCCGCGACAAGGGCATCATTCAGGATATCGTGATCAACGCAGCAGAGAAAAGCGTTGACTACCTGATTTTGAAGGATAGCCGCGGCTATGGCTTCTATGGGATCAACTTCAAGGACGTATTGGGCATGGGCGCGGATTATGCCATCACCGCCACAATCGAGAACGTCAAGAAGATCTATGAATCCAAGGAGCTCCTGGAAGTCACAGAAAAAGGCTTCTACCTGCTTGGCGCTACCGCGCTTTCGAGCGTGGGCGATATCATCGGCGAGGTCAGCGATTTCAGCTTCAACCCGAAGTCGGGCGCGATTGAAAAGCTGCTCCTTTCTAACGGCAACGAGTTCCTTTCGGACAAAATCGCGGCGCTTGCCGGGAACACGGCGTTTTTGAACCTGGGCGACGCCGAGTTTGCGCCCGAAGAAAGCGCGTACAGCGAGATTGAAGAGGACTCCATCCGCTTCCTGCTCGGTAAGGCCGTAAAGACCGCCGTAACAAGCGAAGACGGTAAATTCACCGTTTCCGCCGGCACCGAGCTGACGCAGGAGATTCTGAAGCAGGCCGCCGCCCACGACGCGCTGCTCACTCTTACGCTCAACGTATAAATTCGGAGGGCTACCAACTCCTGATTTCTTTCGGCAAGGGCTATGAACACATAGCCCTTGCCTTTCGTTGTATATTTATGGATTCTTTTCCCCAACTCTGCTTGACAGATCCCTATGTATATGGTAAGATGGCATAAGTGAATCAACATTGCCTCACATGTTCTTGTAAGTCATGGTTCTATGATTTACAACGGCATGTGTTTTTTTATGAAGATTCGATAAAATTTTTATTTTTTAAGGAGGCATCTATCCTACGCTTTTATGTGCCGGTGTGCGCGCAAGATTTGCTTGCTCGCAAGCGCCGACAGGATGACGAACCAATTTCGGCAGCTTTTGCGGGCACAGGCAACAGATAGAACAATGCGCATGACACAAGACGTTACATTTAAACAATTGGGCGTTTCCGCTCCCATGCTGGAAACGCTCGGACGCATGGGTTTCACTTTGGCTACACCCGTGCAGCAGATTTCCATTACCCCGCTGTTAAAGGGCGGGGACATCACCGTACAGGCTCCCACCGGCACAGGCAAGACCTGCGCATTCGGCATTCCCGTTGTGGAGCGTATGGACGCTTCCGCTTCCACCGTGCAGACAATCGTGCTCTGCCCCACCCGCGAACTTGCCGTGCAGATCGCATCAGTGCTAAAGGACCTTACGCACAGCAAACCGGGCCTTAAGGTTGTTGCCATATTCGGCGGCGAACGCATTGAAAAGCAGTTTGCTGCATTGCGCCGCAGGCCGCAGATCGTCGTTGCAACGCCGGGCCGGTTGCTGGACCACATCGCCCGGAAGACCGTACGGCTCAGCGACGTGCGCACCGTGATACTGGATGAAGCGGACCGGATGCTCGATATGGGCTTCCGCCCCGACCTGACCCGCATATTGGAGAGCGTGCCCAAGGAGCGCCAGACGGCGCTGTTTTCCGCCACTATGTCCAAGGGCGTGCTGGAGATCGCACGGAACTTCCAGAAGGACGCGGAGCAGCTCACAATCGCACAAAACTCGCTTACGGTGGACTCCGTCAAGCAGTATTATACCGAAGTCCGCACGGGCGCTAAGGAAGGAGCGCTTGTGAAATTGTTAAAGGAAGAGGATTTTAGCCTTTCCCTGATATTTGTCAACACCAAGCGCATGGCGGACAGGCTGGCGACAAGCCTGCAGAAAAATAATTTCCTCGCCGATGCCCTGCATGGGGATATGCGCCAGAATCAGCGCGATAAGGTCATGGCAAAATACCGCAACGGCGAGCTGCGCATCCTTGTGGCAACCGACGTTGCCTCCCGCGGTATCGACGTATCCCACATCGACGCGGTGATCAACTACGATATCCCGATGGACAGCGATTCGTACGTCCACCGCATCGGCCGTACCGGCAGGGCGGAACAGCAGGGTGTTTCCTACACGCTGATATTCCCGCGCGAACGGGAGCAGTTACGGCAGATGATGCGCAGCCTCAAGGCCGTCATCATCCCCACCGGCCCCGCGATTGAGGACGATATTGCGGATGCGGACTTTGTGCGCAAGACGCGGCCCTACGGGCAGCAGCCGGGCTACGGCGCTCCTTCTGCCCCAAGCACGGCCCGCTCCTCGTCTCAGACACGGCATTTCGGCCAGCGCGGCAAAAATCGGCGCGCTTCCTCGTTCCGGTAATACAGAAGTTTTGCACGATAAAAGCGGCAGGGTCTCCCCTGCCGCTTTTTGATACGTTGCGGGCTCTGCCCGCAAACACCCGCTTAGGGCCGTAAATAGAAGAACCCCGGGCTCTGAAACCGATTCACAGGATCGGTTTCTGCTCTACACCGAGCCCGCTTTCCTTCGAAAAGCCCCTAAGAACCCAATTCTTTATTTCACGGCCTCCGCGCCTTCCTTGAGCGCTTCCCTGTTGAGGGATAGCAGATCCGCCTTTTTCTCGCCCAGCTTTGCCTTGAGCGCAAGCAGCACATTTTCGATATCCACGCTGCCCGTCTTTTCGATATACGCGCCCAGCATCACCATGTTGGCGACGCGGGCGTTGCCCAGGCGCTCCGCAATTTCGTTGCAGGGCACATAGTATGCCTCCACGTCCTCCCGCAGCGCGGGCCTGTCGATGATGGAACTGTTGATGAACAGCTTGCCGCCCGGCTGCACATTGCCTTCGAATTTATCCAGGGAAGGCCGGTTGAGCGCAATCACGGACGTCGCCCTGCTCACCACCGGCGAGCCTATGGCTTCGTCCGATATGATGACGCTGCAGTTGGCGGTGCCCCCGCGCATTTCCGGGCCGTAAGAGGGCAGCCAGGTGACTTCCTTGCCCTCGAGCATACCTGCATAGGCAAGCAACTGCCCCATCAGCAGCACGCCCTGCCCGCCGAACCCTGCGAAAAGGTTTTGCTCCAGCATGCTATACCTCCTTCATAACCCCAAGCGGGAAATACGGGATCATAGCGCTTTCCAGCCAGTCCATGGATTCCGCGGGAGATTTCCCCCAGTTGGTGGGGCAGGTGGACAACACCTCCACCATGGAGAAGCCCTTGCCCGCCATCTGCGTTTCAAAGGCCTTGCGTATGGCCTTTTTCGCCCGCAGGATATTGGCGGTGGAATTGAGCGCCACGCGTTCGATATACGCTGCGCCGTCTATTGTCGCAAGCATTTCGGATACGCGCAGCGGGCTCCCGCTGTGCCCCTGATCCCGCCCGTAGGGCGAGGTCGTGGTGCGCTGGCCCAACAGCGTCGTGGGGGCCATTTGCCCGCCCGTCATGCCGTATATGGCGTTGTTGATGAATATGGTGGTGATTTTCTCCCCGCGGTGTGCTGCGTGCACGATCTCCCCCGCGCCGATGGAAGCAAGGTCCCCGTCTCCCTGATAGGTGAACACGCAGCTATCCGGCCCAAGCACGCGCTTGATACCGGTTGCCACGGCGGGCGCGCGGCCGTGGGCCGCCTCCTGCATATCGATGTTGAAGTATTTGTAGGCGAACACCGAGCAGCCCACAGGTGCCACGCCCACGGCCTTCTCCTGCAATTGCAGCTCTTCAATCGCCTCCGCAATCAGCCGGTGCACAATGCCGTGGCCGCAACCCGGGCAATAGTGCATTTCCGTATCCGTTAAAACGGGAGTCTTCTGAAATACGACAGCCACTTTATACCCCCTCCATTTGCAGTACTTTGTTTGCGATATCCTCCGCGGTGGGAACCCGGCTGCCAAGGTACGCAAGCATTTCCACTTTCTTTTCGCCGTTCACGGCCAGGCGGATGTCCTCAACCAACTGCCCCGCGCTCATTTCCACGCAGAACGCCTGCTTTACGGAGGTCTGGGCGATGGCGTCGTGAACGGCTCCGGACGGGAACGGCCAGAGCGTGACGGGCCGCACCAAACCGACCTTGACGCCTTTTTTCGCAAGCAGCGTTATGGCGGATTTGCAGATGCGCGCCACCGTGCCGTACGCACAGAGGATATACTTGGCGTCCTCCGTATTGTAAAGCTCCACCTGCGCTTCACTCTGTTCCACTTGCTTATAGCGCGCCTGCAGGCGCATGTTCATTTCCTCAAGCTCCTCCACCTCGATGTAAAGGGAGTTAACGATTGCACGCGGCCTGCCGCCTTCTTTTTGGCGGTAACCGGTCGTGGCCCAGCTTTTGTCGTACTGCGCGGGCGCAACCGTGTGGATCTCCACCGGCTCCATCATCTGGCCGATGATGCCGTCGGCCAGCACCATGACGGGCATACGGTATTTGTCCGCCGCGTCGAACGCCTGCTGCGTAACGTCGATCGCCTCCTGCACAGACGCGGGGGCGTATACGATCAGGCGGTAGTCCCCGTGGCCGCCCCCCTTTGTGGCCTGGAAATAATCTCCCTGGGAGGCCTGTATGGAACCTAAGCCCGGGCCGCCGCGCATCATGTTGACAATCACGCACGGAAGCTCCGCGCCCGCAATATAGGAAATGCCCTCCATCTTCAGGCTGATGCCCGGGCTGGAGGACGACGTCATCACCCGCGCGCCGGCGCCCGACGCCCCGTACACCATGTTGATGGCGGCCACTTCGCTTTCCGCCTGTAAAAAACATCCGTCCACCTGGGGCAGGCGCATGGACATATATTCCGGTATATCGTTCTGCGGCGTGATCGGGTACCCGAAAAAGAATTTGCAGCCCGCCTGTATGGCGGCCTCCGCGATCGCCTCGCAGCCTTTCATCAGCTTCTTTGCCATAGCTCCTCCTATT
>JAEYHP010000089.1 GCA_023409435.1 Bacillota bacterium | reverse complement strand
GAGGCGCGCAGCAGCATCAGCGGGGTTTCGGTAATTTGCGCCACGCGCTCCACCGCCATGCTGTAGCGTTCGTGCCACCAATAGATGCGGCCGACGTCGCCCAGAAATTTCAAGATCTGCCTGGAGCGTTCCGGCTCGCGGCGGGATATAAAGTTGAAGTATTTTTGCGCGTCGATGGGCGGGAGGTTGCACAGTATGGGCTGCGCGCCAACCTCCTTTACGGCGTCCACCATCTGAAGGAGGTTGCTTTCATATTCCTCAAGCGGCGTGTTGGGGGTGTGGGGCGCTAACGGGTCCTGGGCCACGGCGTCCCAGTCGAACGCGCAGTCGTTGCCGCCGACTTCGAGAAGCACGATGGAAGGCGGTTCCTTTTTGCGCTTGAGGTTTTCCAAAAGCGCGCTCAACAGCTCGCCGCTTTTGTAGCCGTAACGGGAAATGTTTTCCACCGCGGGTTTTATGAGCCTTGCGACCTGAGCGCAGAAGGCGCTGGGCAATAAGACATGCCGCTTGCGGGCGTCGTCATAGCACACGCCCTTAAATATGGAGTCGCCCGCGACCAGTATGCTGCCGTCGCATTTTATTTGTTTTTCCGTGTCCATGCCTATTCCTCCGTCAACAATTTGAGCAAAATATCCACGTCCAGATGCCCGGTCAAAAGCTGGTGCAGCGCGCAGCCGTCCAGCAGCGCCAGATATGCGCGGCTGTAGGTGCGGAAGCGCTGGGCGCCCGGCTCTGTCATACGAAGCGAACCCACCTCAAGCATCACGGCCCATTCGCGCTGTTTGGCGGCGACACGCTTGCGCAAAGCCCCTTCCTCGCGCAGCGCCTCGCTCATTAGGGCGAAATGCAACCGCATGGAATCCGGGTCCTGCAGCAGCGTCTGAGTCAGGCTGCGCAGGGCATCCTGCGCGGGCATTCCTTCCGCCAAAGAGTCAATCCATGCAAACATGCTATCGGTCATGCGGCCGAAATGCTCTTCCGCAATATCCAGCACGAGGTATTCTTTTGTGGGGTAATGGTAATAAAGCGTGCCCTTACTTAGCTTCGCAACCTTGGAGATATCGGCCAAACTTGTGGCGTGTACGCCTCCTGTCATAAAAAGAGCGGAGGCGGTTTGGCGTATGCCCTGCCGCGTGCTTTCTACTTCTGCGTTTTTTTGCGCCATAAATACCTCGCTATTTTGTCGGTCGGCTGACCGATCATGGATATATTGTAGTCCGCGCGTCCGTGTTTGTCAAGCGCCGGGCGCGCAATTTTTGCGTTAAGCAAATGCGCAAAAACTTCCGCCGCCGGTTTTTTCATCAGAAAGGGGTTTATACTAAAGCTAAGTATAGGCGTCCAGCAGAAAAGGGGGATAAGCATGAATCATCCAGATGCGCCGGTAAGAATATTGGATGGGATCCACTGGGTGGGGGCGATCCACGAAAGCCTCAGACGGTTTGACGTCATCATGGAAACAAAATACGGTACCAGCTATAATTCATATCTTGTGCAGGGCAGCAAAAAAACCGCCCTGATCGATACCGTAAGGGACGGTTTCTTGGAAGAAAGCCTGAATTTGATCCGCCAGCTGACGGACCCCGCCAAAATCGATTACATCATATTGCAGCATACCGAGCCGGACCACTCGGGTTCCTTGGCGGAGCTTATCAAACTTGCGCCCAATGCCCGCATCCTCTGCTCCAAACCCGGCTCTTTATACCTGCCTCATATCGCAAACAAGGAACTTCCTATAGACGTCGTCAGGGAAGGCGATACCGTAGACCTTGGCGGGCATATGCTGCGCTTTATTCCGGCCCCGTTCCTGCATTGGCCGGATACCATATTTACGTATGACGAATCCTCGGGCGCGCTGTTTACGTGCGACGCGTTCGGCTGCCACTTTGCCCCCGAACACGTGCTGGAAAGCCGGACGGATGAACAGTTCAAAGAGGCGCGCAGGTTCTATTTCGATTGCATTATGCGCCCGTTTGCGGGGCATGTCACGCGCGCCGTCGCGCATCTCACGGAATTGAATCTCCCCATCCGCGTGGTGCTGCCCTCTCACGGGCCGGTGCTGGACCAGAACCCGCAGGAGGCAATCGCGCTTTACCGCGAATGGGCGGCGGAGCATTCGCCGCTCAATGGCAAACGCGTGTTTATCGGTTATGTAAGCTGTTACGGGTATACCCGCATAATGGCTGAAAAGCTGAAGGAGGATCTAAGTGCGCGCGGCGCGGAGGTGGATATGGAGGATATTGCCGATTTAACCCCCAACGAGGCCGCTTCGCATATCCATCGGGCGGACGTGCTGGCCATCGGCAGCCCCACCGTCAACGCGGACGCCATGGCGCCGGTCTGGATGGCGCTTACGCATGTCTCCATCCCGGTTGTACGCGGGCGGACCGCCGCCGTATTTGGCTCCTATGGCTGGAGCGGGGAAGCGGTGCCCATGGTGGAGCAACGGCTGGTCGGCCTCGGGTATCAGGTTGCCGGCACCGTGCGCGCAAGGCTCAAGCCCAACACGGAAGCGCTGGATCAGATGTCCTTCCTGGCGGATAAGTTGGCGCTGGCAATGAAACTTTAAGCCGCAATATCATAAAGAAACGGAACGGGCGGCGGTTACAGTTTGTGCACCATCAGGTGCTCATCCGAGTAGCTGCCGTCCTTGTATAAGAATGCGTTGGGACGCGTGCCGTAGCGGGTGAATCCGCACTTTTCATATAGCTTTACGGCGCGCGCGTTGTCCGCCACCACTTCCAGTTCCAGTTGCTCATAGCCCGCGGATTTTGCCGCAAGCAGAATCTCTCGGGTTAAAATCTCTCCAAGGCCGCATCCCCAATACTCCTTTCGTATGGCGATGCCGAAGGCAGCGCGGTGCAAGACCTTCCGGTGCGGGCCTACGGAGTAGAAGGAGGCGTTGCCAACGAGTCTGCCGTCAACCCAGGCAGACAGAAAGCCGCTCCCCGGGGCGTCGAGCTTCTTCTGCAAAAAATCCCGCTCTTCCTCTACCGTCAAGGTAATCTCTTCCGGATACCGCAGCATAAATGCCGTTTCGGCCGCCATGGTTTTCATAAGAAAAAGGAATTGTTCCGCGTCCTCCGGCAAGGGGGTTCTCAAAAGGCAGCGGGTACCATCCTTCAATGATATCTCTTTTGACATAAGCTGCATCAAAATACCCCCCTTAAATAAAATTTCTTCCATATACTATAAAGGAAAGAAATACAATCTGAAAGCCAAAAATAAAAAAAACGCCCTCTGCATTGCATACGCGGCGTTTTTTATGTTCAACGGCAATCTGCCCGATCGCGCCTGGCTGGAACGCGTTTGCTCTTGCTGGGATAATACAGCAAAGGTGGCGTTGTGTCATTTTTGGAGCTCATTCCGATGTATGCGTCCTCGACCTGCCGCTGCACATCCTGTAACTCCTGAATGACGTCCGTGATCTTGTTGAACAGCTGGAAATAGAGCTTCTCGTAATCTTGCAATCCTATCATCACCTCCCTGTAACAGTTTAGTGTAAATTCGCGCAGGAGTCGAGGAAGAAATCAGGAGGGATTCCTGTTATTTTGACGAATTTTATCGTATGAATCGATTTCTAACACAAAAAATGTTAAATGATTTCGGGCGTATCCGACAATGTTCTATATTTCATGAAAGGAGGCTGCCTGAAAGGGGAATCAGGCTGTAAATCGATGTGCTGCGGCGGAGGCGGAACGCTCAACATACACACGCGATGCGCGTAACATTGGCTCGGACGGACTCTTCCTTTTA
The DNA here is from genome assembly GCA_023409435.1 of Bacillota bacterium. GTDB lineage: Bacteria > Bacillota > Clostridia > Christensenellales > CAG-138 > JAEYLA01. Next base: position 892 of record JAEYHP010000089.1, on the reverse strand, counting down.
CATTGACTGGGCAGAGGCATATGGTAATATATAACATGCCTCCATTAATTTGAACTGGGATTATTTTGAGTGAGAACATGTTCTATTATATTAATCTGTCTCATTTCCGCCTTTCTTCTGTCATAGTGCATTCCAAACGGAAGTGCTCCTTTACCCTCCATGCCTCCCGTAATCGATAAGGGCGTTGTTTACTACAATGAAAAGGCGGATATGACCATCACCTACCCCGAAGGATGGCTGGTCTTGACCAGCGATGAGCTTGACGAGCTTTTGGGCGGAGTCAGGAGCGGTATTTTAAGCGCATACAAGAATTCTGCCGAGGCTGAAAAAGCGCTCCAGCAGAATATTCCGGTTTTCTGGGCTTTTCACCCAGGAGAAATACCCGAATATGAATCTGACAAAAGTAGATCCGTATATCACCGTAACGGTTATGGATGAAGCCACTCCGTATACCGATAAATGCTGGTATGGGGATGGCTCGAGCGAACCGATAAAGAATATTCTGAAGTTTGGCAACTGGAAAAGCGCCAAGGTCGGAGGGGTGAGCGCCACGTTCCGTTCTATCGGCCAGATGCAGGATATCGCAGGGCTGATACAAAAGGAATATTGCGTCTATCGCAAAGGCTATAAAATATATATCAGCCTTCACGCCACAGACCCGGCGGAGATAGACGCCCTGCAAAGAGCGGTGGATAATACCCGGTTCCGGTAGGCTGCATGCAGCGGATTGCGCGATCGTTCTAAACGATAAAGGCTCCCCCGGACTGAACTGAACCCTGTTGAATAGACACAAAGAAAGAGCCCTGCCGTAGGATATCGAAGAGTTACTTGAGCTGACGCCGTTTTTCAAGCGGCGTCAGCTTAGTCTTAAGCTGGATGCGCTCGTGGTTGT
>JAEYHP010000020.1 GCA_023409435.1 Bacillota bacterium | reverse complement strand
CACCGGCGCTGCTGGCGCAACCGGCCCTACTGGCCCCACCGGCGCTGCTGGTGCAACCGGACCTACCGGGCCCACTGGAGCTACAGGTGATACTGGCCCCACCGGCGCTGCTGGCGCAACCGGTCCTACCGGAGCTGTGGGTGCAACCGGACCTACCGGCCCTACCGGAGCTACTGGCGATACCGGACCTACCGGAGCTGCTGGCGATACCGGGCCGACCGGCGCTACCGGACCTACCGGGCCAACAGGGCCTACCGGCCCCACCGGCGATACCGGGCCTACCGGCGCAGCCGCTTTGTTGGCGCTGGCTTTCGCCAACGACGCCGGGGCAGCAACTGCAGCGCTTCCTATATCCGGGCTTGGGGCTCGTGCTGCGGCCACTGAGGTTACCGTTGCTTCCCGGACCGTAACGGTTCATTCCGGCAATCAGGTGAAAGTGGACTATGTGCTAAATTTTGATGAGGTTACAACTGGAAACAGTGCAATCGCCTGCGAATTCCGTCTTTACAGAGATGGGGTTCTCATCGATGTCCGGCCCCTGATTTACCAGAATACGGCCGCAGGAACATACAGTTTCCCAATCGCAAGTACGTTTATTGACGTTGCGCCCGTTACGACGATCAGTAGATATGAAGTGAGAATGGCCATTAACGCTTCCACAAACATTACGTCGGCTATGACGTCCAACCGTCATCTAAGCCTGATCGTGTTGCCGTAAACAAAAAATTCGGATGTATTTCTTTTTTGAAATACATCCGAATTAACAAATACATTCTTCATATAAAGACTACGCGGAACCATCTGCGCAGCCTTTTATGCTTCATTTATTCCAAGAAATCCTTCAGCTTTTTGCTGCGGCTGGGGTGGCGGAGCTTGCGCAATGCCTTCGCTTCGATCTGGCGAATGCGCTCCCTGGTCACCGCAAATTCACGGCCAACTTCCTCAAGCGTCCTCGCCTTGCCATCATCGAGACCAAAGCGCAGGCGCAGAACCTTTTCTTCGCGGGTGGTGAGCGTATCCAATACGTCCATCAACTGCTCTTTTAGCAAAGTGCCTGCGACCACTTCCGCAGGTGCTGGGGCGTCGTCATCCGGAATAAAGTCCCCCAAATGGCTGTCCTCTTCCTCACCGATGGGGGTTTCCAAAGATACCGGCTCCTGCGCGATTTTGATAATTTCGCGAACCTTATCCTCCGTAATGCCCATTTCCCTTGCGATCTCATCCGGCCTCGGGTCCCGCCCGTACTCCTGCAGCAATTGGCGGTTGACGCGGATGAGCTTGTTTATGGTTTCCACCATGTGAACGGGAATGCGGATAGTGCGCGCCTGGTCGGCGATTGCCCTTGTAATTGCCTGCCTGATCCACCAGGTGGCATAGGTGGAAAATTTATAGCCCTTGCGGTAATCGAATTTCTCCACGGCTTTAATTAAGCCGAGGTTGCCTTCCTGAATGAGGTCCAGAAACAGCATGCCGCGCCCGACATACCGCTTTGCGATGGAAACCACCAGCCTCAGGTTCGCCTCCGCAAGCTGCTGTTTGGCGTCCTGATCCCCTTCCGCCATGCGCTGGGCGATTTCGACTTCCTCTGCGGCGGTCAACAACGGAACCTTGCCGATCTCCTTGAGATACATGCGTACCGGGTCGTCGATGTTAAGACCTTCGGATACCGCAAGCTCCGTTTCAATGGCTGCGATCTCCTCATTGATATCCGCAGGAAGCTCCACATCCTCCACGACGTCGATGTTGAGCGCCTCGATCCGGTCGTATACTCCTTCGACCTGTTCTTGATCCATTTCCTGCTCTTCCAGCGCGTCCATGATCTCCTTGTACGTCAGGACGCCCTTGGATTTGCCTTTTTCCAACAGATCGTTGATTTTTTTCATGCGGGGTTCTTTGTTTTCCAAAGAATGTCCCCTCCTTCTTCCCTTTATTCTATTGCTGCACGCGCAGTTTTCTGCGCATGTGATCCAGCTCCGCAATCCGCCTGGTCAGCGCGAGCTTTTCTTCCAGCGATATGGTCTCGCCTGTGGATTTCGCCCGCAGTTCCCTGATCTCTTCCTCCGCATCCAGCATCCGGATGCGCAGTATGCTGTCGTTCGCCAGTTTTTCCGGGTCCGCCATGGCGGCTTCCGTCTCCAATGCGCCGGAAATCTGCTGCGTTTCCTCCGGCGTCAATGCACTCAGCATCAGCGCTATATCCGGCTTGCTCCCTTCCGCGTGGGCCGCAAGCAAGCCCTGCACCACCATGCGGTATATCTCGCTGCTAAACACCTGCTCCCCGGTTAATCCGGAGGCCAAAACGGCCGCAACCGCGGTATCCCCCTGGAGCATGGCCCGCAACAACGAGAGTTCCGCCAACTGCCTGGGCGAATTCTCTCCGCTTTTTCGCGCCCTGTTCTGCACGCGCAAGCGCCCCGGCTCCTGTTGCTTTTCCAGCATGGAACGCTCGCCCTGCGCGCGAAGCGCTTCCACGGTAAACCCGGTATTGCGCGCAAGCGTCGCATAATAGCGTTCCCGTTCCACCGGCTCAAGCGTCGCGATAAAGCGGCAGCCCGCAAGCGCGTATTCCTCCCGCCCGTCCTCGGTGGAAAGATCATACCCCGTGGCCATGCGCAAAAGCTTGAACGCATTGAGCGCAAGCGCCTCGTCCCGAAGCTTATCGAACGCCTCTTTGCCGTACTTGCGGGCAAAATCGTCCGGGTCCAAACCATCCGGCATTGCGATGACCCGCACCTTGAGCCCTTCCGCTGCAAGTATGTCCAGGCCGCGCAGCGTGGCGTTCTGGCCCGCGGAGTCGCCATCGTAGGCGATGTAGACGGTGGAGGCGTACCGGGCCATCAAACGCGCCTGCTGCTGGGTGAGCGACGTGCCCAGCGACGCCACCGCATTGGTCACACCCGCGGCATAGAGGCTGATCACGTCCATGTAGCCCTCCACCAGCACAATGTCGGCAATCTTTGCTCCCTTTAGCAGGTTGAGCGCGTAGAGGTTGTGCCGCTTGCTGTAGATGGGCGTATCGCCCGTGTTGATGTACTTTGGGGTATCATTCCCCATTGTGCGCGCTCCAAACCCCAAAACACGCGCATTTGTGCCTATGATGGGAAATGTTACCCTGTTGCGGTATGCGTCATACACGCGGCCGGTTCTGGCGTTTTTCACAAGCAGCCCGGCTTCTGTGAGCTCCTCTTCCGAAAACCCGTCCGAAAGAAGGCGGGTCATCAGCCGGTCCCAGGAATCCGGCGCATAGCCTAGGCCAAAACGGGTGACGATTGCCGCATCCAATCCCCTTTGTGCAAGATATGCGCGCGCATGCGCTCCTTCGTCCGCCAAAAGGCATTTATGGAAAAATTCTGCAGCGGATTTGGTGGCGGCGTAGAGCCGCTCCCTTTTTGCGCGCTCACGCCTTAAGCTTTCATCATCCGTTTCCTGAGGCAGCTCCATATTGGCGCGCTGTGCTAAGAACGCGATGGCTTCCGCGTAAGGAAGCCGCTCCATTTCCATAACAAACTGTACGATGCCGCCCCCGGCGCCGCAGCCAAAGCAATAGTAGAGCTGCTTGTCCGGCGAAACGGAAAAGGAAGGCGTTTTTTCGTTGTGAAAGGGGCAAAGCCCCCACAGCTTTTTCCCTTTGGCGCGCAGCGTGACATAGGAGGAAACCAAGGAAACGATATCGTTCTTAGATAACAGCGTTTCCATCCACGCTTCGTTAAAACGCGCCATTCTTCCCCCTTCCTTTCCGCATACCATCCGCTATGGGCAACGCCCTAATATATTCGGTACATTTGTACGTAATCCTGCTAAGGAAAATAAAATATATATTAATTCCATTCTTCCGGCACAAACAGGCGTTTATAGAGATTAATCGCGTACCGGTCCGTCATGCAGGCGATCCAGTCCGCCACGACGCGCTCGTTGCCGTCGGCTTGCGCGTTCGCCAAGAACTCCGCGGGCAGCTGTTCCAAATGCCCCATATAGTATGCAAAGAGTGAGCGCACCACATGCTTGGCCTTGCCTTCCTCCCGCTTTGCGGATACGTTGAAGTACACATGGGAAAACATAAAATTCCGCAGTTCCTCAAACGTCCACTCCATTTCCCCAGACATGCACACCTGGGGTTTCAGAAAGCTGTGCTCCACCACGTCTATGATCATAGAGTTGATGCGCGCACCGTGAGTCGCCCCCGCCACGCGAACGCACTCTTCCGGAATATCGCCCGGAGAAATCACCTGCGCGCGGACGGCGTCGTCAATATCGTGGTTGATGTAGGCGATGCGGTCGGAAATGCTCACGACCTTGCCTTCGAGCGTTGCTGGTGTGCCGGACTTTTTATGGTGGAGGATGCCGTCCCGCACCTCATAGGTAAGATTTAAGCCCACGCCGTTTTCAAGCTTTTCCACTACCCTGAGGCTCTGCGTGTTGTGTTCAAAGCCGCCGGGCACAAGCTCGTTCAATACCTCTTCCCCCGCATGGCCAAAGGGCGTATGCCCAAGGTCGTGGCCCATCGCGATGGCTTCCGTCAGATCCTCGTTAAGCCGCAAAGCGCGGGATATGGTGCGCGCGATCTGGGAAACCTCCAGCGTATGCGTGAGCCTTGTGCGGTAGTGGTCCCCCTGCGGGGACAGAAACACCTGCGTCTTGTGCTTGAGCCTTCGGAAGGATTTGCAATGGATAATGCGGTCCCTGTCCCGCTGGAACTCCGTGCGGATATCGCAGGGGTCAAGAGGCGTTTCCCTCCCCCGCGTGTTTTCGGAAAGTACGGCAAAAGGAGAGAGCGTTTCGCGCTCCCGCTGCTGGGTGAACAGCCTGTACTTTGCACTGCCGCCAAAATCCTTCTCTTCCATATCGGTATTCCTCCCGTTCCACTTTAAGGCCTGTTTATAAATCCGGGTTGTTATCTGTATTTATACCCCGTAATTTCTAAAAATCCTGCTTTTGACGCAAATACAGGCTTTTCTATACCAGAAAAGCCTGTGATAGCATCGGAGAGGTTTGTTTTTTTGGCATTTAGAGCAATTCATTAAGCCACACGGAATTCATGGCGTCGCTGGGCATGCGCCAGTCCCCGCGCGGAGAAAGCGTGACGGAACCGACCTTGGGGCCGTCCGGCAGACAGGAACGCTTGAACTGCTGGCTGAAAAAGCGTTTGCAGAACACGGTGAGCCAGCGGCGGATCGTCGCCTCGTCGTATGTGCCGTTGAATGCGTAGACTGCCATACGCAGCACTTTTTTGGGCTGCGCGCCCCAGCGGATCATGTGGTACAGGAAAAAGTCATGCAGCGCGTAGGGGCCTACAAGCTCTTCCGTCTGCTGGGTAATTTCCCCGCCGTCCGAGGGCAGCAGCTCTGGGCTGACCGGCGTATCCAAAATATCTATCAGCACTTCTTTGAGCGCCGGGGTTTTGGCGGTATCCGCAATGTAGCGCACGATATGCCGGATAAGCGATTTCGGAACTGAGGCGTTTACCGCGTACATGGACATATGGTCCCCGTTGTACGTCGCCCAGCCGAGCGCAAGCTCGGAAAGGTCCCCGGTGCCCACCACCATGCCGCCGTATTGGTTGGCGATATCCATCAGCACCTGCGTGCGCTCGCGGGCCTGCCCGTTTTCAAATGTGACATCGAACACGTCCTCCGGATGCCCGATATCTTTAAAATGCTGTTTTACCGCCGCCGTAATATCCACCGTCCTGCAGGGGATGCCCAAACAGTTGCACAGCCGCTCCGCATTGGTGCGCGTGCGGCCCGTGGTGCCAAAGCAGGGCATTGTGACCGCGAGAATATCGGAAGCGGGCCTCCCCGCAAGCTCCATCGCGCGTACGGCCACAAGCAGCGCGAGCGTAGAGTCAAGCCCGCCCGAAATGCCGATGACCACAGTCTTACAATTGGTATGCTCGATACGTTTTTTGAGCCCGTGGGCCTGGATGCGCAGGATGTCCTCGCAGCGTTCGTTCCGGTCGTGGAGATCCCGCGGGATAAACGGCGTGGGCGAAATCTCCCGCGTAAGCCGCGTTTCCACGATGGGCAGGGAAAACTCCGTGACCAGATACGGTACGTGCCCTTCGGGCGGCTCGAGGCTGAACGTTGTCATTCTGCGCCGTTCATGCATCAGGCGCTTGCAGTCGATCTCGGTTTCGATATAGGCCGTCTCTTCCGCAAAAGGTTCGGTTTCCTTTAATATGGCCCCGTTTTCGGCGATGAGGTTATGCCCCGCAAATACCATATCCGTGGTCGATTCCCCATGCCCGGCGTCCGCATACAAGTAGGCGCAGCACAATCTCGCGCTCTGGCTTTGGATCAGAAGCCTTCTGTAGGCATCCTTGCCTATTGTTTCGTCGCTGGCAGAAAGGTTCAGTATCACCGTCGCCCCTTCGTTCGCCAACGTATTGGAAGGCGGGCTTGGCACCCAAATATCCTCACATATTTCCACGCCCACGCATAGCTCGCGAAGCGTACTGCAGCGGAAAAGCTGCCTTGTGCCAAAAGGCACGCGCTCCCCGCTCAACACGATCTCGCTTTGCCTGCGAGGTGCCGGAGTAAACTGCCTCATCTCATAGAATTCCCCATAATTCGGCAGGTGCGTTTTTGGCACCGCGCCCAGTATCCGTCCGTTATATAGAAGAGCGGCGCAGTTGTAGAGCTTGCCTTCATAGCGCAGGGGCACGCCGAGCGCTATGAGCATCTCCTTGCCTTTCGAATACTCTTTTAAGGATAAGAGCGCCTGTTCCGCGGCGTCGAGCAGCGCGTCGTGCAAAAAAAGATCCGAGCAGGTATACCCTGTCAGGCACAGTTCGGGCAGCAGCAGCACGCAAACCCCCCGCTCTGCGGCGCGATCTATGATTTTCCGAATGCGCGCGGCATTGTATGCGCAGTCCCCCACTCGTATGTTCGGAGTACCCGCCGCTACCTTGACAAAGCCATGCTTCATAGTATCCCCCCGCTTGTCCAGCTTGAAGCGGCAGCAGCCGCCAACGCTTAGACTGCCCGCTTATGGTTTATTTTACTATTGTATTGTACTGCCCCGGGTAGGTACCGTCAACCTGGAGGAAATTTGCCGTATCAGATCAGCCCCGCTCCGGGGCGGCCACAAAAAGCAGCCATGGAAATTTTGAGTTTCGGGCGTGTTTACACACATATAACACAACATTATAATTAAGATACAACGATAACGCCACGTATGTATGGACCCCTACGTACGTCGCATATGCGAAAGGAGCCCGTATGGAAACAAGCAATACCCCAAGTTTGAACACCGGTGAAGCCACGGCTGAGGTCAAGGCCGTGAGAAAGAACTATAAGATATGGATCGCTACCGTTTCTTTGCTGCTGCTTGCAATCCTTGCAGGCGTGCTCTATTCAGAGAAGCTGCAGCAGGATGAGGCGAAGCGCCTTAGTATTATCAACGCCGATGTTTTCCGGGACGGAGCCGTCATAGACAGCGTTCCCGTAGGCGGCATGACGAAAGAGCAGGCGAAAGCCGCTGTGGAGAAAGCGCAGCTGGACCGTCAGGACGCCATTGTCTTTCAGTTGACATACAACGGCAAAAGCTACCCGGCAGACGCCTCCGCATTTGCGTTTACGTATGATACAGAAGCGATTCTTACCGAGGCGTTCTCCCTTGCCCGCGCGGGAACGCTTAAGGAGCTGGAAGCGGAACTTAGCGACATCAGTTTAAACAAGCGCTATTACAATACAACCGCCACGCCGGATAGCAAAGCCGTGGAGACTTTTGTTGCGTCGTTAGCAAAAGAGGTGGATACCCCGGCGGTAGATGCGCAGTTCAAAGTGCTGATCGACAAATCTTCCGCAGCGGAAGAAGAAAAGAAGACGAGCGCTTACGTGCTTGCGGCGGCGTCCACAACGCCCGAACAGCGCTTCCGCTATGAGCCGGAACAGGATGGCGTAGGTATCAATCAGGAAGCGCTCACGCAAGCTCTTCTTTCCATGGCGCAAAGCGGGGATTACGCGGATATGAAAATCCCCGTGGCGTCCGTCAAGGCCAAGGTGACGCTTGCGGATATCAAACAGCAGGTGGTGCTGCGCGGAAGCTCGTATACCTCATTCAACAAATCGCCTTACAACCGCAGCACACGGGTGTTCAATATCAAGAAGGCTGTAGGCCTCATCAACGGCACGGTGTTGCAGCCGGGCGAAGTGTTTTCCACCAACAATACGCTGGGCCACCGCACCTATGGTGGTGGATGGAAGCCCGCGCCCGCCATCGTACAGGGCCGCACGGAGGACCAAGCGGGCGGCGGCGTATGCCAGGTCTCTACCACCATGTATTTAAGCGTATTGAAGTCTGACCTTGAAGTAGTGTACCGGCAGGGCCATTCGGGGCGGCTTTCCTACGTGGACGGCGGGCTGGACGCCACGATAGACAGCGGACGCATCGATTTTCAATGGAAAAACAATACCAACGCGCCTATCTACCTGTTCTGCTGGGTGGACGACAACGACAAGACCGTGCATTTTGAGATATACGGCGCAGCTTTCCCGGAGGAATACGATGAGATCAAGCTTTCCTCCAAGCACACCGGAGGCGTTTCCCCTTCCGGCCCCATGAAATACACTGTGGATCATAGCAAGCCCGCGGGCTATAAAGAAGTATACGTGGAGCGAAAATCCGGCTCGACTTGGCAATCCTACGCCACCTATCTGAAGGACGGCGTGGAAGTAAAAACGGTGCCGGTTGCAAAAACCAAGTACAGGGCGTATGCGGGGGAAACGATCATCGGACCGAGCGCGAATACGGCGGCTTAAAGGTATCGGCGCTGATCTGAATGGAATAAAGTACTTAAGGGGCGCAGCCAGCCGGCTGTGCCCCTTAAGTATCAATCACATATCTCTTGTTTTTTAAGGTATCGTCGCCTATGGTGGCGCGGAAGCACCTCGGCTCTAGGCCTACAGACCATACGCCCTGCTACGGGCGTTCCCAAGGAAGGGGCTTGGGCTATAGCGCTAAACGTTGAGCCTCCCTCTGATGAGAGAAGTGGCATGGCGCAGCCATGCGCCCTTCGGCGGGGCACGCCTACGGGCACTAGGCCTTGCGGGCCGTCGCGGAAGGAGAGAAAAGCCATGTGTTTTGTTGGTTGTTCCCTCAGTCAGCTTTCAGCCGACAGCTCCCTCATCAGAGGGAGCCTAATATGTTTTCCGTTACGTCAGCGCGGTGCTGAAAGCGACGATACTGAAACCCTCAAGCAGTGAATTCCTTAGGAGTTTTACCGATACACAAAGGGCGCAGCCACTCGGCTGCGCCCGCTTCGTCTGTATGCTTTTACTCTTGCTTGTCGGTGTCCAGCTCATCCATGTTGAAGCCCTGGAAGAGATCCGCAAGACTGGTGGTGGTGGACTGCACCGGCGGCAGATCGTAATCGCCATCCTCGCTGCGGCGGGGGCGGCGTTCACGATCCGGTCTTTCAGAAGGAGCGGAAGTCTGCGGCGCGCGCTCCGTACGGGGCTGCTGCGGTGCACGCTCCTGTGAGCGGGGAACCGCCGAGCGCTGCTGGAATTGCTGCTGACGCTCTGAGGAGCGCTGTTCCTGACGCTGCGCAAACTGGCGGTCGCGTTCCGCGCGCTCTGCGGCAATCTGCTCGGCGATTTCAGGATTTTCCTCAAGTATGACTTCCTTGCGGCTCAGGCTGATGCGCTTGGCCTCAGGATTGACTTCGAGCACCTTGCAGCGCACGACGTCGCCGACGTTAATTTCATCCTCAACCTTAGCGATGCGCTTTACGCTGACCTGGGAGATGTGAATGAGGCCATCGATTGTGGGCTCAAGCGCCACGAACGCG
>JAEYHP010000012.1 GCA_023409435.1 Bacillota bacterium | reverse complement strand
GGCGTTCTCCCACGAAGACGCGGCAAGGTTTATCATCCAGCAGGCGGGCATACAGTTTGACCCACAGGCGGTGGAACTATTTGCGTCTCTCAAACAAACATTCCGGGATATCTGCCTGTGCTATACGAATCAGGATTTTATGGAGCAGCCCGCCTTATTCGAACTGTCCTCGCTGCCCAAGACATTTTCATAACCGCCATGATCATTCTTGCCCCCTATCGGCAACTGCGTTACTATAAAAGAGCAATGAACCGATATGAGGTGCGCTATGAAAGTTGTGGTGGCCATCGATTCGTTTAAAGGCAGCATGACCTCCCTGCAGGCGGGCAGCGCCGTAAAAGAGGGAATTTTACGCGCTGTTCCAAGCGCAGATGTGGTGGTGCGTCCGCTTGCTGACGGCGGCGAGGGCACGGTGGACGCGCTTGTGGAGGGCCTGGGCGGCGAAAAGCTTACGGCGCGGGTAAACGGGCCGCTCCAGAAGCCTGTGGAATGCGCGTACGGCATACTCCCGGATAAGGGCCTGTCTATTATGGAAATGGCGGCCTGCTGCGGCCTGACGCTGATCCCCCCGGAACAGAGGAACCCCCTGCATACCACAACTTACGGCCTGGGGGAATTGATCCTGCATGCGATGGATCGAGGCTGCCGGGATTTTTTGATCGGCATCGGCGGCAGCGCAACAAACGACTCTGGGCTAGGTATGCTCGCAGCGCTCGGCTTTCGGTTTTATACGCAAAGCGGGCAAAGCGCGGGAATAACCGGCGGGGCATTAAAAACGGTGGAACGCATCGATGTTGTAAAAGCGGACCCGCGCCTAAAGGAATGCCGCTTTCGCGTCGCATGCGATGTGAACAACCCGCTCTACGGCCCGCAGGGCGCGGCGTATGTCTACGCGCCGCAAAAAGGAGCTTCGCCTGAGATCGTAAAAGAATTGGATGAAGGGTTACAGCACTTTGCCGCGGTCTGCTCCCGGGCGCTCAACACGGAATTCCATCATACGCCGGGTGCGGGGGCTGCAGGTGGCCTCGGTTATGCGTTCGCCGCATTTTTGAACGCCGAATTGACCCCCGGGGTGGAACTTGTGCTGGATGCCATCCGTTTGGAGGATGACCTGAAGGATGCGGACTACGCGGCGACCGGAGAAGGCCGCATGGATTCCCAGACCGCCATGGGAAAAGCGCCCATAGGTGTAGCGAAACTTGCAAAACAGCATGGCGCTGCTACCATTGCGTTTGCGGGCGCGACCGCGGACGATGCGGCGGAAGTGAACAATCACGGCATCGACGCGTATTTCGCAATCCCGCAGGGCCCGCTTACGCTAAATGAGGCGATGGAGTTTACCCGCGCATTTAAAAACCTCTCCTCCCGCGCGGAGCAGGTGTTTCGGGTGGTCAGCATCAAAAGGCAAACCATATAAGATGGGTTCTTAGGGCCGTTACGGCCCTAAGCAGGTGTTTGAGGGCAGCGCCCTCAACGTATCCCCTTAGTTATTTTTCCCCCAAAGAAGCTGCAAGCCCGTTCTCCGGTTCCCGGACGGCTGGCGGCATCTCTTTTTCGCCTATGAGCAGCATGCCTGCAAGAATCAGCGCGCCCCCGGCGCATTGGGCGACCCCCGGCGTTTCCCCGAACAGCAGCATGGATAAAAGCACCGAAGTCAGCGGCATCATACCCGAACACGCCGCGGCCGTATATGCATCGCAACGCCTGACCCCCGCGTAGAAAAGCGCATACGATACCGCTGTTACGACCAGCCCGTACCAGACAAGCGCAAGCCATTCCACGGGACCGGTTGCAGCAAAGGATACGGCAGGCCGTTCCAGAATGGCGGGAACAACGCACAATAAAAACGCCAGAAACGAAACCAGCAGCGTTTGCACCATGGGCTCGATCTGCGTTTTTTGCGCCTGCGTCAGCTGGTGCTTGCGGGAGAGCACCTGAAACAAGGATTCGCTCGCCGCGGCGCAGAGAATATAAATATTTCCCCAGAAATGGCCGATGGAAAAGCTGTTTCCCATCAGGTTCAGCCCTTGCAGAAGTACAATTCCCCCCACGGCGCAGCCCACTCCCAACAGGGATTTTTTTGTGAGCCGTTCCCGAATGAAAACATATGCAAGCAATGCCGTTATGGCCGGGGTGGCACCGGTTAAAATACCCGCCTCGATTGTGCTTGTGCTCTGTACGCCCAGCAGCAGAAAAACGCGAAACAGGAATATGCCGAACACCGCCTGCGACAGCAGCATATACCAATCCGCCTTATGTATGCGCCGCACAGTCCGTACGAGCTTTTTCAGGTAAAACGGCGTTAAGCACAGAAGCAGCAGCCCTAAGCCGACAGCGGCAATCGTGAAGCTTCCCAGCTTCTCCAATAAAATGCGCCCGGTCACCACCGAGGTCCCGGCCAAAAGAAACGCAAAGAGCAAGTAGAGCTTCCCTTCAAATTGTTTCATGTTTCTCCTCTGCCTTTTCAAAAGAATGCTGTCATTATACCGACGCAACTGGTATAGTTGAAGTGCCGGTTTGATGCATTTTGATTGGACCAGTTTGGAGGGAAAGCTATGTGGGGCATCATTTTGCAGCCAAACTGTGAAGTCGGTTTGGCTCGCCAGATATTCCTTGCGTTTCAGGAACGGATCATAACAGGGCAGCTAGGGGCAGGGGAAACGCTGCCTTCCACGCGGGAGCTTTCTAAAGGGCTGGGGGTATCCCGCAATACGGTATGCGAAGCTTACGATATGCTGTTTACGGAAGGGTTCATTGTCAGCCGCCAGGGCGCGCCCACGCGCGTTGCGGAAGGCTTGCATATCCGGCACGCGGAGGAGCAAAAACAACATCCGCCCGCACAGACAAAGGCCGGAAATCCGCCCGTAGTATGGGACTTTCAAACCGGGCGACCCGATCTCTCCCTTTTCCCGTGGCAGCAATGGAGCCAGGCGCTGCGTTCCGCCGCGGATACGCTACCCATCCGGGAATTAGGCTACCGCAGCCCCAAAGGGTATGAGCCTCTCTGCGCGGAAATCGCAAGCTGGCTGCTGCGCAAACGGGGCATGGATGTGGACGCCGCGAACGTGTATATTACGGCGGGTGCGACGCAGGCGCTTCATCTGCTTGTGAACCTGCTGCACCGGAATGGCTGCGCCTTCGCCACAGAGGCCCCCTCCCACCCCGGCATCCATACGGTCCTGCTGGACAAAGAGTATCCCATCCATCTAATGCCTGTGGACGGGCAGGGCGCGGATGTTTCTTCCCTGGAAGGGGCCGCCATCTCCGCAGCATACGTCACGCCGTCCCACCAGTTCCCGGTGGGCGGAATATTGCCCGCTTCCCGCCGCGCGGAACTAATCCGTCTTGCAAAAAAGCAGGATTTTTTCATCGTAGAGGATGATTACGACAGCGAGTTCCGTTATTCCGGCGCGCCCGTGAGTCCAGTTTACTGCCTGGACCCTTCCCGTGTAGCCTATGTGGGGACATTCTCTAAAACGCTGTTCCCCGCGCTGCGGCTGGGGTTTGCCGTGCTGCCCAAGGCGCTTCAGGAAGGGTTCCTGCACGCAAGAACGTATCTGGACGTCCAGAACCCCATACTGGAGCAGGCGGCATTGGCGGAATTTCTGCGTACCCGGAAAATGGACAGACATGTGCAGCACATGTGCCGGATATACGGGGAACGCAGAAATATCCTGCTGCGCTCCATAGAAAATACATTCGGTTCATCCGCGCGCTGCCATGGGGACGCCTCAGGAATGCATGTGGCGCTGCAGATGTCGGGCATGGAATTTGGGGAGGTATTTGTGGAAATAAGCAGGAAGGCAGGTATCCGGGTGAACCCGCTTTGGCGCTACTGCGGAGTAGAACACGGCTACAGGGATATGTTACTGCTTGGGTATGCGCATCTGACTCTTGATCAAATCGAATCAGGCGTCGCGGCGCTGCGGCGGGTGATTGCAAGCGAACTATAGAGTAAAAGTGCGCCATAGCGCACTTTTTGACCACCACCACGTTTTGTCATTCTGAGCCGAAGGCGAAGAATCTGGCTCTCGCTATACATCTTGCTTCAAGATCCTTCGCTTCGCTCAGGATGACGGTAAAGGGGCTTTGTTGATGCGTTAAAAAGTGCGCCGTAGCGCACTTTTTGCTATACATTACCCTATTCCGCAGGAAGCGAATCCAGAAACTCCAGCATGATGCTCACGAATTCTTTTGGCTTTTCATAATGCACGTCGTGCCCGGATTTTACGTCCACCAGAATATTCCCCGGTACTAGCCCATGGGCGCGCTGCGCGTCCTCCCCGCTCATGGCGGCTAGAAGCACGCCGTCCTCCGAATAGCTCCAGCTTGCGTGAATCAGCACGGACGGGCAGCGGATTTTACCAAGTGTTTCCGCCTGATTATACCCGATGAGCCAGGTATCGTCATAGAAGGTATCCCCAAAGCGAAGATCGTACTCGCCTGCAAGCAGGTCGAACGCGCGGTTCATTGACGGCGGCAGGAAGAATACCCGTAAGCACTTGCCCGGGTTCTTATCCAAATACGAGTGGGCGTATTTTTTAATGCCGTTCCAAGATTCGCCAAAGAGGTTCTGAAGATACGTGTTTTCCAGGTAAAAGTGGACATAGTCCGTTTCTTTGTCCTGGTTCAAAAACCGGTGGATAGGCTCAAATCCGTCCAGCCAGGCGTATGTCTTTTCCCGCCGCCCGGCCTCCGTAGAGAAAAATGGAGGGTCTTCCAGCACGATGCCGCGCACGTTTTCCGGCGAATTTGCGGCAAGCCATGCCGTCAATAAGCCGCCGGACGAATGGCCCGAGACAATGGCGGGTTCGCCGATTACATGCTCGATAAACCAGATAAAGTCGTTCCCCATTGCCGTGGCCGAATATTTTGCCGGGTCCTTGCTGGAGCCGCCATGGCCGTGGCAATCCACCGCGAATATATGAAAGCGTTTTGAGAGCTCGGGAAGCACCTTCACATAGTCCTCCCAGCTTGTCATCTGCCCGTGGATCAAAAGCAAAGGCGGTCCGTTATCCGGCCCTTCCCCGTAATTGAGAACGGTACCGTCCGGCAACGCGGCCTGTTTTTCCGCAAAGCCGGCGTTGCTTAACCGTTTTTCGGTCCCCTTATCATAGTTCATGTTGTTGTATACGTAGGCTGCCGCGGCAATGACCGCCAGCAGCAACAGCCCGCCAAGTGCAAGCAGAATAATTTTCACCACACGTTTCACTCCCGTTGCTCCTCTGCCGCCCGCTTTGCGGCCTGAATGGCTTGCGCAAAGCGCAGGCCATCTTCCCTTTCCGGGGATTGCACCGGGTCTCCCGCCGCGCGCAGGAAAATTTCCTCCGCAATTTTATCAAAATAATCCTGCCGCTGGATCGCTATCCCCCGGTTGACATCCGCAAGCAGCAGCAATGTGTCCCCGGGCTTGATATGGAACATATCCCGCGCTTCCTTAGGAATGACGATCTGCCCTTTCGGCCCCACCTTGACAGAGCTCATGTATTTGCCAGAATCCTGCGGGGTAGTTTCCGTTTTCCGATCCGCCATATTGCAATTCCTTTCGCAGTATAACTAGTATAACTTATTATACATCCTTGGGTGCAGTTTGGTCAAGGCTCCTCTTACCAAAAGAAAAACTGCCGATCACCTTTTGGGGTTATCGGCAGCATAATTCCTTTCCATCGCCGTTAAAGCGCAAGCTCCCAGCGTTCCTCCGTTACCCCGCGGCCCCATTCCAGGTTTTCATGCGTATGCGTCAGTATAAATCCGTGCTTTGCATAGATATGCCGCGCGGCTTCCAAAATGCTTATGGTTTCAAGAAAGACAACCCTGTACCCTTTGCTGCGGCAAAACGCCAGCGCACTGTCCACCAGCCTGTTCCCCAAGCCTTGCCCCCGCACGCTTGGTTCGAGCAAAAAGTACCGAAGCTGCGCGGTATCCTCTTTATTTCGCACGATGACGATGCTCCCGACCGGGTGTGTGTCCTGCTCGGCGATCAGCATGCATTCGTTTTCGGCGTCAAACGTTTGTGCAAACCGCCTTACGCCTTTTTCCACATACGCCCCGAACACGGGCGAAAAGCCGTATTCCTCCGCGTAAAGCTCTTTGTGCCGGGTGATGACGTATTCGATATCCGGTAACGCAAAATCACGGATGGTCACCCTTTGCAGCGCGGCGGACAGGTTACTTTGAATGATTTTCATCGCCTGCGTAATCTCCGAAATGGCGGCTTCATTGAGCGGCGCGGTCAACTTTATAAGTTGCTCCTCTGACTTTCTATTGAGTTCCTGCGCAGCTTCCACACCCGCCCGAGTCAGTCGCAGTTGATGCACCCGGCTGTCCTTTGGGGATAGCTCCTTGGCAATCAGCCCTTTGCGCGCAAAATGTTTGAGCACCCGGCTCATATAGCTCCGGTCGATATTAAGCCTTGCTGAAAGCTGATTAGCCGAGCAGGGGTTGGTTTTGCCGAGTTCATACAGAATGCGGGCCTCGGTCAGCGAATAACCCGAATCCAGAATGGATTGGTTCAGCAACCCCAGCACATTGGTATAAAAGCGGTTAAAGCTGCGAATTTGCGAAATGCTGTCCGGCATCGGCGTGCTCCTTTAAAATAGTTGACTCTGTCCACTAATAAAATACACCACAATAGTGGACTGAGTCAACTATTTCTTCCGCATATAAAAGCACCGGCTATAGGCCGGTGCGAAAAAAGCTATTGAACTTATGAATTCGGGTCCGACGTCCAATCCGGAAGCTTATCCTCCATGCGGAATGCCATGCCCCGGTTGCGGACATAAATGACATCCTCATCCGGGTATGCTGCGACGTCGTCGCTTTCCTGCGTACCGACATCGAGTATCTGCAGCACTTCCTGCCCGCTGTTGATAAACTGGTGCGCAATGCCTTTTCCCGCGGGTTTGGAAACGACGTCGCCTGCCCTTACCGGAATCTCCTCCCCATCCATGCGCAACAACCCCGTGCCGTTAAGGATCATGAAAAACTCTTCCTGCATGGAATGCGTGTGGTATTTTGTGCTTCTGGCGCCGGGCTGCACATAGTCGATATTGACGTAGAACTTTTCACAGCCGACGGCCTTGCCCACCTGCAGGGTATTCAGCTTGGTCTTGTGTTCCGGGTCGTCCATAAACTCCTTGGGAGCATTTCCAATGTTAATAACTCTGCGCATGGTTTTCTCCTTTCTAGTTTCCCGGCATCTGCAGCGCGGCGCCGACCGCGGCGTCGAACAGTTTCAATACCTCGTCAGCTTCGGCTTCGGTTATGATAAGCGGCGGCTTGATTTTGAGCACGTTCAAGCGGTAGCCCGCCTCGCCCAATATGAGGCCCATGGACAGCGCCATGGCTTTTACCGTCTGTGCCAAACGCAGCGCGGGCTCCTTGGTAGCCGGGTTTTCCACAAACTCGACGCCGATATGCAGGCCCACCTGCCGCACGTCGCCGATGCAGGGGTATTTCTTTTGCAGCTTCATAAGCCCCGCGGCGAAGCGCGCGCCTATGGCGTTGACGTTTTCAAGAATATGATCCCGCTCGATGATTTCGAGCTGCTTGAGCGCCGCAACCTGCGCGATGCTGTTATTGGAGAACGTGTGGATGTCCTCGCCCAGCGGGCCGAAGCCCTCCACGCGGTCATGCACGATGATGGCAGCGATAGGCAACCCCGCGCCAAGCGCCTTGCCCATGCAGATGATGTCCGGCTCCACCTCATATTTGTTGGAGACAAAATAATCGCCGATGCGGCAGAATGTCTGCATTTCGTCGAATATCAAGAGAGCGCCGAACTCATCGCACAACTGGCGCAGGCCTTCCAGATACCGCTTGGGCATGGGGATCTGCCCGCCGCTGGCCTGCAGCGGCTCTACGATGACGCCCGCCACCGGGCCGCTGACGCCCGAACGCATGGTTTCCCTTGCCACCTTCAGGCAGTAGTCGATGCAATCCTCGGGGTTAGCGGTATCCGTCCAGCGGTACAGGTAGGGGTTGGGCACGCGGATGAATACGTCGTTCAACACGCTCAAAAAGCTGTTGAAACCTGTGAATATGCCCGCCGCTTTGGTGGAGATCCAGGAGGCGGCGCCCGTGGTGAGCGAGGTGCCGTGGTAACCGTCCTGCAGGCTGATAAATTTGCGCGCGCCTTTGACGTGCTTGACGGCAAGCTTCATGGCGGCCTCGATGGCGGCGCTGCCGCCTACGGTAAACAGCACGCGGTTGAGGTGTTTGGGCGCAAGCTCAACGAGCCGCTTTGCCAGCGCATAGCGCGGGCGGTTGTCGCTGTTCTGGTTCAAGTGGCCCAGCGTAGCCATGTGGGCCGAGACCGCGTCGCGGATTTCCGCATTCGCGTGGCCCAGGTACAGCGCCCAGCCCTGGGAGGTGCAGTCGATATAGCTTTTGCCCTGCAAATCGTAAAGCCGCACGCCGCTGCCATGTTCAAAGCACACGCCGTGCTGGCCGCTGCCCAGCATGACATAATTGTTGTATTCCTCAAGTGTTTCGGGGGTAACGGCGTTGATGGCTTCCAATGTTTTATCCATATCCATTTCCTTTCGTCTGCTATGCTTTGATCGCTTCGGCGATATTGTTTGGAGTGATCGCCCGGCTTCCGGCTTCGATTTCCCTGATAATGCGCACTACGGCGCTGTTGACGGGGGTAGCCACCCCCAGATCCGCGCCTTTTTGCGCGATCCAGCCGTTTAACGTATCCACTTCCGTCTTGCCGCCACGCAAAAGCGACGTCAGCGAGGAGGACCGAAGCTTCCAGTATTTTAGCCCCACGATGAGCAGCGTAACATGTCTGCGCGCCCGGTCCCAAAACCCGTTCCCTTTAATGAATTTGTAATAGTCGAGCTTTCCGCCAAAAGGGGGGACCTGTATGCCCATGGCGCTTGCTACCTGCAGATCTTCCCGCACAATTTCTATAAAGAACCGCCGCGCATCGGGGTGCAGCAGCATTTCCCCGAGCGTTTCGCCAGCCATGGCTCCCCCGCAGGTGATGCCGGAATTGATGATGAGTTTTGCGAACATTGCGGAAAGGTAGTTTTCCGTCAGTTCCGTGGGCGCCATATGGGAAAGCGCCTTTTGAACAGGGATCAAACGCGCGTCGCTCCCGCCGCGCATCATGCCCAAAATAAAGCCGCCTTCCCCGGTAAGTTCCATGTGCGTATCCGCATGCATGGTGCAGCTCCATGTTACAATAGCGCCCGCCGCGCGCTCTTCCCCCACGGCGTTCGTCAGAATGTCGGTGCAGATGCCGTTTTGCAGCGCCACCACCGGAGCCTCGGGCGCAAGATAGGGAAACACGCTCTTTGCCGCCTCAAAAAGATCATACGCCTTAGTGGCGATGAGGCAGCAATCGTACTTACCGGAAAGTTCCTTGACGCTGCTTACCGCATGAAGCGGCACCGTATGAGCGCCGCGCCTGCCCGTGATGCGGAGCCCTTCCCGCCGTATGGCATCTGCCGCCGCTTCTCTGCGGCAGACAAGCGTCACGTCCACGCCCGCCATGGCCATGTAGGCGGCCGTTACAGCGCCGATTGCCCCCGCGCCGATGATGACGATGCGCATAGCCCCCTCCTAATTAAAACAGCCGCAGCAGTTCGCCCACGCCCAGTCCAAGGTAATTGCCTATGGCAAGGCCCAGGATACCGCAGAGTATGCCGGGGAGTATGATTTCATCGTTATGAAGGGCGTTTGCGACCGGGATGATGAACGGAGGTCCAAATATGCCCGCGGTGGAGGTGATGAGCATGGTATGGGAATCCGTCTTGCCGAGCTTTGCAAGTATCATATGCAGCAAAACCGTGCCGAACTGCACCAGCAGCACCATCACGAGCAGGGTAAGCGCCGCGCCGATGGCGGAAAGATCGAAGCTCAAACCCATCACCACCGAAAACATCAGCAGGAAGTATTGCCCGGAGCTGTAGGAGCCGTGCGCGTTGCGTACCCGTGGAATAAATGAGAGCGCAATGCCGAGCGTCGTTACCGTGAGCATGATGACGGCGGTATATTCGCTCAATTTCGCTAGACCAGTGTTGCCATAGCGGCTGGGAAGCAGCAGGCAGATGCCCGCCGCCACCGCAAAGCATAAAACTGCCAGCAGCACCAGCGCCATGCGGTCCATAAACGCCCTGAGCGGCTTAACCTTCTGCTTTTTGCCGCTGAATTCCTTGGCGTAGCGCAGCGCCTCGTCCTTATTTACGTCCACGCCAACATATTTGTACTCCGGCAGGAAGCGTTTTAACAGGCGCGGCAGCACGGAAAGCAGCAGGAAGAAATAAATGCCCCCGGCAATCATATCCGCCGTCTGCACCAACATGATCTGCTCCGCGGGGGAGTTCATGGCGTTGCCCACGGCGATCATGTTGGGCGTGCCGCCCACGTATACCCCTACCAGCATGCCGCTCACACTTTCCGCCTGCGGCACCGCCGCCCGGAATAGAAAGAAGCCTGCGATCGCAATGACGATCGACGCGACGACATTCATGCCATAGGAAATCAGCATGGGTTTTGCGAGCTTTTTGAGCGCTAAAAGATCGGCCGAAAACAGAATAAGCGGCATACCCACGCAGACGAGTACCGAGGAAAAATCCGAAGCCAACATAAGATCCGCCCCAAGAGGCCGAAACACAAAGCTTAACAAAAGCCCTGCGACATAACACAAAAACACGGGGCCGAATGTGCCGAATATTTTGATTTTCTCGGTGAGGACAACGATGAGCCGCGGCAGGAACAGGATAACAAGAAACATAAGAACTGTGACAAGCATAAGCGGGCCTTTCTTATAAGGCCGTGTACGAAAAACGGGTAATTACCAATGCCGGGCAGATCGGAGGTGTTCCAAGTACAGGCCCAAATTCAATTATTGCTATTGTACCATGCGTATAAATACATGCCAAGCCGCAAAGGCTCGCTTCTATAATAATTGGCCTGTTTCTTACAGCCACTTGATAAACGCCGTTTTGTCATGAGAATTGAACCCGGCCCGCTCATAAAAACGCAGCGTGCTCTCTTCCTTTGAGCCGGTCAGCAGCATGATTTTATAGCAGCCTTCTTTTTGCGCGAGTTCAATTGAAGCGGCAATTGCCCCGGACGCGTACCCCTTTTTCCGGTGCGCCGGATGCGTGATGACGTTTTCAATCAGGGCATACGGTCTTTGCCCGTGCGTAAGATTGGGGACGACGACGATAACGCAGGAGCAGACGAGCGTCCCTTCCCGTTCCCCAACCAGAATATGATGGTTCGGGTCGTTTAATATGCCGTCCCAAAGCTGCTGCAGCTTTTCGTTCGGCTCCGGCATGGGGTTGCTGTGCAGATGGGTATAGAGTTCCAGCAGCGGGATAAGATCTTTCTGTGCCGCTTCACGGATCAGCATGGCATTTCCTCCAACGATACGTTGTTCCATTATATCATTTTCAAATGCAAAGGGAATCGGGCTTTTTCGCGCTCTGTCACAGATTGTTTTAAAATTCGAAATCCGTTTCATATTGACGCGGGTATACCCGTATGCTACTTTGAAAGCAAATCGTGGGCGCGGATCGCTATAGAAAGGAGGACCCTGATATGAGCAAACGGACAATGGGAAGGATTCTTTGCCTGCTCGTATGCGCCGGGTTTGTTGCGGTTTCCCTCCTTTCCATATTTTTTGTGTCCACGCATGCCGTACACGACTGCACAGGAGAGGACTGCGCCGTCTGCGCGCAGATCCACCAGGCGCAGAGCCTGTTAAAGCAGCTTGGGTCTTATGCCATTAAGATTACGCCTCTCTCCATCGCCCTGCTGCTGTTGTTTTCTACACCGCTTCTTTTTGGCCATTCCGTTTTCTCGACGCCGGTTTCTCAAAAAATCCGCCTCAACAATTAAATCCGGCTTTGTATATGTCGCGGGCCCGTATTTGACCGGGCTTATTGCGCCATGTTTTTTGGCGTACCTTAAAATACAACCGGAGGATATTATGAAACGATTTATTCATGCCGCCCTTGCGGTTCTGTTGAGCATGCTGCTCCTTGCCGGCTGCCAAAGCGCGCCGCTTTCCGCAAATGAAGAAAAAGAAACCGCCAACAGCGAAAAAATCAGCGTCGTCGCCACCATATTTCCGCCCTATGATTTCGTGCGCGAAATCGCCGGGGATAATGTGACTCTCACCATGCTGCTGCCGCCGGGCTCGGAGAGCCATTCCTACGAGCCCACGCCGCAGGATATCATCGCCATACAGAACTGCGACGTATTTCTGTATGTGGGCGGCGAATCAGACGCATGGATAGACGACGTGCTTTCCTCCATCGAAAGCGGCGACCGCAAGCTCATCAAGCTGATGGACTGCGTGCAGCCCGTGGAAGAAGAACTGGCGGAAGGCATTGAAGCGGAAGAAGAGGAAGAGGAAGGCATCCGGGGCCCCGAATACGACGAGCATGTCTGGACTTCCCCAAAGAACGCAAAGCTGATTGTAACAAAGATCTCCGAGACGCTTCGCGAGGCGGACCCCGCGAACGCCGAAACGTACCAAGCGAATACGAAAGCCTATCTTAGCAAACTCGATACGCTGGACGCCGCGTTCCAGACCGTGGTGGATGGCGCCGCAAGAAAAACCATCGTGTTCGGCGACCGGTTCCCCTTCCGCTACTTTGCGGATGCGTACGGCTTAAGCTATTTCGCCGCGTTCCCGGGCTGCTCCACGGAAACCGAGGCGAGCGCCGCAACCGTCGCATTTTTAATCGATAAGATCAAAGCCGAGCAGATCCCCGCCGTATTCCATATCGAGCTTTCCAACGAGAAAATGGCGGATACCATCGCGGAGGCGACGGGCGCAAAAAAACTGCTTCTGCACGCCTGCCATAACATCTCCAAGGCCGATTTTGAAAACGGCGTGGGCTACTTGGACCTGATGACAGACAATGTGGCCGCGCTGAAGGAGGCGCTCTCCTGATGGCGCTCATTACTTGCCGGGACGCCGCCTTTGCGTATGAAGGGAACGTCGCAATCAGCGGGTTGAATTTTTCCGTAACATCAGGTTCCTATGTCTGCATTGTGGGAGAAAACGGTTCTGGGAAAAGCACGCTCATCAAGGGGCTGCTGCGCCTGAGACCTCCCGTACAGGGAATTGTCACATTGGGGGACGGCTTAAGGCCCACCGAAATCGGCTACCTGCCGCAGCAGACGGCCGCGCAGAAGGACTTTCCCGCAAGCGTCTACGAGGTGGTGCTTTCCGGCAGGCTCAGTAAGCGGGGCTTAAAACCATTCTATACAAAAGCGGACAAGACAGTGGCGGAAGACGCGCTCAACAGGTTGGGTATTTCAAACCTGAAGCGCAAATGCTACCGGGAGCTTTCCGGCGGCCAGCAGCAGCGCGTGCTGCTGGCCCGGGCTCTTTGCGCAACAGAAAAGCTGCTTTTATTGGATGAACCCGCCGCGGGGCTGGACCCTGTGGTGACGCAGGAGCTTTACCGCATTATCGGCTCGCTCAACCGTGACCTTAACATTACCATACTCATGGTATCGCACGATATCCAAAGCGCCGTGCGCTATGCAAGCCACATCCTGCACCTGCACCATACGCAGGTTTTCTTTGGACCCACACCGGAGTACCTCAATACCAATGCAGGAATTCGCTTTTTGGGAGGGGACGTCCAATGAGCGTATTGGTTGAAATGCTCTCCTATCCGTTTTTAGTGCGGGCGGTGATCGTAGGCCTTCTTGTTTCCCTGTGCGCGGCGCTCCTGGGCGTAAGCCTTGTTTTAAAGCGCTACTCCATGATCGGGGACGGGCTCTCCCATGTGGGGTTCGGTTCGCTCGCTATCGCCACGGCCATGAATTTGGCGCCCCTTACGGTCTCCATCCCCGTGGTGGTGCTTGCGGCGTTTCTGCTACTACGCATCAGCGAAAGCGGCAAACTCAAGGGCGACGCCGCAATCGCGCTCATATCCACCAGCGCCATGGCGATCGGCGTGGTGGTGATCTCCGCGACCACGGGCATGAATACGGACGTGTGCAACTATATGTTCGGAAGCATACTCGCCATGAGCAAGGACGACGTGACGCTGAGCATCGCGCTTTCCATCGTGGTGCTGTTGCTCTACCTGCTGTTCTACCACAAAATATTCGGCGTCACGTTCGATGAAACATTCGCGCAGGCCACCGGAACGAAAACAGGGTTATACAATATGCTCATTGCCATACTGACGGCAGTAACGATCGTATTAGGCATGCGCATGATGGGCGCGCTGCTGATTTCGAGCCTCATCATATTCCCCTCTTTAACTTCCATGCGGCTGTTTAAGACGTTCCGCTCGGTGGCGATATGTGCGGTGGCCGTTTCCGTCGTCTGTTTCTTAGCCGGTGTGACCGTCTCCTACCTGTACGCGACTCCTACGGGCGCCAGCATTGTACTCACCAACCTCATCATGTTCCTCATATTCTGGGCGGCAAACGCCCTGAAAGGAAGGCTTTCCGTATGAAAAAACTTTTCGGAGTTGCCCTTATTTGCCTCCTGCTGCTAACCGGCTGTGCCGCGGCGGGCAAAAACGAAGGAGAAGCAGCAAAAAACGGCGCCGGAACGCAGGCGGTAGGCTCTACAAAATCAGCCGGTGGCGCTGATATCAAGGTGCTCTCCCCCACACCGGCCTCCGATTCAAATATCGTTGAAATTACAGAAAAGCTGTTTATTGCCCAGACAAACGATATCTATGTCAATACCGACGACTACTTAGGCAAGACCATCAAGTACGAGGGAATATTCCAGGCGTACTATTACGATGTGACCGACACGACCTACTATTCCGTCATCCGTTACGGCCCCGGCTGCTGCGGGTATGATGCGAACGCGGGCTTTGAGGTCATCTGGGACGGGAAAGGGAACTACGCCGAGCAGGACGACTGGGTGGAAGCCGTCGGTACGCTGGAAACCTACGAGGAGGGCGGAGCGGAATACCTCAGGCTGAAACTCAGTTCCCTGAAAGTGCTGTCCACGCGCGGCATGGAGTATGTGCAACAATAAATTTATAAAACGAAGCCCGTGCATTTTGCACGGGCTTTTTACCGCTCAAAGCGCCGATACTTTGAAAGCCTTTACTTCCATTTCCCGATGCCAAGGTACCGGTTGGTTTCCGCCGTGCCTTCCTCGCATGTCAGCTGCATCTTAAGCGCAGCGCGCACGGCGTCCAGACTTTCGGGTATTGTCACGCTTTCCTGCGGGATATTGATGGCAAACATGATGTCGTTCCCGCTTTCCACAATGCTGTCGCTCCACAGCGCAATCTCGTACATATCGCCCCGGGGGTTTCCGAGGTCCCGCGCATAGCGGAACAGGCTGGCGTTGCCCAAAAAGCCTTCCTCCAGGCTGACGACGCGGATGCGCGGGTGCTTTAAGAATGCTGTAAGCGCCATTTCTTTCGTGATCTTTTTGCCGTCTTTCCCGGTGGCTAAAACCGTGATGATATGCCCGTGGGTAATCGGCGTGTGGACAAGTATGCCCGTGGCGTTCACATGCGGCATGATGGTCATCAGGTCCAGCGCCTGATGGCTGGGAGCCTTTTCAAGCTGCAGGGCGTTTGTCAGCCCACGATGATAGTCGCCCGGATCGGCCACGCGGCGGATGATTGTGATGGCCACTTTCTCAAGGCCATACGCGCGGTCCAGGCAATCCACACTGCGAATCAAGCCCGTTGTGTTGCAGCTGGTCAGCTTCAGGTAATCCGCGCCCACGCCTTTTTCATAGTTGGCATAGCCGTGAAAAAACACGTCCGCCACGGAATTTTTCTCCCCGCCCTGGAATACGGCCTTGACGCCCTTTTCCAGATACATCTCCTTGTTCTTTACGCCCACGCCACCTGGTGAACTGTCCAGCATGATATCGACCTTATCAAGCAAGTTTTCTAACGCCCCGGCGACGGGAATCCCCAGCGCGTCAAACTTCGCCTTGTCAGCACCCTCCACCAGGTATAAGCCATACGGCATGCCTTTTTCTTTGAGCGCGCGGATGGAGAGCGTGGGCATTAAGTCCGCCACCCCGATGAGCTCCATATCGCCCTGCAAAGCTACGCCATCCGCAAGCCTTTGCCCGATTACGCCATACCCCGCTACCCCGACTTTTGTCTTTCTCATTTGCATATCCTTCCTGCTTTTTATACATTCGCTGTCATATAAATTGGAAAAATGAAGAGTGATATTAAATCTAATTGATTAACATTTTACTTGCTCTTTACAAAAACCTTATCAATTCCTGATAAGTATGGTATGCTTGATAAAATAGATACAAAAATCAGCTTATGTTATAATAGTTACGGAGGAAGTAACTATGCGCCTTGATCGTCTCAATTCCATGGAGCAGTATATCCTGCAGAACGGGACCGCCTCGCTGGAGGACCTAGCGACCCGGTTCCAGATTTCCACCAATACCGTCCGCCGCGATATCTTAGAGCTTTTAAACCGCGGGCAGATCAAAAAAGTCTACGGCGGCGTATCCGCCTGCATTCCCCAGGGGCCGCCCCCCATATCCGTACGCGCGGAACACGAGCGGGACGCAAAGCGGGAAATCGGCTGGCTGGCTGCGGAGCTTGTGCAGGACCATACCACGGTGTTTCTCGATTCCGGTTCCACCACGGTATGCATATTGCCTCACTTGGCGAACAAGAACGGCATTACCATTATCACGCACAGCCTGAGCGCCATGTATGAGGCTTCCAAATACCCTGACCTGCGCGTTATCGCTTTGGGCGGCCTATACATTGCCTCCACTTCTTCCTATGTGGGCGTTTCCACGCTGGAGATGCTTTCCCGCATGAGCATCGATTTGATATTTATCGCCGCGACGGGCGTTTCCCCGGAGCGCGGTCTTACCAATACGACGTATTTTGAAGCGGAAATCAAACGCACCGTTGTGGAGCACAACAAACAGATTATATTGATGGCGGACCATTCCAAGTTCGGCCATACCGCGCTGTTTACGTTCTGCGAATTCAAGGATCTTTCCGGTATCGTGACGGACCAAAAGCCGTCAAAGCCTTATCTTGACGCCATTGAGCAGAACGGAATCAGGTTGCTGTACCCGCAGGACAATTGAACGCTCTTTCAAACCGCTTTCCAGTATCGCGCCTCTGAATAAGAGGCGCGATTTTTTAGGGCGTGCCGACGGTTTTCCATCAGCACGCCCTAAGTCAGTAACGCTTATACGGGAAAATACGGTGAGAGCGCTTCTTTTGTCTTTTCCATGCTGACGAGTATGTTCTTTTCATCCGGCCAATCCCAGTACTCGGGGCGGAACAGCTCTATGGAGGCCATGCTGTCATAGCCGATGTCTTTGAGCGCCTGGAATATCGCCGGAAGGTCGATCGCGCCCAAACCCGGCATTAAGCGGTGCTCGTCGCGCGCGGCGCCTATGGGGAGATCCTCCGAATCGTCCAGATGGAATATGAAAATATCCTTTTTCTGCGCGCGCTTTAGATCCGCAAGGCTGGAGCGCATGGAATGGAAATGGAAGCAGTCCAGCACAATGCCGACGTTGTCCCGGTTCACGGCCTTCACAATCGCATACGCCTGGCCAAACGTGTTGACCGAGCAGTTGGGGTAGCCCACAAACTCAAACGCCAGCTTCATGCTCCGGGGTGCTGCGTAATCCGCCATGATGTGTATGACGCGGACCGTTTCGTCGTGAATTTCTTTGATCGTCTTGTTGCCCACATCGAACGTGGGCACGACAACCACCTTATGGCAGCCGATTTCATCGCCTACATCGCAGCAGAACTTCAGGCCATTCATGATATCGGCAAACCCCGCCTCATCCCGGAAGCTGATGAACTCCAGGGCGTTAAACGCATAGGGCTTGATCGTACTTTTTTCGAAGAAAGCTTTCAAGTCCGCTACGGTGTGGCGCGTAAGATAATCCCTTAACTTATCCAGCCGGATCTCAATAAAATCGTATCCCGCACTTTCGCAAAGTGCTAAGTCGGATTCCAGCATGGAGTGCTTCATGGTCGTCGCCTGGTTAAAGCAAATCTTCATAGTTCCTCCTTGGAATTTATACTGTGAGGGCGGGCAATGCCCGCCCCGTTAGCCAATTACCTCTTGCGCGCGATCTTGCGCATATCGAATATGACGGCCACCACGATGATGACGCCCTTTATGATCTGCTGGAGGTACGGGGACACGCCCAGTATCAATAGCCCGTTGTTGATAACGCCCAGCACCAGGATACCGCCGATGACGCCCGTGATTGTGCCGATACCGCCGGTATGGGAAATGCCGCCGACCGTCGCCGCGGCGATGGCGTCGAGCTCATAGCTTAGGCCCAGCGAGGCGATGCCCGAGGCCGAACGCGAAGTGACCATGACGCCCGCGACCGCCGCGGTCAGCGCCGACCATGTGTAGATAGCCACCAAATTGCCTTCCACCTTGATGCCCGCGGCTCGCGCCGCATCCTCATTGCCGCCTATGGCGTACACATTTTTGCCAAATCGGGTGTGGTTGAGCATGAGGTATGCGATGGCCGCGAAAAGGATAAATACCGCCACAATATTGGGCAGAACCCCGAACAGTTTGCCCTGGCCGATAATGGTAAAGTCCTCACGCAGCATGGGCACCGGGTACGCGTTTGTAAAAAGCTGCGCACAGCCGCGCGCAATGACCTGAGCCCCAAGCGTTGCGATAAACGGCGGAATCTTCGTATACGCGATTAGAAGGCCGTTCGCCAAGCCGAACGCCGTGCCGATAGCAAGGCCCGCCAGCACCGCCACCCACGCGGGAATGAACGTGAGGTTGGGAATGATTAATGTGGCGTAGGTAAGCTTTTGCACCAGCGCCGCGGAGAAAACGGAGGAAATTGCCATGATCGAGCCCGAGGAAAGGTCGATACCGCGGGATATGATGCAGAACGCGACGCCAAACGCCAAGAGACCGCGGCTCGATTCGGAGGTGAGGATATTGATGATATTGTCCCACGTCAGGAACATGGGCGAAGCGATTGCGAGTACTCCGACCAACACAGCCAGTATCACGAATATCGTATACTTGCCCATCGTTTCCCTGAATCTTGCTTTTCTGCGTTCATAAAGAACTTCGGTGTTTATGGACATAACGTTTCCTCCCTTAGCTTACTGCGGTGTTGGTCGCGTATTGCATGATGCGCTCCTGCGTGGCTTCCTCGCGGCTTAAAATGCCCGTCATCCTGCCTTCGTGCATGATGAGCATCCGGTCACACATGCCTAAGACTTCGGGCATTTCCGAGGATACCATTATGATGGCTTTCCCGTCGTTGGCCATCTGGGTAATGAGCGAGTGGATTTCCGCCTTGGCGCCTACGTCTATGCCGCGCGTCGGTTCGTCCACCAATAAAATATCCGGGTTGGTCAGAAGCCACCTTGCAACCAGCACTTTTTGCTGGTTGCCGCCGGAAAGGTCCTGGACCCGGACCTCCGTACCCGTCGTCCTGATGTTGAGCTTTTTCACGTATTCGTCCGCGTCCCGCTGCATTTTGCGCCTGCTCATCAAACGCAGCTTATTCACATACGCCTTGAGGTTGGCGACAATGATATTGTCCTTCACGGTGGACACGGGGATGATGCCCGTGCGCCGCCTGTCCTCGGTAAGCATCGCGAGACCGTATTTTGTGGCGTCGGCGGGACTCGTAATATGCGTTTCCCTGCCCTTAATAAACACCTTTCCGCCCGTCTTATGCCTGAGACCGAAAAGCGTTTCCAAAAGTTCCGTGCGGCCCGCGCCCACAAGGCCTGCAAAGCCTAAAATCTCGCCGCGGTGAAGTTCGAAGCTTACGTCCGAGAACGCATCGCCCGCACTCAAATGCTCTACGCGCATAACCTCCTCGCCGATCTCGCAATCGATCTTGGGGTACATCTCATCGAGATTGCGGCCCACCATCATTTTGATGAGAGACTGGATGTCAAAGTCTTTGGCATTACCCGTGCCCACCATAGCCCCGTCGCGGAATACGGTAATATCGTCGGATATGCGGAAGATTTCGTCCATCTTGTGGGAAATATATATGATTGCGACGCCTTTCGCCTTGAGGCTTGCAATGATTTCAAACAGCTGTTCCACCTCCTTGGTGGTCAAGGCGGAGGTCGGTTCATCCATAATCACAACGTCGCTGTTATAGGAAATCGCCTTGGCGATCTCGACCATCTGCATTTTCGCCACAGTCAGATTGCCCATCTTCTCGTAGGGGCTGATCGGCATCCCGAGTTCCTTTAAAAGCACCCCGGCCTGTCTGTACATGGCCTTGTGGTCCACAAACAAGCCCGCTTTCAACGGCTGCCTGCCCAAAAAGAGATTTTCGGCGACAGAGCGCTCGTTTACGGTGGAAAGCTCCTGATGGATCATCGCAATACCGGCCTTTGCCGCTTCCGCCGGGTTTTTGATATGCACTTCCCCGCCCCGGAGCAGCACTTTCCCGCTGTTCATCTGGTACAAGCCGATCAGGCACTTCATCAGAGTCGATTTCCCCGCGCCGTTCTCGCCCATGAGCGCATGAACGGTACCGGGGCGCAAACGAAAAGATACATTCCTGAGCGCCTGCACGCCGGGAAAGTTTTTGGAAACATCGATCATTTCGAGGATATATTCGCTCAATTCACGCGCACCTCCCATGCAAGATACCCTTCCTAATTTCTATTTGCGCCGCGCGGAAAATATTTTCCGCGCGGCGCAATTGCCCTAGAATGGACTTTAGTTGTTGCCGCCTTATGCGCGCGCCTTAGCCCGCGTACAGGGCATTACATGTAGTTGGCGACGTTTTCGCTGGAGACGGGCTCAAAGGGAACCCAGCCGAAGATATCGAAGCTTTCTCCCTTGGCGGCCTTGATGGCATATTCCATTGCGACCTGGCCCTGGGCGGCGGCATTCTGGAATACGGTTGCGGCCATTTCGCCGTTCTTGACGGATTCGCAGGCCATAGCCGTAGCGTCGATACCCACGACGGGGATAGCCTTGAGGTCAATCCCCGCAGCCTTCATGGCTTCGATGCAGCCCAGCGCCATTTCGTCGTTGTTGCAGATAACAACGTCAAACGCTTCGCCGGTGCCGATGATGGTCTGCATCTTATCCATGGCCTTGGAGCGATCCCATTCGGCGGTGTCTTCGAACACCTTGTTCATGGTAAAGCCCGCCTTGGTGAGCTCTTCCTTCACCGAGCGGGTACGCTCGTTGGTGTTCTCAAGGCCCAGCTGGCCCATGAACAGCACGTAGTTGAGCGTCTTATCCGCTTTGTTGGCAAAGAACTTCGCGAGGAATTCCGCCTGCATCTTGCCGGCGTCATATTCCTGGGAACCGACATAGGCATATTTGCCTTCCTTGAGGAGTTCGTCGACAGGGCGGCGGTTGATGAATATGATGGGGGTGTCGCCGGCTTCCGCAATGTTGGTTTCGGCAGTGGAGGTATCCACCAGGTTCACGTTGATGGCGTCATAGCCCTTGAGCGCGAATGTGCGGACCTGTTCCTGCTGCTTCTGGGTGTCGTTGTTGGCTTCCTGAGAGTCTACCGTGAAACCGGAACCTTCGGCTGCTTTAAGTATGGCCTGCTCCAGGTTGGAAATGAATTGGTCACGCGCATAGAGGCTCACGCCGATTGTTCCGCCTGCTGCGGGCTGCTCGGCAGCGGGCTGTTCAGCTGCGGGGGCTTCGGCAGCGGGGGCCTTGGGAGCTTCTGCAGGGGCCTGCGGCGTGCAGGCAGCCACTGCGGACACCGTGAGTAGAACCATCAAGATTGCCAAGAGTCTCTTCATGAATGTGTTACCTCCTCGTTTTTATGAATTGGGCGCTGACGTGCCCAAAGAATACGTGGAATGTGCACATGCTCTTCTGAGAAAAATGAAAACGTTTGTATTTTGTGGATTTAAGTAGAAACCGTCTTATTCCAGATATTGGTTCACTATTGATTAATGGTGAAGGAAAGAAGCAATATTGTCGCAGTCCCATACGGGAAGGTTGACGGGTGAGACGGTAAAGTGCGCGATGTTGATCTGATAGATGAATTATATCAGAACTGTTGCATTCCGGTCAATATTTATGTGTCATGTTTTTAGTATATGTTTGTCATGCATTAAAATTCAAAGAATCCGCATTAACATTCACGGGCCTTTTCCGGCTTTGTTTTATAACTTCATTTCCAACAATTCACCATCTTATGATAAAAAGATATAAAAATCGCATTGACAAGACGGCTCGTCCTGGATTATATTTGAGCCAACGTTAGAAAAACGTTTTCCTTCTGTTTCATTTGCGAAATTCATTTCTGCGCCTGTTATCCGTTCAGTGTGTCCGGCATCTTCAGATCCATATTAAGGCGACTTTGAGTTACCCCGCGTCTTTGCACTTGCTTATATAAAGGAGAAGGGAGAAGCGTATGAAAGCCAAAATCGCATTTTTGCACAAACCCTTTGATCTCCGCGTGGAAGAGGTGGAACTAAACGCCCTCAAGCCCAACCAGGTACTTGTACAGGTGGGCGCCTGCGGCGTCTGCGGCTCGGACGTGGAGTGCTTTGAGGGCAAATCTGGGGAAGGGCGTTACGATATCGCGCCTTACACGCCGGGCCATGAGTGGGGCGGCCGCATTGCCGGGATCGGCGCAGGCGTCACGACGCTCAAAGTCGGCGATAAGGTGACGGGCGACTGCGTAATGGAATGCGGCGTTTGCCGCAACTGCAAAGACGGGCTGATGCCCTCCGCCTGCCTTAACATGCGCGAGGCGGGTTTTAGGCCGGATTCCCCGGGCGGCATGGGCGAATACATGATCATCGAAGAACAGTACGTCCACAAGGTACCCGATGATTGGACGTATTTTGACGCCGCGTGGGTGGAGACATTCTCCATCGGCTATTTCGGTATATGGGGCAACGGCGGGCATATCGACGCTTCCGATATCGCAATCATCATGGGCTGCGGGCCGGTGGGCGTTTCCGCCGTGATGACGGCAAAAGCGAGCGGCGCTACCGTAATCGTGGTGGAACCGTTTGAAAAGCGCCGCGCAATCGCGTTAAGATACGGCGCGGACCATGTGATAAACCCCAAGGAAGTCGATCTTGTGAAGGAAGTGGAGCGGCTGACGAACGGGCGCATGGGCACCGTCGTGGTGGAGGCTTCCGGCAACGACAATGCCATCGCCTCCCTGTTCGAGGTCGCGGGGCACTCTGCGCGCGTACGGCTGATCGGCCACTCCATAGGCCGCAAGGTGCCGGTGGAGATCGGCCGGACCATATGGCGCACGCTTTCCATCAGCGGTTCGGGCGGCACCAAGGATTTTGGCCAGCGCACCATCCGCTTTATGAGCGCAATACGCGACAAATACGATTTTGGTGCGCTCAACACGCATTATTTCAAATTCGACCAGTTGCACGAGGCGTTCGACGTCGCCTGCAAGCTCAAAGCGGACGCGTTCAAGGTGATGCTGACGTTCGATATTGATTGATTTGCCCCAACGGTTGGCTTGCCCAGAAAGGATTTCTTATAAGATGACGGTACAAAGAGGGATCGGGCATACGGCAAGCATCAAGGATGTGGCGGAGCGCGCGGGTGTTTCTATATCCACGGTGTCCCATGTGCTAAACTCCACCAAGGCAGTCAGCCCTACATTGCGGCAGCGCGTCATGGACGCCGCGGAGGAATTGAACTACCAGGCCAACGCCATCGCCCGCGGGCTCAAAAGCGGCAAGACGAACGTGCTGTGCGTGATCGTGCCTTCCATTGTCAGCGTGTTCTTCCCCAAGGTGCTGCGCGGCATGCAGACCGCTGCGGAGGAGCAGGGGTATTCTCTTAGCATCTACGAAACGGGCGAGGAGCTTAACAAGGAACGCGCGTATATCCAGTTGCTCAAAAACCAGTGGGTGGACGGCATACTGCTTTCCACCTGCTGCAACCCCGTTCGCGATCAGTCCTACGTCAACGAACTCAAGAGCCTTTCCATCGGGGATAAACGCATCCCCGTGGTGTTCTTTGAAGCCTTGCCCGACGAAGGGCTGGACGGCGTTGTCGTAGATAACCGGCAGGCGGCCCGTGAGGCAACCGCTCACCTCATTGCAAGCGGGCGCAAAAAGATCGCGCATATCGCAGCGCCCACCCGTTTTACAATGGGCGTTGAACGCTACAAAGGGTACCTGAACGGCCTCAGACAGGCCGATCTTTTCCCCGATCCGGCGCTCGTTTGCATTGGCGATTATACCCCCATCAGCGGCTATGCCTGCATGCGCGAACTTCTGGGGAGCAAAAAGCCGTTTGACGCGGTGCTGTGCGGCAACGACCAGATGGCGGTAGGGGCGCTGCGCGCGCTCAATGAGGCGGGCGTACACGTGCCCGGGGACATCGCCGTAATGGGGTTTGACAACAATTTCCCGGGAACGCTCGTCTCCCCCTCCCTCTCTACCGTTTCAGTACCCAAGCAGCAAATGGGGCGCGAGGCAGTCGACCTGTTACTATGGCGTTTGCAAAATGACCGTGCAGCGCCCCGCGTCGTCACGCTCGAAACCAGCCTCATCATACGCCAATCGACAGATCCAAACGGCGAGAGCGGCTGGGACCTGTACGATTGGTAACCTCTCCCATCAATTTATGGAGGAAGCGCTATGGAAAAAATCAGGCTTGGCATCGTAGGGCTGGGGCGGTTGGGCCGCAACCACGCCGCAAATATCTTTTACCACATCCCCAACGCGAACTTGACTGCGATCTGCAGCGTGGTACAAAGCGAGCTTGACGAAGTCGGTGCAGAAATGCAGCCCAAGTACCGCTACACCGACTACCGGGAGATGTTCCAAAACAGGGAGCTTGACGGCGTTGTGATCGCCACCAATTCACAGTCCCACTGCGAGATGGCCATCGCGGCGGCGGAGCTCAATGTCAAGAACGTCTATATGGAAAAGCCGCTCGGCATGACGCTCGATGAAATCAAACGCATCCGCGAAGCGGTAGAGAAAAGCGATATCAACGTATTCCAGGTGGGTTACAACCGCAGGTTCGACGCTTCCTACCAGGCGCTCAAAAAGAAGCTGGAAGAGGGCTTTATCGGCAAGCCCGTGCTTATCAAAATGATCAATCGCGACCCCGCCTCCATGGCGGAGTTCATCATCCGGTTCTCCCCCACCTCCGGCGGCCTTGTTTTCGATATGCTCACGCATGATTATGACGCGGCGCGCTGGCTCTTAAATTCCGACGCCACCAAGGTATATGGTTTGGGCGGCGTATACGCGTACGAGGGCCTGGCCGCAGTCGGGGATATTGACAACTGCGGCATACTCTGCAAATTCTCTAACGGCGCAATGGGCTGGTTTGAAACCACCCGCAACTGCTCCTACGGCTACCATGTGGAGACGGAGGTGTTCGGCACCGAAGGCTGCATCCGCGTCTGCGTGACGCCCACCAATGACCGGGTGCTGTACCTTGATAAAAACGGGATCAACCAGACCACCGTGAAATGGTTCTACGAATACTGGGAACCTACGTTCACCGCCGAAATAAAGGATTTTGTGGATGCGATCGCGAACAACCGTCCGCCGCTCGTGGGGCTTATGGACGGCTACAAGGCCGTGGAGTGGGCGCTCGCGGCGAAAAAAGCGGTGGAGGAGGAGACGGTAGTTAATCTGTAAGAGGGGTAGAGGGATATCAGCAAAAAGGGACGGCATAGTGCCATCCCTTTTTTTAGTTGATACCTCAGGGGCTTTGCCCCCGAACCCCCACCCAAGGGACACGTCCCTTGGGAATCCCATTCTGCAAACGCCCTTTTAGGGCGTTTGCGAAACGGGTTCTTAGGGCTGTTACAGCCCTAAGCGGGGCTTGGGGCAGAGCCCCAACGTACTTGTTTATAACCCCAAACGGAAAGCCGCAGCATTCCAGCGCAGCGCGTCCTTAAATGCCGGGATGGTCGTGTTCCTGTCGATCACGACGCTTTCCACACCCAGGCCTGCGGCCCAATCCACAAGCTGCTCTACGCTAAGGTCATAGGTGAACGCCGTGTGATGCGCGCCGCCGGCCAAAATCCACGCTTCCGCGCCCACGCTCAAATCCGGCTCGGGCCGCCAAAAGGCGCTCGCAACAGGAAGCTTCGGCATGCTTTGCGGCAGCTCTAGCACTTCCACCGCGTTGATGATGAGCCGAAAGCGCTCGCCAAGGTCCACCAGAGACGCCGCGACGCCATGGCCGGGCTTAGCGGTGAACACCAGGCGGGCGGGGTCCTCGCGCTGCCCCATGGTAAGCGGGTTGACGCGGATTGTGGGCCGTTCCGCGGCGATGCTGGGGCAGATTTCGAGCATGTGCGCCTGGAGTATGCCTTCCTCGCCGGGCACCAGATGGTAGGTGTAATCCTCCATGAAGGAAGAGCCTTTTTTCTCCGGCTTATGCTCCGTCATTTGCTTAAAGAGCCGCACCAGAGCCGCTGTCTTCCAGTCGCCTTCCGCGCCGAAGCCGTAGCCCTTTTGCATCAGGCGCTGGATCGCCAGACCGGGCAGCTGTTTGAGCCCGCCCAGCATCTCGAAATTCGTGACGATGGCGTGGTAGTTCTTCTCTTTCAAAAACTTCTCAAAGCCGAGCTCGATCTGCGCCTGCACGGCGACATGCGCGCGGAACTCCGCCTCCGGCCGGTTTTCCATGAATACGCCGTAGTCCCTGTAATATTCGTCGAGCAGCGCGTTTACTTCGTTCTGCGGCACGGCAGACACATATTCCGCGATGTCGGTGATGTTGTAGGCGTCCACCGCCCAGCCGAATTTGAACTGCGCTTCGACCTTGTCGCCTTCGGTCACGGCGACGTTTCGCATATTGTCCCCCACGCGCACGGCGCGCAAATTACGGCTTTCGATAAGGCCAATTGCCGTCACCATCCAGTCCGCGATGCGGCTTTGCACCTTCTCGCTGCGCCAATGGCCCACCACCACCTTGCGCTCCAGCCCCATCCGGGTAACGATATGCCCGTATTCCCGGTCCCCATGGGCGGACTGGTTGGTGTTCATGAAATCCATGTCGATGCTTTCGTAGGGAATGGCCTCATTGAACTGCGTATGCAGGTGCAGCAGCGGCTTACGTAACAGCTGCAGCCCGTTGATCCAGCTCTTGGCGGGAGAGAAGGTATGCATCCAGGTGATGACGCCCGCGCAAGCCGTATCCCTGTTCGCGTCCTCAAACAGGCGGCTGATACCTGCGCTGTCCAAAAGCGTGGGCAGGCAGACCACCTCAAAGGGCAGCTTGCCTGAGGCGTTGAGCCCCGCCACGATCGCGCGGGAATGCTCCGCTACCTCAATGAGCGTCGCTTCCCCATAAAGCGACTGCGAGCCGGTACAAAACCAAAACTGATACGCCGTGTGTTCCTGCATAGTGTCCTCCTTTTATCGATATGATACCATGCGCACGAAATCGTATGCGCCGCTTGCTAAGTTGAAGCGCCGCGCCATGCGCATAACATAGACGGGTAAAGCAAGAAAGGTCTTCTCCATTATAGCGCTTTTACATTAACGATACAACTGCCTGTTTTGGGCGTTTTTTGCGGTATCAAAAAGCAATAAAAAGGCGGGCGAAGCGCCCGCAAAGAAACGTGTATAAGAGTGCTATTATATCGCTGTTATATAAACAGGTTGACGTTCGACTCCTCCGCGTCCCCGAGGTAAGCTGCGACCCCGCCCAGCTCCACGCCGTCAATCAGTTCCTCTTTTTTGATGCCCATCACGTCCATGGACATGGTGCAGGCCACCAGTTTCACGCCGTTCGCCATGGCCTTTTTGATGAGTTCCTCAAGCGAGTCGACATTTTTATCCTTCATGACGGCTTTCATCATGGCCGTGCCCATTCCCGCCATGTTCAGTTTGGAAAGCTTGAGCTTGCCGGTGCCGCGCGGCATCATGCCGCCGAACATGGACTCGATAATGGATTTTTTCACCTTTTGTTTCTGCGGCTTCCTCAGCACATTAAGGCCCCAGAACGTAAAGAACATGGTAACCGGCCTGCCCATGGCCGCAGCGCCGTTCGCGATGATGAAGGAGGCAAGCACGCGGTCAAGGTCACCGCTGAACACAATAAGCGTCTTGCCCTGCGGCAGTTCCCCCACAGCCCTTTGTTCCATCCCCTTCTGTTCTCCTTTCTGGATGTAGGCGACATAGTCGCTCCCCTTTTGTTCGCCTTTTACATAGGTGTTGCCGGTCCTTCTGCACCATGCGCCGACGTCCCGCAAAAAACCATGATCGCTTGCATACACCTCTATGATCTCGCCTTCGCGAAGTTCCTGCATGGTTTCAAATACCTTCAGGATCGGGCCGGGGCACTGCATGCCGCTGCAATCGACGCGCATGGTGATCACGATGTTGCGTTCCGGCGTTGCGGGGTCATCGGTTGCGCCCTGTGTTATCCCATCATCGTGCTTCTTTTTTTTTACGTCCTCCGCGGCGTCAGGATGGGTGGCGCGGTAGAAGTTTGTGCCGCCGGGATATACCTTAACGTTTGCAAAGCCGTTCTGCTGCAGGATGCGCGCCGCGTTGTATGCCCGCACCCCGATGGCGCAGAACACGATGATTTCCTTATTCCGATCAAGCTCGTTCATCCGCGCGCGGACCTCCGAAAGCGGGATAGCATACGCGCCGGGCACCATGTACATAAGGCGCTCCGCGTCATCCCGCACGTCGATCACGAGGCGGTTCGGGTCTTCCCGATCGATCGCGTCCCACGAACTGAACGCGGCTTTTCCGGAAAGCGCGTTGTCCGCCACAAAGCCCAGCATGTTGACGGCGTCCTTGGCTGAGCCGTAGGGCGGCGCATACGCGAGCTCCAGCGATTTCAAGTCCTGCACGCCGCCATGCAGGCGGATGGCGGTCGCGATGACGTCGATGCGTTTGTCCACACCCTCGCGCCCGACGATCTGCGCGCCAAACAGCTTTTTGCCGTCCGTGGAAAACAACAGCTTGAGCGTCATCAGGCTTGCGCCGGGATAATACCCGGCGTGGGAATTCTGCATGATGGTGACGCTTTCGTATTCCTTTCCCTTTACCATGCCGCGCTTGTTGAGCAGCTTTTCCGAAGCGCCGGTAGCCGCGGCGGTCAGCTCGAACACCTTGACCACGGATGTGCCCTGCGTGCCCTCATATCGCTCGTTGCCGCCCGCGATGTTGTTCGCGGCGATACGCCCCTGCTTGTTGGCGGGGCCCGCCAGCGGGATCATGGCCCTGGACCGGTCGATATAATCCGAAATTTCCGCGACATCGCCCACCGCGTAAATGGAAGGATCGGATGTGCGCAAATATTCGTCTACCACGACGCCGCCGCGCGCGTTGACGTTTAAGCCCGCCGCCTTTGCAAGCTCGCCGTTCGGCCGTACGCCGATGGCGAGTACGGCAATATCGGCCGCAATGCTTTTCCCGCTGTTTAAGCGCACGGTCACGCCGGACTGCGTTTCCTCAAACCCGGCGACGCCGTCGCCTAAGCACAGGGAGACGCTGCGCTCTTTTAAATGCGTCTCCAGCAGCTTCGCCATTTCATAATCAAAGGGCGGCATGACCTGATCAAGCATTTCCACCACCGTC
This sequence comes from Bacillota bacterium, assembly GCA_023409435.1. Classification (GTDB taxonomy): domain Bacteria; phylum Bacillota; class Clostridia; order Christensenellales; family CAG-138; genus JAEYLA01. Next base: position 14,533 of record JAEYHP010000012.1, on the reverse strand, counting down.
ACATGGGCGCCGGTACTGTGCAGATTCTCCGCCATTTCCAGCCCTATAAAGCCCGCGCCGATGACCACGGCGTTTTTGACCTCGTGCTCCGCTAAAAACTTTTTAATGCGGTCCGTATCCGGCACCGTCCAAAGCGTCATGACGCGCGGTGTGTTAATTCCCGGTATGGGCGGCTTCATGGGCGAGGAGCCGGTGGAGAGGATAAGATTGTCGTAGGTTTCCGTATACGTTTCGCCCGTTATCAGATTGTTGACGGTGACGGACTTGTTCTCCCGGTCTATGGAGGTTACCTCCTGTCGCGTGCGCACTTCCATGTTGAATTTCTTCATCATGGCGTTGGGCCGCATCAGCAGCAGCGCGTTCCGGGAACGGATGACGCCCCCCACATGGTAGGGCAGGCCGCAGTTCGCGTAGGAAATGTATTCCCCGCGCTCAAACAGTATGATTTCCGCCGTTTCATCAAGCCTTCTTAACCGTGCCGCGGCCGTTGCGCCCCCCGCGACACCGCCGACGATCAATACCTTTTTCCCCATCTTTAATTTGCCTCCTTTATTGAATGGAAGACACGCTCCCCGATTGGCTGTTTGGCATGCGGGCCAAGCTGTTATATATGTAAGAACAGCATACTTTGTCAAAGTAAAAACGACCGTGACTTTGTCACAAAACAGACAAAAAAGCACATGCGTGACTTTGTCACAGCGAAACCGGAAAAGCTATTCTATACTGCTATTTAGTCAGGAGGCACATATGGCCAAAGCAATCATCATAGGCACCGGACCGGCCGGCATTTCCGCGGCGCTTTATACCGCCCGCGCGGGCATTGAAACCACTGTGATCGCGCGGGACGCCGGGGCTTTAGGCAAGGCGGAGAAGATAGAAAACTACTACGGCTTTACAGATCCCATCTCTGGGACCGAGCTATTGGAACGCGGCAAGGCGCAGGCAAAGCGGCTGGGCGTAACGTTAGTGGAAGAACAGGTGGTCGGGCTGACGTACCTGGACAAGCTGACCGTGACCACAGGCGACTCCAGCTACGAGGGGGACGCGGTGATACTCGCCACCGGCTCCCCGCGGCGAACGCCCAAAATAGACGGCCTTGCGCAATTTGAAGGCGCCGGGGTCAGCTACTGCGCCATATGCGACGCGTACTTTTATAAAAACAAGGACGTGGCGGTGCTGGGCTGCTGCGAATACGCGGCGCATGAAGCGGGTGCGCTGCTGCCCATTGTAAACTCCGTCACGCTGTTGACCAACGGGGAAAAGCCCATACAGGGTTTGCCCGAAGGGTTAAAGGCCATCATCACCACCAAAATATCATCGTTTACGGGCAGCGACAGATTGGAGCGCGTAACGTTTGAAGACGGGGCCTCCCTGCCGATTGCAGGCCTCTTCGTGGCGCAGGGCGTAGCGGGAAGCGCGGACCTTGCCCGGAAGATCGGGGCGGAGACCGTGAGCAACCGCATCGTGGTGGACGAAAACATGGCCACCAACGTCCCTGGGCTGTTTGCAGCGGGCGACTGCACCGGCGGCATGCTGCAGATCGCCAAGGCCGTGGCGGAGGGTGCTGAAGCGGGCTACAGCGCGGTAAAGTATATCAGAGCTTCCCACCAAGCAGGTTCTTGAAACGGCCTCACTGTTCCTAAGCGCCTGCTGCGTGGATCCAAAAATATCAGGAGGAACATATGGGATTATTCAACAGGCAAACCATGCAGGAAGACGCAAAGCAACTCGTGGTGCTCAAACACAGGTGTCCCCAAAATCATCCCTGCCCTTCGGTGCGCGTTTGCCCCGCAGGCGCGCTCTCCCAATCCGGCTTTGCGGCGCCTGCCGTCGACCTCAACGCCTGCATCCGATGCGGCAAATGCGTTCAATTCTGCCCAAAGCAGGCGCTTGTGCTGCAATGGCGTTTTGATCGCAGCTTCCCTTAAAAACCCGAAAGCTCTATGAAAGAAGGTCGGCATTCGACCTTTTTCTTCTATACAAACTGGACAAACAGTCGTATGATTAGGAGTGTCATATCTTCGAATTGATGGAGGAAGGGCTTTGTCCAAACTGCATTTCATATTTAATCCCGTCGCCGGAAGCGGCGCTTCGGCACAGGTGTTTGCGCAAATGGAAAACTTGCTCCGGGCGAGAAGCATCGACTACTCCTTTGCCCGCTCCGAATACCCCGGCCATGCGCTGGCGCTGACTAAAGAGGCGCTTTTAGATGGCCACGAATGTATCGTCGCTGTCGGCGGGGACGGTACCGTGCGCGAGGTCGCCATGGAAATGGCGGGAAGCAACGTCCCCATGGGCATGCTCCCCTGCGGCACCGGCAACGATATGGTCCGCGCGCTGCACATCCCCCGCGACCCGGAAGCGGTGCTGGAAATCCTGTTAAACGCAGCGCCCAAGCTGATGGACGCCGCGGAGGCAAACGGCAAGCTGTTTTTTAATGTGGGCGGGTTCGGCTTTGACGTAGACGTGCTTGTCAATACGGAACGCTACAAAAAACGTTTAAAAGGCATGGCGGCGTACATGGCGGGCCTATTCCGTTCGCTCTCGAGGCTCCACCTGATTCCCGTGCACGTCACGACGCCGGAAGCGACATTTACCTGCAACGCACTGATGGTGACGGCATGCAACGGCACGCACTTTGGCGGCGGCATGAACGCGGGCCCGCTTGCCGACCCGACGGACGGGCTGCTAGATATCTGCATTGCGACGGATGTCAACAAGCTTACGGTTCTCTCCCTGCTTGCGAAATTTGTAAAAGGCAGGCATGTGGGGCTGCCCGTCATCCGTTATTTCAAGGCAACCGAAATCACCGTAGACGCAGGTACTGCCCTGCCCGTGCAGGTGGACGGCGAAGTCGTGGAGCATACGCCCGTCACGTTCCGCATCCGCCCCGGCGCGCTGCTGGTGAAGACGGGATTATAAAAAACGGACAAGCATCTATATTTCACATAAAAAAGCGCCGGGCAGTTGCCCGGCGCACTGATTCTGTCAACAAAGCCTCTTACCGTCATCCTGAACGAAGCGAAGGATCTTGGAGCGCCTATATCAGGGCATTAACTGGGCTGGATTCTTCGCCCTTCGGCTCAGAATGACAAACGACAGGGGTTAATCGACAAGCAAAAGCGCCGGACCAACGCCCGGCGCTTTGATTTGATTGATAAATTCCGCAGGGCTTGTCGCGCTTACGAAACAAAATCCCCCTGATGCGCGATCAGCGTGGCATCATACACGCCCTCTATGCGCATGAACTTGTCCACAACGGCGGTTTCCTCATCCCTCAGACGGACCTCCAACGTAAGCTCCACGCCGTCGCGCTGGACGGTCCTGGAGCGCACGCGCACGCGGGGCAGCTGCTTGATCATATTCTTGATGGGGGCGTTCGCGCCCTCATGGAAGTGCAAAATCAGCAGGTATGGCATGCTGCCGCGCAGCTTGAATACCGTAAGCAGCACCATGATGATGCCAATAATCACGGCGCCGATCACCGCTACATCCAGGAACTGCGCGCCTAAAGCGATACCCTCGCCTACCGACCAGAACATGAACGTGGTATCCATGGGATCCTTGACCGCGGTACGGAAACGGATGATGGACAGCGCGCCAACCATACCAAGGCTCAACGTGGTATTGATGGAGATCATCATGATGACAAGGCTGGATACCATGGTGAGCATGATCAGGCTCAAATTGAACGTGCGCGAATACAGCACGCCGCCAAACGTCTTTTTATAAATAAAGAATATGAATACGCCAAGCACAAACGCCACCAGCATGGTAATGAGTATTTGCGCCGGGGGTAGGGAGCTTGCAAACATCTCTTTGATGTTGAAAATTTCCGCAATAGGGTCAGTCATAAGGGAGGTTCCTCCTATTCATATTTCCGGCACAGGCAGTACTTGCTGATCGCGCTGCGCTGGGCGTTTTCGAGTGGCTGGAGCAGGGTGCGGATATGTGCGGGCAGGTAGTGGTTGAACTTGACTTCCATTACCATGCCATACCCGTCTATTACGGGGTAGGTGGGCAAATGCGGGTCAAACAGGGCGACTGAGCGGTGCCCGGTGCGGATATTCTGGTCAAACGTCACGCGCACGTCCTCCACCGGGAACACGTAGGGCTCGCGGTCATAGTCCACGATCACGCGGGGCCTTAACAGCTGCGTGCGGAACGCCGCGTACATCTCATGCGCAAAGGGTTCGCTCCGCCTTAACAAAAACGTGCAGTTGCCGCGTATGAGAGCGTCGCATTCCTGCCTGTTGAGCGGGATGGAGTTCTTTTGAATAAACTGGCCCTCTTTGTGCTTGCGCTCCAGTTTGATGTCCTTATCGCTCAGGTTGTAAATGCGGATGCGGTATTTGTCCCGGTGATCGGTCCCATCCAGCTTGTCCTGCATGGCGGTGTCCATATAATCGTCAAAATACAGGCTGCGGATAAAATACTTGCCCGTCTTTTTCGCGTGTTTATCACGGTCCAGCGTCAGCGAGAGCCTGCGGCTAAGCAGCTCGTATTCCGCTAGGCTGATGAAGTACTTTAGCTCATGGCGGAAGGAGACGCTCATGGGAACACCTCCTGCATGTAGGCATCCGAGAGGCCGAGTTCCTGCTGCAGCTGCGCCTTGATAACGCCGGGGCGTTTTTCATTAAACTCCTTCAGGTACGCGACATTGGTTTGGAAGGAATTGTAGCTGCCGGAATTCTCAGCGGGCTGCGGCATACCCATGAATGTCGCGCCGTTGAATTTTTCCCGCTCGCGGGCGATTTCACGGTCCACCGTAGCCGCAAGCTCATCGATGAGCGCATTCACCCGGTCCGTCGCATAAACGGTATTCATGATCTCCGCAAACCGGCGGCAGAAGGCGTCCTTCCAATCCGCGTTCTTTAAAAGCGCGTTAAACAGGTCGGAGGCCGCGGGCTTGGTGCCGCGCCGCAGGGTGACTGTCTGGTGGTTGTAATTGGTCCAGCCCCAGCAAAAATCGTAGTAAATCCACTCCCACTTGCCGCCGGGCAGCTTGTAGTACTGGATGTTCGCATAATCGGAATTCCCCACATACAGCTCGCAGATCATGTAATCCATGAAGCTGTTGACATCCATGCGGCCCGCAACGTACTGATAGCTCTCTCTGTTCGAAAGATCGTGGCTCTTCACATAGTCCATCAGCTGGAGCCATTCCTGGTTGCTGCCGTGGGAAACAAGCGAACTCGCCTTCAATACGTCCATGTTATCCGCATCTTCGGTATTCTCATGCTGAGCAACAAAGAACCGGCTGCGTTTTTCCTTCATGAAATACACGCCCCAGTATTCACCGTTGAGATACATCACATAGGGCTTGTACGCCTGCGCCAGCACGTTGACGTCAGTGCCTTCCAAGAGGCCGCTCGAAAGCTCGTCGCGTATCTTGCTGCGGTTCTGATCCTGCGCGCCCGCGCGAAGCGAGAGAGATTTATACGAGGTGTACGGCCTGTTATCAAAGAAGGTGTAATCGAGCGAATTATTTCCGTATTCCGAGCGGGCGAGGATATTGAACCCCTTCTGTGCGCGCCCGCGCCCGAAGCCCCCCGCGATGCGGATGGCGACGTCCTGCGAGAACGCCTGCTGTTTTGTTTCATCCCCGAACACGGCAAAATTCGCCGGGCGCTCCCATTCGGACTGCACCTCCTCCCCATCCGTCCCTTTGCCCTTATAGAAGTTGGAGGACAACAGCGCCTGATCATACGGCAGGTCCGGGTCGTAGTTTTCGCCATACGCGTAGATACCTGTTTTGTCGTCCCACAGGTTCTTCGGGTCCGTCACAAGCGTGAGTATGGGGAGCGTATGGTTCACGTTATCCCCCGTAAACAGGAACGTGCCCGTAGCCGCGCTGCCGGTGATATACCCGTCCCGCACGGCGACGGCGCGGATGACCGTGTTATGCCCAAGAGAAATAGGCCCGGTATAGCGGGTGGAGTTTTGCGTGGGGGTCGTGCTGTCCGTAGTATAGTAAATGGTCTCGTTGGGCTTTGCGGAAAGTTCCAGCGTAATGGCGTTCTCATATACGCCGGGCAGCGTAGAGAACGCGGGGATGGCCGTAATGCCCAATGAGCCTTCTCCGTTTGCCGCCCCCGGCGTGGAAGAAGCATAGTATACAAGCTTGCCGTTCGAGCGGCCCAAACTTACGTCCGCTCCCGTCTTGCCAAGTTGGAGCTTGTCCAGCAGTTCGCCTTCAGGCGAATATAACAGCACCACATCCCCGGTAGCGGAGAGGGAGAAGTTGGTCTCCAACGTTTTTTTTTGCGTGTCCTTCACGTCGTTGCCGGTCGCAAGCACCATCAAATACTCATTGGGCGCGATCGTGACGTCCGGGAACCGCCAGAGGGCCGGATTGTTGGGGTTGTCCGAAAGCGCGTAGCCGGAAAGGTTGACGGGCTCGGAGGAGGAATTGTAAAGCTCGATCCAGTCCGGCGTCATGTTGTTGGCCGTATAGGAGCCCGCGTTGTTGCCCATAACCTCCGAAAGAAGCAAAGCGCCCATCGGAAGGGCGCTCGTGCTATTGAAGGCCGCGAACCCGTCCTCCGTATTTAAGTAGCCCGGCGTAGGCTGTGCCATGGGCTGCCATTCTCCCGTGCCGTCCGGCACGCGCGCCATGCTGATATCCGCCTGCTGCTCCGTATACGCGTAGCTGTCTATGACGCCGCCCATAGGGTCTGAAAATACCACGCTTTCCTTGTATGCCCGAAATGAAAACGGGGCGTTCAATATGCCGTCAATGAGGCCGTCCCTCCCGGAGCAGTATATGAGCAGCACAGCGTTGGCGGGAATTTTGGTGCCCTCTGGGAACATCCATTTCATAGGCTGATTTTCATCATCCGAAAGCCCGCAGCCCGAAATATCCACTTCCTGCCCGGTGGTGTTAATTAGCTCCACCCAATCCGGATAATCGCCCTGCGGGCCGGGCAAAGTGGTTGCATTGCTGGCCATAAACTCGTTGATGCGCACGCCGTTGTCCACCGTGTTTATTTGCAGCGTCTCCCTGTACTGCGCTGCGCCCTCTTCCGTATTGGGGAAGCCGGGGGAAAGTAGCGCCGTCTCCTGCCAGGAGCCGTCTTCGCTGCGTATCAGGGCAGCGCCCGAGGCGGTGCCCTTCAGCTGCATGCTGTCGATCGGGCGGCCGGAAGCGTTGCACAATATCAGTTGATCGTCCGCGGAAAGTTTAAAGGAAGCGTGGAGCAATCCGTCCGCCGCGTTGCCCGAGCAGAACACGACGAGGTAGCCGTTCGCGGGAATGACCGTTCCGCTGGGGAACGCCCACTTTACGGCAACCAGCATATCGTCCGTCAGGCCAAAACCCGAAATGTCCACCGCGGCGTCGGAGCTGTTATAAAGCTCGATCCAATCCGGAAAATCGCCGTTTTCATCCGGCACCGCTCCCTTGTTGGACGTCATGACCTCGTTGATGCGGACCGCGCCGCTTGCAGCCGCGCCGCTGCCTTGCGTGCCTCCGCCGGTTTTGAATACGAGAAAAAGTCCTGCCGCGCACAGCAAGACTACAAAAAGAAGCAACGGAATACGTTTCAGGTTCAAAAGAGGCACCCCTTTACGCAGGCCGCGATTGCCTGCTTATGCAGCCCGCCGCGCTAAGCCGGGGCTGCGTTTCCCATACGGTTTTTTTCCTGCATGTAGTGTACCACAAAGCGCGGTGCCTGAACATGTATGGATCCAAAATTCATAAAATGTTCGTCAAATACCTGTCAATTATCCCGGCTTTCCGGCGGGCCGATCGTTTTCTCGCGCGAGCGCACCCATTCGCGGGTCAGCCGGTAGACAACCGCAGTGACCGGCGTTCCCAGCAGCATGCCCCAGATGCCAAACAGGCCGCCGCCGACAATGACGCTGGTTAAAACCCACAGGCCGGGAAGCCCTACGGCGTTGCCCACTACCCTGGGGTATATCAGGTTGTTTTCCAACTGCTGCAATATGATAATAAACAGTGCAAACCAGACGGCCTGCATCGGTTCTATCACCAGCAATATGACGGCGCAGGGGAGCGTGCCGATGAGCCCGCCCAATATGGGAATAAGCGCCGTCACGGCGATAATGGTGCTGATTAAAAGCGCGTAGTGCATTTTGAATATCGTCATGCCGATAAAGCAAAGCGTGCCCAATATCATGGCCTCTAAAAACTGGCCTACGATAAAGCGGCTGAATATGCCGTTTGCCATATGCAGCACCTCGCCTGTGCGGCGCGTATTCTTTGCGCCGATTATCGAAGTGAACAGCCGCCGCGTCTGCATGACGAGCCTATCCTTGTTGTAGAGCATGAAGCCGGAGAGCATGATGGAAATAACAAACTGATACAGGCCCGTGGTCAGCCCCACCGTAAGCGTCAGAGCGCCGCTCACAGCCTTGCCCAGGAGCCCCTGTATAAACGTGACCGCCTGGTCCCAGAGGTCCGTTACCACCGCGCCGACGTCGGGGTTGATTGCAAGAAGGGACTGTATGCCATCCGACCATACCTGGAAACGGTTGAGGTACCCGGAAAAGTTCATGGCCAGCATGGTGCCGCTTTCCACCACGCGGGGCAGTATGAGCGCGCCAAGGCCCACCAGGAACGCGATGACCACAAGATATGTGCAGAGCATACTGAGGATGCGCCACATGCGCCGGACGCCCTTTTTGCGGTGACGCTCCCAGGATTTGAATACCGTGTACTGAAAAAAACGCATGGGGACATGCATCACATAGGCGATGGCAAACGCCAGGAATACAGGCGAGAGCACATGCAGCACGGAGCCGACCGCATTCCAGATGCCATCGATGCGGTACAACAGCATCAGCAGCACGATGGCATAGGTGATCAGCAGCAGATATTTCCGCAAGCGCGTTTTTTTGGGCCGTGGGCGATTTGGCTGTTCCATTGAAACCTCTTTACTCCCGGCAATGCCGTAAATCCATGGGAAAGGAGCGGCTGCTTTTTGCGTTCCGTCCTTTTCAGCTTCTGCTCAGCATGCTTAATCCATACAAGGGGACGGGGTTCTCTCCTTTTCAAACCCTTCGGCCAGCACCTTGGCCGTCAAATACGCGCTGACCGCATCTATGGCAAGCACATTCTTGCCTCCGCGCATCACCGCAAAATCCGCATCCTGAATGTACTTCATGATATACTGCTCGTTCATGGGCTTGACGGTGGAAAGGTACTGCTCGCGGATGTTGTCGATGTCCCTGCCCCGCTCCCGGATATCCCGCCGGATACGCCGCAGCAGGCAGACGTCCACGTCCACATGCATATACACTTTCAGGGACATCATGGCGCAGAGCCGTTCGTCCTGGAACATATGGATGCCCTCGAGCAGCAGCACGTCCGCGGGTTCGATTAAGAGCGTATCCCGGTCCGAACGCCTGTGCTGTGAATAATCGTACCCTTTGGTGGTGATGGGCGTACCCGAGGCAAGCGTCAGCACGTCATGGTACAGCGCGTCATGGTCAAACGCGCACGGCTCGTCATAGTTGATGCGCGCCCGCTGCTCGAACGGGAGATCGGGATGGTCCCGGTAGTAACAATCCTGCCCGATAATGTGGCAGCTACAGGAAAGAGAATCCTTGATGCGTTTTGCAAGCGTGCTCTTACCGCTGCCGCTCATCCCGCATATCCCTACGATGACCATGTCTTCCTCCCATTTTATGCGCGGACGGGAACCGGCATACGGGCCGTCCTGTGCGCCATCCTTTTGTTTTTGTGCGCCTTACATTCCGAACGCGCGGAAGCGGATTTCCTTGGTCTGTTCCGCAAGCCCTTCAATCGGCAGCGCCTGCAGGTGCACCACAAACGCTGCATTCTCCCCCGGCTGCAGCACGGCGTTTCTGGTAAAATACCAGACGCCAAGGAGCTTGTTTTGTTCGTTGTAGAACGCGGCATATACCATATTGAGATCGCACGGGTTTACGCCCGGGTTTTTGAGGCTGCCCGAAAGCGTAGAGAACCCGGGATAATTTTGAATAAGCCTTGTGTCGGTTACCGCAAGAGGCTTCGGGGGCTGCTCGGCGGCAGCTGCCGTAAGCTCGGCCGTAACCTTTAAATCCTCCGGCACGCCCAGCGCATCGTCATACGGCAGCCAAAGCGTACAGTAGCCGGTCTCCCCCGGCAGCACAATATCCTGAACCGCTGCGACGGGCGTAAAGTCGCTCGTCTGCGTCTTACCGGAATAGGAGAATGTAAACGAAGCGCCGGCGAGCGTCATCGGCTCGCTCCCTTCGTTTTTGTATGCGACGCCGCCATAGAGCATGCCGGGGAAGTGCCAGACGGCGCTGTCCGTAACCGCGACGGCTACTCCCATTTTCGACACGGAGGAGCCGGTGGCAGAAGATTGCATAGGTTCGGCTTGCCCGTTATCGGAGGATACGGGCGGCGCGCTTTCGGCGGCAGCGCCGATTTCGAGCGTATCCGTTGGCTCCGATTTATCCGCGCATCCCGCGAAAAGAAGCAGCAGCGCCATGAGTACCGCCGAGAGACGTATGATATTTTTCATCGCTTCCGCCTCCTTTCTATGGTTTTTCATCAGGCGAGCATGGCGGACAGCTTTTCGTCCGCATCCGAGAGAAGTTCATGTAACAATGCGTCTACTTCCGGCCCGGTGGGTGCGTTCGCGCCGATATACAGCTTGAGCTTGGGCTCCGTGCCGGACGGGCGGATGACCGCCCACGCCCCACCCTCCAACAAGAGGCGGATCATATCCGTGGCGGGGAGAATAAGCGGCGCCTGCTCGCCGGTTGTGAGCGTCTGGCGCTTTCTCGTCTTGTAATCCTCTATGGCCTCCACCTTTAATGTTCCAAGCGTAAACAACGGAGAGGACCGGAGCGTCTGCATGGCGGAGGCTATTTTCTCCATGCCCGCCTTGCCCGAAAGCGTATAGGACTTCACGCTCTCTTTATAGTAGCCGTAGGTCTTGTATACTTCGTCAAGCGCGTCGTTCAACGTCATATGCTTGGCCGCATAGGCCGTGCAAAGTTCGGCGGCGAGCATGGCCGCGCATATGGCATCCTTATCCCTGGAAAAACCGCCCGCCAAATAGCCGTAGCTTTCCTCAAACCCGAACAGGAATGTCTTTTCCCCGGTCCGCTGGCATTCATCCACAATTTCCGAAATAAAGCGGAAACCGGTCGGCACATCCACGATCGTAGCGCCAAAACGCGCGCAGATGGCGTCGGCCAGACGGGAGCTGACGATGGACTTAACCGCCAGCGCGTTGCTGGGCAGTTTCCCCTGCGCGTGCAGCGTAGAAAGCAGGTAGTGTAACAGCAGGCAGCCGATCTGGTTGCCGGAGAGTACCGTAAACGCGCCGTTTTTCTCCCGCACGGCGATGCCCAGTCGGTCCGAATCCGGGTCGGTGGCCAAGATACAGTCCGCTCCCGTTTCGTTCGCGAGCTTCATGGCGAGCGTGAATGCATTCGGGTCCTCCGGGTTGGGCGCACTGACGGTGGGGAAGCGGGAGTCCGGCTCGGCCTGCTCCGCCACCACCCTCACGTTTGTTACGCCTACGCGCTTTAATATCTCCCGCACAGGGATGTTGCCCGACCCGTGCAGCGGCGTATAAACGATATTCAGTTCGCTCCCGTGCGCCTTCAACAGTTCGGGCTGGAGCAGCAAAGTCGTTGTGGCGGCGTAATACGCTTCGTCCACTTCACGGCCGATCATGGTTAAGAGGCCCTTTTGGAGCGCCTCCTCTTTGGGCATAGCGGCGGCTTCAAAATAGCCGACCCGGCTGATCTTTTCCAATACCGCGTCCGCCTGAATCGGCCCCAGCTGGCCGCCGTGCTCCCAATACACCTTGTAGCCGTTGTAGGCGGGCGGGTTGTGGCTGGCCGTGATGACGACGCCCGCGATGCAGCTGTAATGCCGCACCGCGAAGGAGAGCTGCGGAACGGCGTGCAGCCGATCAAACAGGTAGGCGCGTATGCCGTTTTGAGCGAGTACCAGCGCGGTTTCAAGAGCAAATTCGTCCGAATACAGGCGCGAATCGTACGCGATTGCGACGCCGCGCTCCACGGCGCCCGGTATGGAGCATAAATAATCCGAAAGTCCCTGCGTCGCGCGCCGGACCACATAGGCGTTCATGCGGTTGGTGCCGGGACCTATCACGCCGCGAAGCCCTGCCGTGCCGAAAGCAAGCTCCGTATAAAAGCTGTCCTCCAGCTCCGCTTCCGTCATGGCGAAAAGCTGCCGCTTTGTCGCTTCATCGGCCTTTTCCTTCCATTCGGCCGCCCTGTTGAGGTACTCCATAAGGTGTTCCCCCTTTGCCCAATCTATAAAACCATTTACTCGCGCCCGGCCCAAATCATGCCGCCGCGTGAAAAGCTGTATACCTCGCCTTCGCCCACCACCAGGTGATCGTAGAGGCGGATATCGATGCTGTTGAGCGCTTTTTGCACCGCCTCTGTAGCCTCCGCGTCCGCCTGGGAGGGCGTGGGGTCCCCGCTGGGGTGGTTGTGCAGAAGCAATACCGAACCCGCCCTATGCATAAGGGCCGATTCCACCACGCGCCTAGGGTAGAGCGGGGCTTCAGAGAGCGAGCCTGTCATCAGCCGCTCCGCGTGCAGAAGCCGCATGTTTTTATCGAGGCTCACCACATACACGCTTTCATACCGCTCGTTGCGCATGAGGTCAAACGCATAGGCTGCGGCATCCGCGGGCGACAGAATGCGCATGCGCTGTTTTTGCCTGCCTGCCGCCTCCGCGTAAAAAGCCGCGCTGTCCCCGACCAGGCGCAAGAACACCGCCGCGCGCTCGCCGATTCCTTCAATATTCGTAAGCTCGGCCACTTCCGCCGAGAGTACCGCGGCGAGCGAGCCGAACCGGCCGATGAGCCTGTGCGCGAGCTCGTTGGTGTTGCGGCGCGGAATGGTATAGGTAAGAAGCAGTTCCAAAAGCTCATGCTCGGTAAACGCGCCGACCCCGTTATTGGAGTAGCGTTCACGCAGACGTTCGCGGTGCCCTTCGTGCATGCTCCCTCCTACTCGCCGGAAAGCTGTTTTTCCAGCTTATGCCTCACGCGCTGGAGCGCGTTGTCTATGGCTTTTAACGACCGGCCCACCAGCTCCGCGATCTCCACATATGAGCGCCCTTCGAGATACAGGATCAAAACCGAGCGCTCCAGCGGGGAAAGCGAAGCGAGGAGCTGTTCCTCCATGTTTTCATATGTCTCGCGGCTGATGAGCGTCTCCTCGGGGTCGCTCATCTGGGCGGCGCCCAACACGTCGATGAGCGTGCGCTCCGGCTCCTCCTTGTTAACCGGCCTGTTCAAGGATACATAGGAGTTGAGCGGGATATGCTTCTGCCGGGTCGCGGCTTTGATTGCGGTGATGATCTGACGTGTGACGCACAGCTCCGCAAAGCTGCGGAACGACGCGTTTTTATCGGGGCTATAATCCCGTATCGCCTTATAGAGACCGATCATGCCCTCCTGTATGATATCCTCCCTGTCCGCGCCCACTAAAAAGTAGGAGCGCGCGCGCATGCGGATGAACTGCTTGTATTTTTCATACAGCAGGTCCTCCGCCACGCGGTCGCCATCGCGGGAGGCAACGAGAAGCTGCTCGTCCGTCATGGCAAGATAGGGGGCAAATTCCTCGTTGTTTTCATACGAGAGCATGGGTCCTCCATCAGGGATGCAAAGAAAAATTATATTCTTTTGCGAGGGCTTTGTCCTCCGAAATCCCTGGAAACGTCCTAAATTAGGACGTTTCCAAAGATGGGTTCTTAGGGGCTTTCCCAGGGAAGCGGGTTCGTTGCCCGGAGGGTAAAAATCGATCCGGTGAATCGGTTTTAGAACCCCGGGTACCGCTGCTTACGACCCTAAGCGGAGGTGCGGAGGCAGAGCCGCCGTGTATATCACAATTACTCCTTCTTCAACCCGTCCTGCCGGTTCTTCTCAAAGAGCAGCACGGCGGCAGCGACGGAGGCGTTCAGAGAGTCCATGGGCCCGCGCATGGGAATCGATACGAGGTGGTCGCAGTTTTCGCGCACCAGACGGGAGATGCCTTCGCCCTCGTTGCCGATGACGATGGCGAGCGGCCCGCTCAAATCCACCTTGTCCATCGGCTTGCCCGAGGGTTCGGCCCCGGCAATCCATACGCCCGCTTCTTTTAATTGGGTAATGGCGGCGGTCAGGTTGACGACCTTCGCCACCTTGATGTACTCCACAGCGCCCGCGCTGGCTTTCGCCACGGCGGCGGTGACGGAGGCGGAGCGGCGCTTGGGCAGCACCACGCCGTGCACGCCTGCGCAGGCGGCGCTCCTGAGCATGGAGCCAAGGTTGTACGGATCGTTGATTTCATCGAGCAGCAGCAAAAACGGCGGCTCGTTGCGTTCCGCTGCCACGGCCAGGATGTCTTCCAATGTCGCGTATTCGATATCCGGCACCATGGCGAGGATGCCCTGGTGGTTGCCGGGCTTGCCGCCGTGGCCGAAGGGCATGCAAAGCTCGTCGAGGCGCTTGCGCTCGGTGTTGCGGACCACAAGGTTGCGCTCATGCGCCATGCCGAGGATTTCCTTGAGGGAACCGTCCTG
>JAEYHP010000008.1 GCA_023409435.1 Bacillota bacterium | reverse complement strand
CGAAGCTCTACATCAACACGCTCAACGCCATCCACTACATGCACGACAAATACTGCTATGAGGCGCTGGAGATGGCCTTGCACGACAAGGATATCTTACGCACAATGGCCTGCGGCATCGCGGGCCTGAGCGTAGCTACGGATTCGTTAAGCGCCATCAAATACGCGACAGTCCGGCCCGTAAAGGACGGGCAGGGCATCATTACGGATTTCACGGTGGAGGGCGATTACCCAAAATTCGGCAACGACGACGACCGCGTGGATTCCATTGCGGAAAATTTGGTCAAGCTCTTTATGGAAAAGCTGGAGAAGCAGCAAACCTACCGCCGCGCCAAGCAGACGCTGAGCGTGCTGACCATCACCTCCAACGTGGTATACGGCGAAAAGACGGGCAACACGCCGGACGGAAGAAAGAAGGGCGAGCCCTTTGCCCCCGGCGCGAACCCCATGCACGGGCGGGATACCTTGGGCGCGCTTGCCACCATGAACTCCATTGCGCGCCTCCCTTACAAGTACGCGCAGGACGGTATTTCCTACACGTTCTCCATCGTGCCGCGGGCTTTAGGGAAAACTGAGGACGCGCGCGTTTGCAACCTCACCAGCATGCTGGACGGCTTTTTTACCCAGCGTGGCCATCACATGAACGTGAACGTGTTTGACCGGGAGCTGCTATTAGACGCCATGGAACACCCGGAACAATACCCGCAGCTCACCATACGGGTCTCCGGCTATGCCGTGAACTTTGTAAAGCTGACGCGCAAGCAGCAGCTGGACGTCATCAACCGAACCATACACGAGCAGATGTAACATGAAAGAAACGGAAGAGCACAACGCGCAGAACGCGCCTCATACACAAGAGGTGTTGACCGGCCGCCTCCACTCCATCGAAACGATGGGCACGGTGGACGGGCCGGGCATCCGCGTTGTGCTGTTTTTCCAGGGCTGCCCGCTCCGGTGCCTCTATTGCCATAACCGCGATACATGGGCGGTTTTGGGCGGGCAGCACCGCACGGTGGAGGAACTGACGAAATTTATTTTAAGGTACCGCTCCTACATCTGCGCTTCGGGCGGCGGCGTCACCGCCACGGGCGGCGAGCCGCTGTTGCAGCACCGGTTTATAGCGGAACTGTTCCGTTCGCTCAAAGGGTACGGCGTTCATACAGCGCTCGACACCTCCGGCTTTTGCGAGCTGGAGGAGGTCAAGCCGCTGCTAAAAGTTACCGACCTTGTGATACTGGACATCAAGGCGGTGGATTTTAGCCTGCACAAGCGGCTGACCGGCGTGCCCAACGAAAAGATACTCGCGTTCGCGCGGTATCTTTCGGAGCAAAAAACGCCTATGTGGATCCGCCATGTGCTCATTCCGGGGTTGACGGACAGCGAGGAGGAGCTTCTTTCATTAAGAAGCCTGATTTTGACGCTAAACAGTGTGGAGCGCGTGGAGCTTTTGCCCTACCACACGCTGGGGGTCTACAAATGGGAGCAGATGGGGTGCGATTACGCACTTGCAGGCATTCCCCCGGCCACGCCGGAGGATATGAAAAGAGCGTGGGAGGTGTTGGATTTGGGTGAGGGGTTGATGGGGTGAGAATGGGTTTTCGATTTTATGGTTTTCCGCCTTGACATCTCGGACATTTTCTTTGCCAAATATCTGATCCATTTGCTTTATAAACATGGCCACAGTTGAGGCATTCCATTGAATAAAATTTCTGCATATGGTCTGTTCCTGATTCTCCCTTTGCTCCGGTGTTCTTTTGATTGTTTTTATTTATATATCCATTTTCGGTTGTATTTTTCATATCGTGTCTCCTTTTAAACATAATGGGAAACTGGATAACCGCTTGGATTAAACTTAATGCGAAATCAGACTTCTCGGAATTTAGCATTACTTTAGATTATCAGCTAGATTTTATCCAAAATTTGCTTATTGTTAACAATTCTCCATTTTCTATATTCTTCAACATCAGAGTTAATTGATTTAAATACCCAAGTTAATAACGCCAGGTCATCAATAAGGCCAACGCCTGGTATAAAATCCGGAATTAAATCAATGGGTGAAATAATATAAATCAATGTTGAAACGATACTGATAATTGTACCTAACGGTATATCTGTGTATTCTTTCTTTATATAGCTTCTAACCAAAGAAACCATGCATACGATGTCACTTGCTTGTTTTCCAATGATAGGCATTAGCTTTAACTTTTTTTCAAGTTTTTCGGTCAATCTCTCGAATTTATCCTCATCTTCAATGGTTGATTTCGCTTCTTCGTTATTCATTACAAGTGCTTGTTCCAGTTCTTCTTTGGAAAACTCTTTATTTACCTTTAATTTGTCATTCGCTTTTTTCATTTCCATTCTCCTCAATCATCATTTGGACATAATTGCTAGCGCTCTGATTAACATTACAAGATGTGACTCGACTCAATTCATAACGGATTCGTTCTAATTCTTTCGTTTGTTTTTTCATAATATCAAGTAGATCCTCTGTTTCACTTTTAACTGAAAATATTGTGACATAATTCTCAAAATCAATGTCAAAGAGCTCACGATAGGTAGTCTTATCATCTTGATAGACTATGGTCCCTTCAACGGGCATTTTATGTGGATTTTGCCGGTAGCTGTTAGATCCAAGGTAAACATCATAGCTCTGACCAATTCCCAGAACAAATTCCTTTTCACTCAACTTTCTCAATGCATCCAAAAAAGATGGTTCTACGATGCTGTTTACAAATTCTTGTTTCAATTGAATGTGTATATGATTTGCAACACGTTTACCGTGATTAGTAAAACGAATACCATAAAAAGAACGTTTCTCATAAAGAAATTCATATGTAATATACGCTCGATTAGTTTCCTCATATTGTCGTTTCGCTTCTGCAACTTGCGCACGAGTTGCTTTTGCAGATCGGAAATTGAAAATGCAGATTAAAATAGTTGCAACCACATAAACCAAAGTGATAACGACCATGAGCCAGTCAGTAATTGAAGACATATCTCGTAATCCTTTCGTGAGATTTCTTTCTATGGCTGCTACTAACTTCTAGTGAACCGACTAAACCTGGGGTTGATGCCGTGGTGGTGGGCTGCTTTCTTAAAACGCACTGAAGGGCTAATCAAAGTAGTTTTTATATTTCAAGAAAGTAGGGTTATCGAGTACATCCAAAACATTGTCAGTTTTCTGCTTAATTAAATTTCTACATAGCTCTATTCTATGTAGCATCGGCGACACAACGGTATGAGTCTGATTAAGATACGTCGTAATATCTTCAACATTTATTGGAATTTTATATCCATGTGTACAGCTTGCAAGAATAACTCCCGCATCACGCAAAGGCGCTATAATTCTCCGATACAAATAGTTTAGGCGAATTCTCTTATCGGCATATTCTTCCAGTATTGATAGCAGCTGTTTAGAAGAAATATAACTGTACGCATCTATATTGTAGACTTGAAATAATAGGTATTTTAATAACGTAATCTGTAGTTTTTTTTCAAATGATTCGTCGTGCTCATATTTAGTAATAAACAATCTGGCACATTGGACTGAAAGCTCAAAGATGTCTTTGTCATATTGTGTGGTTTCATAAATTGCTGAAGCGAAATATGGTGTAACTTTATTAGGAAAATTCTCAATATAAAGAATTTTACCCTTTAACATTTCCAGATAATTTGGTGAATGGTCATCGATATATACTTTGTTTATTGTACCTCCAATAATATCGGCCAACTGCACTAATAATGAGTCCTTGCTGTCAGTATAATCAAACTCATACTCATTAAACAAATTTTCAGGCCGATGGTCACGAACGTATTTCTTAAAAAATTCCTGAAATTCTGAATTTCCCATCTGATCTTCAACTATTTTCAGTTTCGGATATGTTTTATAAAGTACGTCGTATAAGCGTTGGTGAAGATATTTAATGAACGAATCCCTAAATGAAGTAAGTGGGGAACCACTGATAAATTCCTGCTTGTCTGCCACAAGCAGAACTATTCTAAACTTAATTGGTAATAACTCTGCGACTATCTTACTTCTTCTCCTATAGTTTCCTCCGATTGCGCTCGATTTCATTTCAGTTTGGCCAAAGCCATTATTTTGTTTTACAACTGATACCGCAGTATGAAGCTTATCAACATCCAAGTTCTTTACAACAATCGCAGATAAGATATAGTATTTTGATCCCCCATTATTAAAATCGAAACCAAAATTACCGCATTCATCTATATACGCAGTTCTACCAGGCAAAGATGATAATGACTGTTCTCGATCAAGATCATCAAAAGAAATTTGCGTCATCTTTGCTCCTTATCCATTATTATTTTCGCCTAACCAGCGCCTAAAACTTTGTATGCTAATTATATGCCCTAATATATACCAGCACAATTACAAGATGTAATAAAATTTACTTTTTTGTCAAACGATATGTCCCCGCCACTGGCACCGCTCGTTCCCTCCGTCTATCCCAGAGGATATGAAAAAAGGCCCCGGGCGCTTGCCCTGGACCCGAAACTGATGCCGTAAGTTACGAATTTCTCAGGATGTATTTCGCCGTTTTCACGTCCGTGACCAGCGTATTCACGTACCCGCCGCGCAAAGCGCCCAATACCGAGTCACCCTTGTTTTCGCCCCCGGCCACAGCGATAACCCGTTTGATGTCCTTTAGGATATTCGGGTCTATGGTGATGGTACGGCGGGCGATATTCGTGTTGCAGATTTCGCCGTCCCGGTTGAAGTAATTGGCGCACACATCCCCCACCGCGCCGTTTTCAATTAGCTCGTTTACGGCTTCCGTTTCATACAGGCCGTTGCCGCCGACTTCCGGCATGCCGCCGATGCCGATGAGGCAGACGTCCGTCAAGGCCGCGCGGTTCAATACGTCCTGGATGTGCGGCTCGCCCATCAGAGCGGTCTTTAGCTCCACCGTGCGGCAGAAACAGGGGGCGTTTATGACATAGCCGCGCCCGCTGTATTTATCCAGCAGCTTTTGCGCCATGATGTTGGGCTGCATTTCGGAAAAGGAGATGCCGGCGCCGCCCAGTAGCGTTACGATTTCCAGGTTGATGACATGCTTGTTTTCCGCAAGGCTGTCCACCAGGTATTCAAGCGTCCGCCCCCATGCGCAGCCGATCTTCATGTTGTTGCGCACGTACTGCTCAAACAGGCGCGCGCCTGCGCGCCCCAGACGTTTCATGAGCTCCTTGGGGTCGTCGTCCGGGCAGTCCACCACCCTGACGTCCAGGAGCTTATATTGCTCCTTGACCTCGGATTCGAGCGACGTATTGGAAGAGGTGTTGCGCACATCCACAATTTCGATGCGGATGATGCCCTCGTCCTTGGCCTCCTGTATGAGCCTGCCCAGCGTCACGCGGGAAATCCCCAGCATTTCGGCCACCTGGACCTGCGTATAGTCCTTTTCGTAGAGGTAATAGGCAGCCTTCAGCTTAAGCGCATACCGTTGATCCGAGCTGATCGACATGGAACCTCACCTCCTGCTCCTTCGCATGATTGTTTTACCTTTTGGCGGGAAGGTGGATGCACCTGCCCAAGGCGTCCGTCACCGCCTCGAAGAACGCTTCCGAGAACGTGGGGTGCGGATGGATGATGTTCGCCACCTCTTCGGCGGTGATTTCCATTGCCATGAGCGCCGCGGCCTCCGTGATCATTTCGGTCGCCAAGCCCCCCACGATATGCACGCCCAGGATTTCGCCGTACTGCTTATCCAAGAGCACCTTGACGAAGCCTTCCGTTTCGCCCGAGGCGATCGCCCTGCCGTTGGCGGCAAAATAGAATTTGCCCACCGCAACGTCGTACTTCTCCTTCGCCTGCTCCTCCGTAAGGCCCACCGAAGCGGCCTCTGGTAATGTATACAGGCAGCCGGGTACATAGTTGAGGTTTATCTTCTCATTATGCCCTAAAGCGTTCGAAGCTGCAACCTCTCCCATTTTGAACGCGGCGTGCGCGAGCATGACGCGGCCATATACGAGATCGCCCGCGGCGTAGATATTCGGGATGTTGGTGCGCATATAGTCGTCCGTAATGACCTTGTTGCGCTCCATCTTGATTTTATCCTTCAGCTTGCCAAGGCAGCTTAGATCGGCAAAGCGGCCGATGGAAAGCAGCACCTTGTCCGCCTCGATCGGCTCCTTGCCGCTGACCATAAGCACGGGCAGTTCGCCGTTCTGACCGATTTTCTCCACCTTGGCGCCGGTGATGACTGTGACCCCCGAGGCCTTTAAGGATTTTGCCACGGCTACGGAAAGGTCTCCGTCCAATGTGGCGGCAACTTTATCAAGCGCCTCCACGATCGTGACCTTGCTTCCAAACGCCGCAAACGCCACCGCGATCTCACAGCCGATGATGCCGCCGCCGATGATGGCGAGGCGCTTGGGCACTTCGGTGAGCTTTAAAATATCGTCCGAGGTGATGACGTTCTTCTGCTCTACGCCGGGGATTGGGATGACGCCCGCCACCGAGCCGCCGCAGAGTATGGTGCTTTTCGCTTCATACAACTGACCACCGGCTGAAATGTGCGTTTCATCCTCCATGACGGCTTCGCCTTTGACGGAGTCGATTTTGTTGCTGCGGATCAACCCTGCGACGCCATCGGTCAGCTTTTTCACCACGCCGTCCTTGTATTTCACCACGGCGGGCATATCCACTGAAAGGGAGTTTGCGTCCACCATGACGCCGCGCGCCCCCGCATGCCGTATCGTTTGGATGCTTTCGGCGGTCTTGATATAGGTCTTGGTCGGGATGCAGCCGCGGTTGAGGCAGGTGCCGCCCATCGTATCCTTTTCAAATATCACGACTTTTGCGCCGAGCTGCGCGGCCTTAATCGCCGCGACATAGCCCGCAGGGCCTCCGCCGATTACCGCCACATCATAACTTGCGTTTGCCATAACGATCCTTTCTTTGCCTATGCAAAAAGGGCAGGGGGACCTTGCTTCACCCCTGCCCATTCATGTTATAAAATAACTTCGACCGGGTTTTCCAACAGCTTGCGCAGCGTCACCAGGAACTGCGCGGGCGGCACGCCGTCCACCAGCCGGTGATCGAACGTAAGGGAAAGCCCCATTTTTTTGGCGACCGCGACTTGACCGTTCTTAAGCACCAGCTCGTCCTTTATGCCGCACACGCCTAAGATCGCCGCGTTTGGCAGGTTGATGATGGGTGTGAACGACGTGATGCCGTACATGCCGACATTGGACACGCTAAACGTGGAGCCCGTATACTCGCTCTGCTGCAGCTTGCCGCTGCGCGCGCGGGCTGCGAGATCCTTCGCTTTTTGTGCCAACGCCTCAAGGCCCAACTGATCCGCATCCACGATAACGGGGACGATCAGCCCTTCGTCGAGCGCAACCGCCATGCCCAGGTTCACGTGGTGATGCTGGACGATGGTATCTCCCTCGCCCATGCTGACCAGGAGGCTCTTATTCTTTGAGAGCGCCTTCGCGACGGCCTTTAATACGAGGTCGTTGATGCTGAGTTTTTCTTCGCGGGTTTCGTTCAGGGAAGCGCGCAGCTCCAGCAGCTTGGTGACGTCGGCTTCCGCGCTTTCGGTTACGGTGGGAACAAGCGAGGCTTCCGCCATATTGCGGGCCACAGCCTTGCGCATGCCGGTCATGCGGAGTACGGTATCGTCGCCGATGGCTTCCGTAATGCCTACGCGCAGCACGTCTTCCTTGGTGATTTTTCCGCCTATGCCGGTGCCGGAGACGGCGGCGAGGTGAATGCCCTTGTCGGCTGCGATGCGCTTGGCGAGCGGGGTAGCGGCTACCTTCTCCACATCCGCGCCCACGACTTCCCCGTGTTTGCCCGAAGGCGGAACCTCGGAAAGCGCTATGCCGTTGTCGGACGCGAGCTTCTTTGCGTACGGCGTCGCAGCAATGCCTTCGCCGGAAAGCTTGGGCGCAACTGCCGCCGCCTGCGCGGAGGTCTCGGTTTTCGCTGCCGGAGCGGCGGAAGGAGCGGAAGCGGCTTCCGGGATTTTTTCGCCGGGTTCACCGATATAGCCGATGGTCTCAAGCACTGGCACCGTGGTGCCCGCGGGGACCAGCTGCGCAAGAAGCACGCCAGAGTAGGCGGAGGGTTCTTCCATTGTGATTTTATCCGTCTCAATCTCGATGAGCGGTTCGTCTTTTTCCACACGGTCGCCCACGTTTTTGAGCCAGTTGACCAGCACGCCCTCTTTCATGTCCATGCCGTTTTTGGGCATGATGACTTCAAACGCCATACCTTTACTCCTCCTTCGCCTTTATAGAATTTCGCGAACGGCCGCCTCGATCCTGTCCGGACCGGGAAGCACGCGTTTTTCCAATTCCGGGTTAAAGGGAACGGGGCAGAACATGCCGCCCACCCGCTTGATGGGGGCGTCCAGGTAATAGAACGCGTCGCTGTCCGCGATTGTGCTGACGATTTCGCCGCCAAAGCCGCCGAACTGGGTGGCCTCATGCACGACAACGACCTTCTTTGTTTTCTTTGCGGTGGCGATTATGGCATTGGTATCGAGCGGGGAGAGGGTGCGGAGGTCCAGCACCTCGATTTCCTTGCCGGTTTCCGCCTTGATCTTTTCCGCCACGTCGAGCGCCATCAATACATGGCGGCCGTATGTGATAATGGAAAGATCCTTCCCTTCGCGCTTGACGTCCGCAACGCCCAGGGGGATGGTGTATTCTTCCTCGGGCACCATGCCCTTGGTGCGGTACAGAAGCTTGGGCTCTAAGAAGATACAGCAGTTATCGTCGCGGATGGCGGACTTCAACAGTCCCTTCGCGTCGTACGGGGTGGAGGGCACGATAACCTTTAACCCCGGCACATGGCAGTACATCTGCTCCAGCGACTGGCTGTGCTGTGCCGCGGCGCCCGTGCCGCCGCCGTGCGCCGCGCGGATGACGAGCGGCATTTTAACCTTTGCGCCAAACATGTAGCGCATTTTTGCGGCCTGGTTGATGATCTGGTCATAGCAGACCGCCATAAAGTCCGAAAACATCAGCTCCACGATGGGGCGCATGCCGGTAATGGCCGCGCCCACGCCCGCGCCGATGTAAGCGGTTTCGGAAATGGGGGTGTCCATCACCCGCTCGGGTCCGAACTCCTGCACCATGCCCTTGGATACGCCAAAGGCGCCCGCATATACGCCGATATCCTCACCCATGAAGAACACGTTCTCGTCCCGGCGCATTTCTTCGCTCATCGCCTCGTTCAGGGCGACCGCGTAGGTAATTTCTTTCATAGCCATTTTCCTCCTCCCCTTTACTCCGCGTACACGCCGTCCAGAACATTCTCCGGGTCCGGCGAGGGGCTGTTCATTGCAAACTGCACGGCAGCCTCGATCTGATCGGAGGTCTTCTTGTCCATTTCGTCGATCTGCTCTTTGGTGAAAATGTCGTTCTCGATCAAATAGTTTTCAAGGCGGAGGATGGGGTTGCGCTCCTTCCACCAGCCGATTTCATCCTTGGTGCGGTAAAGGTTGCCGTCGCTCTTGGAGTGGCCGGAAGTGCGGTAGGAGTGCTCCACAATCAGCATGGGGCCGTTTTTGACGACATACTCCCTGGCCTTTTTGATGGTATCGTATACCTCAAGCACGTTGTTGCCGTCGCAGTCCACGGCCTGCATGCCGTAACCCGCGGCGCGCTTAGAGAGGTTTGTTTCCTTGGTAACTTTATCAAGCGGCGTGGACATGCCGTAGGTATTATTGATCATGATGAACATGACGGGCAGGCTCCACACGGTGGCAAGGTTCATTGCCTCGTGAATGGCGCCTTCGTTGGATGCGCCGTCGCCAAAGTAGACCACGCAGACGCGGTCCAGCCCTTTCTTCTTTGCGGTGAGCGCCGCGCCGCAGCCAATGGGGCCGTTCGCGCCTAAGATGCCGTTTGCGCCCAACACGCCCTTATCAAAATCGCAGATATGCATGGAACCGCCGCGCCCGCGGTTGAGCCCGGTTTCTTTGGCAAGTATTTCCGCCATCATATGGTTGACGTCGCAGCCTTTGCCTATGGCTTCGCCGTGCCCGCGGTGGGTGGCGAGCATATAATCGTCCGCATGCAGCGCATAGCCGGTGCCGATGCCAGTGGCTTCTTCCCCGATGCCAAGGTGCGTCGTTCCGTGGACCATGCCCTTGCCAAAAAGCTCGAACACCTTTTCCTCAAACTTTCTGACGACCATCATACCTTCCATCAGGCGTCGGAGGAGGTCTTTATCGTCCTTGTAACACTCTTCCGGGCTTGCACAGGTAAACGTATCAAGCTTGGAATTCGTCAAAACAACCACTTCCTTTCAAATCCTTAAAGTTTACAAACGTAAACCATATTATCAAATGTATCCTGGCATCTATTATTCTATGCTTTATCTTAACCAAAGTCAACTTGATTTACAGATAAATAGGCAAAAAATACGAAAAATAATACGCCGCTGCCGCAGCATATCAGGGGACCTGTGAATTGATATATCCCCTTGGCGAAAAAAATGGCCGTAAGACGAAATGGGATACTCCTGAAGCAATAAGTACCTTCATTCGGCGCTCACAGCCGGGAAAAACGGCGGCAAAGCCGCGCTATTCACCAAACCCGGAATCGATGAGCGCGATGAGCGCGTCCACCGCCTGCGTTTCATCATCGCCTTTCGCGGTAATCTCCACTTCTTCGTTCTGGCAGAAACCCTGGGAGAGAAGCAGAACGATGGATTTCGCGTTCACGCCCGCGCCCTCGCCGTCGGTCCGACGGATGGTAATCTTGGAAGCGAATTTGTTGGCCGCAGCCACGAAATCGGACGCGGGGCGGGCATGGAGCCCGGTGGCATTTTTGACGATGGTGGATTTTGTATACATGGTTCTCCTCCTCAGGTTGCTGCTAATATTGCTGCGCGTTTTTCTTTCGCGCACTACACTTAATAAAGCCCGGAAAGCTCGGCCTTCAGGTATGCCTTCACTTCGTCTGCGGTGGGCAGGACTTTCACCGTATTCGCAATTTCTTCCGCCTTTTGTATGGTCAGCCCCGACAGCAGCTTTTTAATCGGCGCTACGGAAGCCAGCCCCATACTTAGCTTGCGCATGCCAAGGCCCACCAATACGACGGCGGCAAGCGGATCCCCGCCCATTTCGCCACATACGCCCACGGGCTTGTTGAAGCGTTTGAACTGCTCCACCACATAACCGATTAGGCGGAACATGGCCGGATGGTAGCTCTGGTAATAGTCCACCAGCGCGGGGTTCATGCGGTCCACCGCCGTCATGTACTGGCAGAGATCGTTGGAGCCGATGGACGCAAAATCCACCTCCTGGGCCGCAAGGTCGGCAATGAACGCGATAGAAGGGATCTCCACCATGATGCCCAGCTTGTAGCTGGAAGAGAACGGAATGCCTTCCTTGGTGAGTTCCGCTTTCGCTTCTTCGATCATGGCTTTGGCGCGGCGGATATCGTCGAGACTCGCCACCATAGGCAGCATGATCCAGAGGTTGCCGTGAACGGAAGCGCGAAGAGCTGCGCGAAGCTGGGTACAGAACAGCGCCGGATGCGTAAAGCAGAGCCTGAGCGCGCGGTTGCCTAAGAACGGGTTGTCTTCTTTAGGAAGCTGCATGCTTTTTAACTGCTTGTCCCCTCCGATATCAAGCGTGCGGAGGATGACGGGACGGTCCCCATAGGTCTCGAGCACCCTGCGGTAGGTGATATACTGCTCCTCCTCGGAGGGAAGCTGCGCGCGGCCCATATACAGAAATTCGGTGCGGAACAGGCCCACGCCGTCTGTGTAGCGGCTGCCGTCGAGCTCCTCTTTTCCGGCTGAGCCGATGTTGAGCTGGACGTCCACGCGCACGCCGTCCGCAGTAAGGGGCTGGGCGTCCAGGAACTTCTTGGTCTCGGCCACCTTGGCGCGGTAGGTTTCGAGCTTTTTCGTATATTCCTTGAGCTCCGCGGGCGTGGGATCCACGATAACAGTGCCCTGCAGCGCGTCCACGATAACGGCGCCTCCCTGCCTGAGGCAGGTGAGCACGTTGGGGATGCCGAGAACCGCGGGAATTTCATAACTTCTTGCAATAATGGCGGAATGCGAGGTGGAGCCGCCCACCTCCGTGAGTATGGCAAGCACCCGTTTGCGGTTGAGGGTGGCGGTATCCGAAGGGAAAAGGTCCTCCGCAACCACGATGGCGTCGTGCTCCAGCGTGGCGAGATTCTTTTCCTCCACGCCCGCCCAGCAGCGAAGCAGGCGGTTGCGTACATCCCTTAAGTCCACCGCGCGCTCGCGGATGAGTTCGTCCTCCAGGTTTTCGAATATCGCAACGTAACGGTCGTAAATCTCCGCAATCGCGTAATCGGCGGAACGAAGCTCGTCGGTCACCATTTCGACGATTTCCTCTTCCATGGTGATGTCGGTCAGTATGGCCTGATGCGCGACGAATATGTTCGCCTTATCCGGTTCGTCCTTCTGCAGATGGGAGACGATGTTCTCAAGCTCCGCTTCCGCGGCTTTTTTCGCATCGTGATACTTCTGTATGTTTGCTTCTACTTCGTCCTGCCGGATGCTTTTTTCGTTGATATCCGGCACAAACGGTTGAAAAAGATACACTTCGCCGATCGCAATCCCCGGGGATACCGGGTTCCCTTTTATGACCATTACCTCTGGGTCCTCCGTCCTGCTTTGCTACAATTATTATAAAGGCCGCGTTTGCGCGGCGCTATAGTTCCGCAACCACAAGTTCCACGCCCGTGCGCTCCAGCTCGCTGCGCGTTTCCGGCTCTATTCTGCCGTCCGTAATCAAAAAGTCCACGTTGCCCACCGGGCAGACCACGCCCAGACGCACGATGCCGATCTTGCTCGAATCCGCCAATACGAACGACTGGCTGGCCGACTCGATCATGCAACGCTTGAGCTCGCACTCAAGCAGGTTCTGGGTGGTATAACCGATCTTCGCGTCGATACCGTTTACGCCGATAAAGGCCTTGTCCACATGCAGGCTCCGTATCGCGGTGGTCGCAAGCGGGCCCATTGCCGTATATAGCGTGCGCCGGATATTCCCACCGATCTGCACCACTTCCAGGTGCTCGCACGGGACCAGCTCGCACGCGATATGCAGCGCCGTCGTAATGACGGTAATGCCTTTTTTGTTTCCATCCCGCAATAAATATGCAAGCTCGCCGCTGGTGGTGGAGGCGTCCAGCAGCAAGACGTCGTTGTCTGAAACAAATTGATACGCTTCCCTTGCGATGGCGCGCTTTTCTTCCACATTGATTTTGCGCATCTCATCGAGCGAAAGCTCCATTGCTACCTTGGTGAGCTTGGAAGCGCCGCCGTGGATGCGCCTGAGCGCCCCGCGCTCTTCGAGCTCTTTGAGGTCTTTGCGTATGGTAACCTCTGAAATTTCCAGCTCGCGGCTTAAATCGGCGACATAGACCCTTCCATTGAGCTGAAGGCGTTGCAGGATTGCCTGGTGGCGTTCTTCCATCTGTCTCATATTGATTTCTTCTCCATCCGTTTCGTTTCGGAAACCGGGTAAACGCCTGCCGCAGATGGGTTTCTTAAGCTGTCCATGTTCGTTGATTTCGATTTACTTTCATATTGTAGCATAATCGCCCTGCATGTCAAGGAAAACAAAACATTATGCTTCTATTTTGGCCGAAACGAAACCCGGGTACTCCCAAACATTCTTGACAGCCGATAAGGCGGCCTCTATACTGGGTTTACGCTGAGGTAAAAGGGGGATCTTCCTATGCCGCCTGAATTCAAAGCAACACAGTCCTTTGGCAATTTTGCCGCATTTGACGATAACGCGCGTCTCATGCTGCTTTCAAGCTCCGGGGAATTGGTTCCGTACGGCGATATCCTCGATTACGAATATATCGAGGAGCAGGGCAAAATGGGCCGGGGCGGCGTTGCCCGGTCGTTTTCCATGGTTTTCTCCGGCGAGTATGTGGCCACGGCCATGAAGATACAACTGGCTGTCGCGGGAAATCCCCCGCGGAAGCTATTCATTCCCCTGCTCATTACGCCGACAAAATCCAACAATCTTATTTTTCGCTCCCTAAAAGGCAGCGCGGACGCAATATTAAAAAAACTTGGGGAAATCTGCCCCAAAAAAGCCGCGCCTGCCGCCGAGGCCGCCAATGCCGACTATACGGAGGAAATCCGCAAGCTCAGCCGCCTCCGGGACGAAGGCATCCTGACCGAAGAGGAGTTCCAGGCCAAGAAAAAGCAGCTTTTGGGTATATAATAGCCACGCATAAAGTCCTACGGACTTTATGCGTGGGTTTCCGTAGGTTAAAAGTGCGTCGTACGCACTTTTTTTCCACAAATCTGACGCGCATGCACCCGAATGGCACATTCGGGTATTCTACAGGGAATGATGTGCAGCTCAACGCTGCACAACCAATCGTCCAGATTTGATTGAAGCATGGGGGATTGCGATCCCCCACACCCCCTAGGGACCCATCTTTTTATACCTTTTTCGTAACCTCATCGGGCATTTCGGCGGTACCCTGGCCGTAGTACTTGAACACGTTGACAGCCTGTTCCACCTGCGCGGGCGTCATGGAGGCAACATCGCCCGCGGCCTTTGCAATGAGATAGGTCTTGGCCGCTTCCTCCAGGTAGACGCAGGCGTAGAGCGCTTCCTTCAGGGATTTTCCCACCGCCATCACGCCGTGGTGCTTCAATATGACGGCGAGCGTATCGCCCAGGTTGTTGACCGTTTCAATGCCCATATCGAGGCTCGCCGCGGAGCTGAACGGGCAGACCTTCACGGGGCCCTTGGTGGCGTTCGCGAGCGTGGTCACCACTACAGGGAATTCGTCCTGCACAAGGCCGATGGCCGTGGCGTAGGGCTGGTGCGTATGGATGACGCCGTTTACGTCCGGGCGGTGCTTGAACACATACAAAAGCGCCTTGGTGTCCACGGAGGGCTTGCGCGTGCCTTCCTTGATGTTGCCTTCGATATCCATGACCAGCACGTCGTCGGGTACCATGTCCGAATAAATCATGCCGGATGGGGTGACTAAGATATCTCCGTTTTCCATGCGCGCGCTGACATTGCCGCCCGAAAGCGCGATTAAACCGTACTTGTCCAGCGATATGCCTGTTTTAATGATCTCCTGTTTTTGTTTCTCGTGCATCGTTTGCCTCCTGAATAACTCTATAAAATCCGTTTCATCCATTACTCCTGGAAAAACGGATCGATCTCCACTTCCTGATTGGGATCTGCCTTTTGCACATAGCAGGGCCGGATGTTGAACATGTTTTCCCGTCCGCGAAACTTGAGGCTGTTGGGGTGGATGCGTTTTTCAATGCAGTACAGCTCGTTAATCAGTTCCTCGCGGTTTTCAAAGTAGTAATAATGTACCCAGTACCGGCCATGCTTGCCACCCTCTTCCTCTACGCGGATATAAAACTGGGCATTCGCGAATTCGCGGACATTGAATGTTTTGAGCTTGCCGATGTTATATTTGGCTTCCCCGAAGGAAACAAAGGAGACCGTTTCATCGTCGATCACCACTTCCTTGGGGTTGCTCTTGAATACGAACGTATTGAGCGCGCCGTAGACTGCGGCGGCCAGGGCGAAGAGATAAAGATATTGCGTGGGTTCAAACGCATATAGGACGATACACGCCACTGCAATGGCAATCATGATATAGCCGACAATAACAATTCTGAACCGATAGCCCTTAGGCTCGTAGACATATGTTTTTTGCACAGAAAACACTTTCCTTTCTTTAGGAAACTGCCGCCCGACCTAAAGCCGGGCGGCAGTATGGGGAGCATAAAGTCTGATGTCTTTTATGCCTGAGCAGCGGCGGTTTCCTTGAGAATCTTGTTACGGTTGATGATAGCCATCGCAATCGCGATGACCGCGATGATGCCGATGCCGAGCCAACCAAGACCGGAGATACGGAAGAACGCCCAGGTCAGGGGGTTGGAGCCATCGCACAGGCTGGAGAAGTTACCGGCGTTCGCATAGGAAGTCGGGTTTGCAGCAACAGCGGCTTTCACGAACGTATCCACCATGTCGGTACCGCAGTAGAGCATGATGATGAGGGTGAAGAAGCCGGAAATCAGGCTGCGGAGGAAGTCGCCCTTGGCGGCCGGAATGAACAGAACGAACATCCAGGGGATAACCGCCAGGTCAGCGAAGGGGAGCACGCGGTTGCCGGGGAGTATGATCGCGAGCAGAACGCTGACGGGAACGAGGATCAGGGCGGAGGTCATGCAGATGGGATGACCGATACCAACGGCGGAGTCAAGACCAATGTAAAGTTTGCCGCCGCCCTTGACGCGTTTGGAAATAAATTCCTGCGCGGCATCGGAAACGGGGATCAGGCCTTCCATCAGCAGGGCTGCCATCTTCGGGATGAGTACCAAGCACGCGGAGAGGCTCATGCCGAGCTGGAGAACAGCGATGACGGAATAGCCGCCCGCGATGCCCAGAATGATACCGAACACCAGGCCGATGAGTATGGGTTCACCCAGGATACCGAGGCGCCTCTGGATGTTTTCCATATCTACGTTGACCTTGTTGAGGCCGGGGATCTTATCAATGATCTTGCAGAAGAGATAGGCGAAGGGAACGAACGCGGTGGTGAAGCCGTGCGGCAGAGAAATACCGGGGAGGCCGTTGTATTTCTCAAGACCGGGAGCGCTCCAGTCGCCCAGAACCATGATGATGATCATGTTGAGCGCCGCAGCCACGATGCCCATCCACAGGCTGCCGGTGTAGCTCTGCACCAGCGCGCCGGTGAAGGCGAAATGCCAATAGTCCCAAATATCCACGTCAACCGTCTGCGTGGTCTTGGTGAGCAACATCACAACATTTACAATGATACCGATGGGGATGATGAACGTGCCGACCTGGGACGCGAACGCGATGGCCGCGGATGCAACCCACCCGATGTCAACAGCATCCAGCGACCAGCCAAAACGCTCTACCATTTGCTGGACGGCAGGCCCCAGGCTGCTGCCCAGCAAGCCTGTTACGAGGCCCAGGCCGATGAACCCTACGCCGACCGTGAGACCTGCGCGCAGAGACTTTCCGAACGGGGCGCCCAAAACGAGGCCGAATATCAGCATGATGACGGGCATCATAACCGATACGCCCAGATCGGAGATAAATTTGAATACGCTTAAAATTGCATCTACTACCATAGTAACCCCCCTAGATTTCTTTTTGCTTTACTCTCAAACGCGCAAGGGCTGGCTCCCGATCAGCCCTTGCGCGTAAGATTCTTAATTATTTCCCGTTCGGCCACAGGATGGCGATAACCTGGTCCGCAACCTTATCCATGCCTACGCCGGTAACCAGCGGCAGCGCATTGACGCAGGGCGTCTTCAGGTAGCTGGGAACTTGGGTGGTATGGACGATGACGTCGAACCCGTCGTCCTTGGAGGCAAGCTCCGCGATCTTGTACTGGGTCGTCTTATACAGCCCCTTGTACCCCCGCTCGTCGAGCATTTTGCTCAGGCGGTTGGTGGCGAGCGTACTCGTTACAACGCCCGTGCCACAGGAGATCAGAATATTTTTTACGTTACCGGCCATATGAATTACCTCCTAGATTTTGTTTGGTGGAAAATTTGAAGCTCACCGGGAGAATCCCGGGGCATAGCCGCAGCGCACAGCCAGGGACCATTTTTGTTTCACTTGCTTTTGTTCTTTCGTATTGACAGCATAGGTATGTTTCGTTTTGCTTTTGTTCAATTATAGCACACGCAATTACCATGTCAAGTGAAACTTATTACTCTGTAAATATGCAATTGTAAATCTCCAAATTGTGCATAATTCAACCCTTTTTGGGGCTTGCGCTCTTGTATTATGCCCTCCTTTCTGATACAATGTGTTTCAAATGAAACTTTCAGGTTACGGTTTATATGGTCGCTGCACTGCGCGAATGCACATTTGGCACGATACACCCAACGTTTCATGAATAATGCTTGCCAGCCGGAAGCAAAAGCGGCTATTGTAATAGCATCCGCTTGGGCTTTCTGCTTTTCCGCGGGCGGGGATAACGATGCCCTGCATTGAATGTTAGGTTTACCAGAATACTATCATTATATCCAAAATTAGAAGGATTGCCGAATTGGAGGACTTACGAATGAGAGAACAGGTTCCGTTTGCGGATAAGGTGCGTGAAGACCTTGTGCTTTTGGGGGTGGAGGGCGAAACCCGGGACGAGGTGCTCTACAATATTGCCAAAGTGCTCATGGAGAAGGGAGTTGCCAAAGATACGTTTTATGAGGCGCTGCTCCAGCGCGAAAACGAATACCCCACGGGCCTTCCCATAGGCGAAATCAATGTCGCCATACCGCACACCTACCCCGAGCACATCAACGAAGTAGCTATCACAATCGCTGTTCCCAAAAAGCCCGTCGTATTTCGCAACATGGGGGACAAGGATGAGGAAATTTTGATTTCCGTCATACTCTGCCTGACGATGCGCAAGATGGACGATAACGTCAAGCTGCTTCCTGCGCTGATGGGTTTCTTTGCGGATGAGGACAACCTGCGCGCGCTTCTTGCCTGCAAGACGCCCGCTGAGGTTATCTCACTTGTAACGGCTTGACAAATAAAGGGGCTCCGACGTTCTAAAGGAAGGGGTTTGAGGAAACGTAGTTTCCCCAAAGTAAAAAAATTATCGTCGGCGCACCAAAGCGCCGATACCTTGAAACCCTCAAGCTGATTTATTGACACTCCGGCGCAGGCGCTATAAAAGCCCTGCGTCTTCTTTTTTCAGCGTGGCGCCCCGCTCCTTTAACCGCGCCTTTGCCGCGGCAGCGCAGGCGAATCTGTTGCCGTTTACGGCCACGTAGCGATAGCTGCGATTGGCTTCCTGCTGACGATCGAGCCGCTCATTTAGCCTTGCCAGTGCATAGTGGTAGATGACGCGCTCATACTCGGTCTTTGCTTTTTCAATGTGCTGTTCGAAAGCCGCCGTATCGTCAAACCCTTCCTTTGCAAACACCGCGATATAGTCCCGCGTTGCAAGGCGCATGGCGTCCGCCGCGGCATACGCGTCACGGTTGTTGACGGTAGCGTCCGCAACGGCCTTGAGCCTACTGTAAAGCTTGACCGCAGCGTCGTTGTCCCCGGTTTCCGCATAGCCGATGCAGGCATTCGAATACACGCCGCAGAGGGAAACGCGCATGTCGTGCGTGATCCAGTCCACATTCGCCTGCTCCTGCGCGGCGTCAAGCAGCGCGATGGCTTTCTCATATTCTCCGTTCGCGACATAGCCTTTGCCGATCAAAAAGTATTTGACCAGGTCTGTCTGGCGGCTCCCTTTTTTAAAGAGCGGTCCCGCCTTATGAAAGAACGCCTCCGTATCGCAGTTTTTCAACAGTTCGGATGCGATCTTCTGAAACTCCTTGTTGCCGATGGAGGAAGCGACGGCAGAAGAGACCATCTGCGCCATGAAGAGGCCAAACAGGATGAAAACCCACCGCAATATCACGCTCTCTACCGCCCGGCCGCCGGATATGAGGGAGGTATATACCACCTGCCCGTCCACCGTCGACGCGCGCGGAATAAGCAAAACAAGCACCAATGCGCAGGTAACGGCCAACAGGACGAAATATAAGATCTTGCTTTTTTTAAACTCCATGATCATGGCGATTGCCCCCTAATATTTGATGTTCCAAGGGTACGGTCCCGTCACTGCATAAACAGCGCATAGCACCCATACCCGGCGGCAATGATGCCGAACAGCGCCATAAATACGGCGTTCAACTCAATGCTGTTGTTGTGAGCGATCACCACAAGCTGCGGCGTTTCGGGGTTAAAATAAACATTTTCCACGGTATTGAGCCGCTTGCCGTCATACCGCGTACGCTGCAGGGAACGCGCGGTAATGGACTTATCGCCGCGCATAAAGCGGTATACCGTATGCTTGCCTTCAAAGCCCGATACCTTGGCGCGCACGTTTTCCCCGTTCTTTGCGATGCGGCGCTTCTGTATGACAAGGCGCAGCGCGCTTATAAGCAGGTAAAGCCCGCCCAGCAGGGTCATAACCGCCGTTGTTTGATCCATTTCAATATTCCGCCTTTTGAAAATATTTCATCTGAAAGTAGTCTAAAAGCCAGTGAACGCTTTTTTCTATTATCCGATGCTTAGGAACCCTTGTCAAGGAAGGCGAATAAAGCCTTTTTCATCCAAATGGTTGACTTCATTAGTACTATATAGTACAATCCGTTATAGAAAGGGTGGTGTGATTGGCGGAAAGAAACGGCGGATTTTTGATTTCCCAGGTAAAGCAATTGCAGGACAGGGTGTTCGACGCGCTGCTGCGTCAATCCGGCATTGAGGACTTTAACGGAGCGCAGGGCAGAATTCTTTATGTCCTGTGGCAGGAAGATAACCTGCCCATTGTGGAGCTGTCCAAACGCACGTCTTTGGCAAAGACCACGCTGACAGGCATGCTTGACCGCATGGAAGAAAGCGGTACCTTGTCGCGCGTGTACGATGAAGACGACCGGCGGATGATCCGCATCGTGCTAACCCCAAAGGCAAAAGAACTCAGTGAAAAATACTCGGAAGTGTCCCGGAGGATGACCGCGCTTTTTTACAAAGGCTTGCAGGAAGAAGAAATCGACGCGCTTGAGCACTCCCTTGCGCGCATCCTTCAAAATTTAAAGGGATTGGTCTGAGCATAAAAAATCTTCATCGAAGGAGGAGCGCCCCATGGAGTTTTATACGGCCATTGCCCAAAGAAAGACCATCCGCGATTTGCAGGACAGGGAAATCCCGGCGGAAATTCTCCACCGGATACTCGATGCGGGCCTGAAGGCCCCGACCAACGATCATCTGCGTAACTGGGAATTTGTTATTATCA
This sequence comes from Bacillota bacterium, assembly GCA_023409435.1. GTDB lineage: Bacteria > Bacillota > Clostridia > Christensenellales > CAG-138 > JAEYLA01. Next base: position 4,080 of record JAEYHP010000008.1, on the reverse strand, counting down.
CTGACCCTGCCGAAAAAGCACGGATCATCCAAAAGATCCCCAAGTCATTTTCCAAGAACCGTGTGCAGGAGTTCATTGATGGCTGCAACATGAGCGACCCTATCCAGAGGGCCATGTATATGCAGGGCGTGCCCAAGCAGTATGCCATGCTGTACCATTCCGGCTGCCTGGTGCTGCCGTTTTTCCGGCAGGATTGCCCGCTGTTGAAACCCAAGAGCATCAATGATCTCAACGGATTTGCTTCCATTTGGTGCTGCATTGAAAACATATTCCTGGCCGCAGCCGCAGAAGGGCTGGGAACCGCATTCCGCATCCCGTTCCCCGATGAAGTCGCGTATTTGAAGGAGGCTATAGTCCACCCCGACAATTATGTAATGCCGTGCTACATCTCCATCGGCTACCCAAAAGAAGATATGGACACTACGATCCAGCATGAATACCGCGCGGCGGACAAGATTCACAGGAACAGATGGTAACTCATTGAAAGGGAAGCGAGGCATACTTTACAAGTATGCCTCGCTCATTTTTGTACCAGATATTATAACTCCCGTACCAATTTGATTTTCCACTGCGGCTGCCTCTGCATCACGCGATCATCCAGCAGCGCCCCGGTTCGGAATGTGGAAAACAGCAGCCCGCACAGAATGAGGTTACACAGCATGGCCTGATTGCCATACGCGACAAATGGCATGGGATATCGCAGCAGCAGTATAACTCCCATGTTCCCCGCGATGTAGCCTGCGGCCTGCACCGCAAACGTGAGCAAAACAGACAAAGATAAAAACCTTCCCAGCATACTGCGCTGCTTGAAACACAAGCGCAGCGAAAAGAACATAAATATTAACAGCAGCAGCACAGCAAGGACAAACACGATTTTCCCCAAGCGTGCAGCAATAAGCGTAAGCATACAGTCATTTGCAAAAAGTGTACTTCGAAAAATATAGTCAACAACTGCCCCATCGAGCAAAGCAGAATCCATTGGCCCGACAAATTTTGCCGCCGCAAGAACTTCTCTTATTGTTGTGCCCAAAAATCCTGCGCCCTGCGGATCCATTTCCGGCGAAACAAGCGTCAACATCTGTACAAAACGATGTGGCTGTGCTACCACCATGGCCGCAAGGAGCAATACCGCCGGGCCTACCGCAATGGATATGGCAATCGCTTTATTGCATGTAAACCAGCCCTGTATCACCGCATAAATCAGCAGGCACATACAAGCGAGCGCGACTAGAACATAATTTCCAATCGAGTTTTGCAAGGCAATCAATGCGATGACGGTATGGGCAAGGCAGAGCAGGCAAACCCCAAGAATGCCACGACCGCGCATCCGGTAAATCAGCAAGGCAGAAAGGGCGGGCAGAAACAGGAGAAAATAATTGGCGTACCAATTTAGAGGGGCATATGGATATATCCATGCAGGCGCTACTATCATAGCGACATGAAGCACGCAATAAACTCCGTATGGAATCCATGCCCATTTGGACAGCCGGTCCACCGGAACAAAGCATATCCCGAAGAACACAATGAGAAGCGCGGGCGTGTGGTCAAGAGAGAAGGATTCCTTGACGTACGCCCTTGCAAAAAATCCGAACACCAGCAGCACGGCAAACGGAAGCCATACGCTCCAGTTTTTTTGCGGGCGATACGCTTCATCAAACCTTTTGCCTACCTCAAGCGCATTCCCCATTGCTTTGATCGCCTGATTTTCCGCAGCTTCCTCGGGAAAGCCCTGCGCAATAAAACCCTGCCGTTCATCCTCGATATGGTCCGCAAGCTCGCGCGCAATCACCGGATGCGCCTGCTTCCAGCGTACCTGTGCGCAGACTTCGTCAAGATATGCCGCAAGCCGTTCAGACCGTTCCAAGAAGCGCACCCCCTTCGAGCACTTTTGTCACAGCGCCGGAAAACTCCTTCCATTCCGCCTGTTTCTCCGTAAGATGGCTGCGCCCCTCTTTTGTGAGGGCGTAATACCTTCTTTCCCGCCCCGCGGCCATGCCCAAATATGAGCGCACATACCCCTTGGTTTCCAAAGAATGCAGCAGAGGGTAGAGTGTCCCGGCCTTGAGCGCAAACAGGTCGTTGGAACGCCGCTTTAATTCCTCAGTCATCTGGTAGCCGTACATATCTTCTTTTTCCAGCAGCTTTAAGAGCATCATGCCCGTACTGCCCGCAAGCAGAGTTTTATCGGCCGGCATTTCGTATCCCTCCAAACATATATCGACCATCTACCTATAGTATAGATAGATGGTCGATATATGTCAATACTTTTCCAGCGCTTCAGCCGCTGTTTCAATTACTGTGCCGCAAGGTTCCACATGACGCCGTACTTGTCCACCACAATGCCGTAGCAGGGGCTGAAGAACGTCTTTTGCAGCGGCATATACACCCTGCCTCCCTCGGACAATGCTGCAAACGCATGCCGGACTTCCTCTTCGCTGCATTCCACGACGATTGCGACGCGCTCGGATTCCGCATCGTTGATATCCCCAAAAGAATCCGACATGCGGATGAAATTATCGCCGAAGCGCAGCGTCGCCTGCAGGACATTATTCTTCTTCTCCTCGGGTACCGGCGGCCCGCCGCCGGGCGGGATGTCCCCATAACGCATCATCTCGATGATATCGGTGTTGAAGGCACGGCTGTAGAGTGCGATGGCGTCATTGCACACGTTGCGAAAGTACAGATATGGCCTGATTTGCATACGTCTTTCTCCTTATTATGGAATTAGTGCTTCTTCTTTGCCTCGTGCAGCTGCATATTTTCCTGTACGCGGAACCGGACGATCTCTTTTACAAGCTCAAGCGGAAGGGGCTTGCTGTACGGAAACTGTATGCCGCCTTTGGAGGTTTCGTACTCCGTAAGCTTGTCCGCAAACACCGCCACGCCGTTTGCCCCGGGGTAAAACCCGGTGTGGTTTTTGTTCGCGGCAAAGTGAACCAGATTTCCGTAATGGGTAAACGTAGCCATTCCCCAACTGATTTTCTCCTGCGCCTCGGGCGCGGCCTCCCGGATTGCCCGACGAAGCGTTTGCAGCTTTTCCTGTACTTCGGGAGAAAACTGCGCGATATATTCCCCCACCGGGTCCGACTGCTCTTTTAGAAACGCGCGCCCCCGCGCGTGCAGCTCGGCTTTGAGGGCCGCAAGCGCATTGGGACCTATGCCGTGCAGGTTGGCCACTTCTTCTTCCGTATGGGAAGCAAGCTGTTCAAGCGTTTGAATTCCCGCGTTAGCAAGCGCCCTTTGAGCGGGCTGCGCCAGCTTTTGAAAGATTTCGTCCATAGTATCCCCCTCTTTCCCTGTTAGGTATCGTCTTTAAAAAGGCTCTTGCTCCTATATTACCCGAAAACGAGCCGGTATCCCATACAAATGAAAGCCTTATGAAAATCAAGGCGCGCCCAAAGTGTTCCAAGAACCTGCTCAGGGTTTCAAGGTATCGGCGCTTTCAGCGCCGACGTTTGTTTTTTTAATATGGGGAAACTCGTGCCCCCGAATGGTACATTCGGGGATCTTACAAGGACTGATATGCAGCTGCTGGCTGCACAACTGATCCCCATACCCCTTCCTTTTGACGTGCTCAGTTTGTCGAAAAAACCTTGGGGATTTGAAAGCTACAGCGAAGGCTTCAAACCGCCGAAGAGCGACATGTGCGGTGGCGGCGGAAAAGCCTTGCGCCGCAAGGCTTTCCTTGCAGGAACAACCACCCGTGCCGTAGGCACAAGTTGTTCCTGTAATCCTCGAAAAAGTGTCGCACGACACTTTTTCGACAAGCAAAGCGCCCGTCTGCATAAGCAGACGGGCGCTTTTAGGGGGATCGCGGGGCTGTTGCCCCGCAGGGGGACGCTTCTCTTACGAGGCCGCTTCCGTTTTCTCTTTTTCGGAAGCGGCATTCCGCAGGGATACGCCGAGCTGATCCAGCGTGATGAACTTCAGCAGCGTATCCATGACGGTGCTGCTACCGGTGTTGCCGGTGGAGCCTTCCCCACCCATGTTGACGACGGTCTTGGGCACGATATCCACCGACGCGTTCTTGATGGCTTCGGCCAGTTTGTCCGTGATCTCCTGGATCACGCGGTATTCCGC
>JAEYHP010000002.1 GCA_023409435.1 Bacillota bacterium | reverse complement strand
GGCGTTCTCCCACGAAGACGCGGCAAGGTTTATCATCCAGCAGGCGGGCATACAGTTTGACCCACAGGCGGTGGAACTATTTGCGTCTCTCAAACAAACATTCCGGGATATCTGCCTGTGCTATACGGATTCGATGGAGTAACACAGTATAGAACAAAGCCGCCCCCTCGGGGCGGCTTATTTCTTTAATTGCGGTCTAAAAACATTCGGATCATACGATCAGCCTTTTTTGTGTACGGATGGTAGCGCAGAGGCAGATCCATCCAGGTGGATTTTTTGACGATGCTCTTATAATGCGTAAACGTGTCAAAGCTGAACTTCCCATGGTAGCTGCCCATGCCGCTCTCTCCCACGCCGCCAAAGCCCATCTGCGAGGTGGCGAGGTGTATGACGGTATCGTTGACGCAGCCGCCGCCAAAGCGTACCTCGTTAAGCACATGGCGCTCAACCTGCTCGTTTTCGGTAAAAAGGTACAGCGCAAGCGGGGAGGGACGCTCGTTTACAAAACGGATGGCCTCGTCCAGCGCCTCAAACGTAAGCACCGGGAGTATAGGCCCGAATATCTCCTCCTGCATGACGGGGTCGTTTGGCGTTACCCCATCGAGTATGGTCAGGGACATGCGGCGCGCTTCCCTGTCCATCCGGCCGCCATGATATACCCTGCCGCTGTTTATGAGCCCCGCCAGACGATCAAAGTGCTTTTCGTTTATGATAGCGGGGAGCTCGCTTTCGTCACCGTTGGGGAAGCAGTTTTCAAACGCGGTTTTGAGCGCCTTTAAAAACGGCTCGCGCACGCTTTGGTGCACCAGCGCGTAATCCGGCGCCACGCAGGTCTGCCCGGCGTTAAGAGCCTTGCCAAACGCGATGCGCTTTGCGCATAGCGCGATATTTGCGCTTTTGTCCACGATCACGGGGCTTTTCCCGCCTAATTCAAGGCTCACCGGCGTCAGGTTTTTTGCGGCGCTTTCCATGACGAGCTTGCCCACCTCGACACTGCCGGTAAAGAAGATATAATCGAACTTCTCCCGCAGCAGCGCCTGGTTCTGCTCACGCCCGCCCTCTATGACAGCGATATAGGAAGGATCAAAGCAGCCGCTCACTAGTTCCGCAATCGCCCGGCTGGTTGCGGGCGCGTAGGCGGAGGGCTTCAAAACTGCGCAGTTGCCCGCGGCGATCGCCCCGATGAGCGGCGCTATGGAAAGCTGGAACGGATAGTTCCATGGGGAAAGAATAAGCGCAAGGCCGTACGGCTCGGGCATGACAAAGCTTTTCGCGTGGAACTGGGGCAAAGGCGTAGGAACTTTCTTTGTTTTAGCCCATTTGGGAAGATGCCTTAAGGTAAAGTTCAACTCCTCGAGCACAATGCCGATTTCCGTCATATACGCTTCCATCGGTGCTTTGTTGAGATCCGCTTTGAGCGCCGCACAGAGCTGGCTCTCGTTTTTTCGGATGGCGGCACGCAGCTTTTCCAGGGCGGCGATGCGAATGCCTACTGGCTTTGTCGCGCCTGAAGTAAAATATGCCCGCTGGCGGGCGACGAGTTCAGTAATCATGTTCCTCCTTCTGCATTAAGCAAGGCGTTACTGATTTTAAGCGGCATTCCCAAAATGCCAACTGCGCTTTTATTATACCGTATATGGTGATTCAAGAAAATCCGGCATATTCTATTAGTTGCAAAGGAAACCATATTGCTGTATACTCAAATTAGTTTCATAGGAAACCGAATTCAGGAGGGGTATATGGAGAGCATCGGGAAACTCAACGCGGCTATCTATCGGAACCTGCAAAGCATACTCAACGCCAAGCTGAAGGATATTCCCATCCGAAGCGGCCAGCACGATTTTCTGTATGTCATCAGCCTTAATGAAGGAATTACGCAGAAGGAACTGAGCGAGCACCTGTATGTCGGAAAGGGGCCGACGGCAAAGGCCTGCAAAAACCTGGTGGCGCACGGCTACATCCGTATGGAAAAGGATAAAAAGGACAGACGCTTTGAGCGGCTCTACCTGACCGAGCTTGGGCGGGCGGCTGCCCCGCGCATACATGAGACTTTTACGGAGCTTGTTGCGGTCACCCTCCAGGATCTTTCCTCCGAAGAGACGGAAACGGTGGTGCGCCTGCTCAGAAAAATACTTGAAACGGTTACAAAAGAGAAACAGTTCGCCGGCGAATAGGACGAATGACGATATTTTGAAGAAAGGCGTATTCCATGGAAAAACAACCACTCTGGACAAAATCGTTTATTTTGATGACAGGAGTAAACCTGCTTCTGTTCTGCGGGTTTCAGCTGCTGCTGCCCACCCTGCCGCTGTACGCAAGAAGCTTAGGCGGGGCCGATTCCATTCTCGGTTGGGTCACGGGGGCGGTAACGGTCTCTTCCCTGCTTATTCGCCCGGTCTCCGGTTTGATTTTAGATAAGCTGGGCCGGAAGTGGGTCCTGCTTGCGGGGGTTTTGTTGATGACGCTCATACCGCTGGCCTTCTTGTGGGCGCAGAGCGTATGGGGACTTATTCTGGTCCGGTTTCTGCACGGCCTTGGCTGGGGCATTGCAAGCACGGCCGCCAGCACAATCGCCACCGATATCATCCCGAAACAGCGTTTCGGGGAAGGGATGGGGTATTTCAGCCTTTCCAGCAGCGTCGCCATGGCACTCTCCCCCGGGATTGGCCTTGCACTGTACGGAACAAGCGGTATCCCGAGCGTGCTTCTTTGCGCCGCCGCGTTGGCGGCCGGGGCGCTGGCCGTTTCTTTCTTCCTTCGCCAAGGGAAGCGGGAAGAGCCGCCTTCCCTTTCATCGCGCCCCGCTCCATATGAAAAGTCGTCCATCGCTCCGTCCGCCGTCATGTTTTTCGTCAGCGCCACATACGGCGCCATTACCGGCTTTCTGTCGCTTTACGCAGCCGACAGGGGTATACTCAATATCGGCGTGTTCTTTACGGTTTATGCCGTTTCCCTCCTGCTTTTCCGCCCGGTATCCGGCAGGCTGACCGACCGCTTGGGGTTTTCCCCCGTCATTTACCCGGGGCTTGCCGTACTCATGATCGCGCTGATTGTACTTTCCCGCGCGAATACGCTGCCATTCTTCCTGATTTGTGCGGTGCTCTACGGCATTGGCTTTAGCGCGGTGCAATCGAGCTTACAGACCATGGCGACCATCCGCGCGCCAAAGGAGCGCAGGGGCGCCGCCAACGCGACGTTTTTTACGGGGTTCGACGGCGGCATAGGCTTTGGCGCCGTGGCCGCGGGGGTGCTCGTTTCTATGGCGGGGTACGCAAACATGTACCTGCTGTTTTCTTTCTTCCTTGTAGCGGCGGCGCTCCTCTTCTTTCTCATATCAAGGAAACCTCCACTTTCCGTTGGGGAGAACAAAGAGTAGCTCCACAATAACAAAGAAAAACGCCGCGCTAGCGGCGTTTTTCTTACTCACAACCCCTTATCAGGGGGGTATAGGGGATCGGGGCCGCAGCCCATGAAGGCTTCCAACCGCCGCCAGCGACATGCGCGGTGGCGGCGGAAGGCCTTGCGTCGCAAGGCTTTCCCTGCAGGAACAACCGCCCGTGCCGTAGGCACAGGTTATTCCTGTAATCCTGGAAAAAATGCCGTAAGACAATTTTTCGACGCTATACCGTCCGAAATCCTTTCCCTATGATCTCGCTGGTGTTGTTGAGCACCACAAAGGAATGCGCGTCGATAGATTTGACGTAAGTACGCAGCTGGCTGGCCTGCATGCGGTCCATTGCCGCAAGCACCACCCAACGCTCCTCATCGGTATACGCCCCCTGCGCGCGCCAGAATGTCGCGCCACGGTGCAGCTTTTTCGTGATATAGTCGCACACCTCATGGGGCATGGTGGTGATGATCGTCATGCTCTTTTTGAGGTTCAGGTTTTCAATCATGGTATCCACCGCCACCGCCTTAAACGCAAGGCCTAATAGCGAAAACAGCCCGGTTTCTATGCCGAACACCAGACCTGCCGATATGGCAATTAAAAAATCCGTGCACAGAAGGGATTTCCCGATATCAAGGTTGGTCTTCTTTTTGAGTATCATGGCGAGAATATCCGTGCCGCCCGTACTTGCGCCCACGTTGAATAAAATCGCCGAGCCGATTGCGGGAAGGAGAACCGAAAACACAAGCTCCAGCAGTTTCTGGTCCGTAAGGGGTTTCGGCAGCGGAAGCACGATTTCAAGCCCCCGCGTCACAAGCGAGAGCAGTATGCTGCAATATATGGTTTTTAGCCCGAACGACTTTTGGAGCACCAGAAAGCCTATGATGAGAAGGGCCGCATTGATGAGGAACACGAACTGCCCGGGCGTAACCACGCCGCTCAATTCTCCGAATATGATGGAAAGGCCGCTCACCCCGCCGGTTGAGAAATGGTTGGGGAACTTAAAAAAATAAACGCCCACCGCTACCATCAGCGTGCCGACATTCATCAGTACGAAATCTTTTATTTTCGCGCGCACTTCACGTACCCTCTTATATCTGTTTGAGTAGATTATATCACGCCGGGATGCGTAAGTATAACAAAAACTTTGAAAAGCATCAATGTATACAAGTATACGGTTATACCTGTTCAAAACAATACAAACAATTTGTTTCAGCATAAAAATATGTTTATAATAATACCAATACACATTCACATGGCATAATTCCAACACATCGGAGGGCAAAGGATGTACAATCTTTTAATCGGGGGAGCGGCCGGGCAGGGAATAGACACCGCGGCGGCCGTGCTGGAAAAGGCGCTCAAACGCTCCGGATACCATGTGTTTACCATGCGGGATTTTATGTCCCGCGTGCGCGGCGGGCATAACTTTACCACCGTGCGCTTTGGGCCGGAGCCTATTTACGGGCACAGCGGCAAGTTCACCGGTATCATCGCGTTCAATGAGGAAACGGCAGCACTGCACAAGGACGGGCTCACAGAAGGCGGCTTCATACTCTGCGACGCGGCGCTTCACGTGGACGACCCCCGCGCCGTCAAAATCAACATGGCGGAAATCGCCCGCTCGCTTGGGGCCGCGAACGCGGCGGGCAGCGTGGCGATCGGTGCGGCGCTCAGGCTCTTTGGCGTAGCGCTCGATGGCATTGAAGAGGTTTTAGCCGAGTCCATCAAGGAAAAATACCTTGCAGTCAACCTGCAGGCGGTGCAAAAAGGGCATGAGCTTGTGGAGGAACGCTATCAGCACCTCGGCGGCCACTGTAACGACTGCCTGCTGATTACCGGCAGCCGGGCGCTTTCTTTGGGCGCTTTGGCGGCGGGCTTAAAATTCTATTCCGCCTACCCGATGTCCCCTTCCACCACCATCATGGAATACCTGGCCGAAAAGGGCGTAAAGGCCGGGGTAGTGGTAGAGCAGGCGGAGGATGAGATCGCCGCCATCAACATGGCGATCGGCGCTTCCTTCGCGGGCGCGCGCGCCATGACGGGCACCTCCGGCGGCGGCTTTTCGCTGATGGTAGAGGCGCTTGGCCTTTCCGGTATGGCGGAAATCCCGCTGGTCGTGGTAGACGTCCAGCGTCCCGGCCCTGTGACGGGGCTGCCCACGCGCACGGAGCAGAGCGACCTCAAGTTTGTTATCTCCGCGTCCCAGGGCGAATTCCCGCGCATGGTGATCGCATTGCGTAACCATACCGATTCGTTCTACCAGACCATACGCGCATTCAACCTGGCGGAAAAATACCAGATCCCCGTCATTCTGCTGAGCGATCAGTACTTGGGCGACGCTTCCGCCACCATAGCGCCATACGATTTAAACGGCATCGAGGTGCTCCCCTGCGGCGTATCCGACGCGGGGCAGCAGGAATACCTCCGCTACCGCTATACGGAGGACGGCATTTCCCCACGGATGCTTCCGGGCAAAAGCGAGCATCTTGTCACCGCCGACAGCGACGAGCACGACGAGTACGGTCATATCACGGAATCGGCTCAAGTGCGCGTGAGAATGGCGGATAAACGCTTTAAGAAGCTCGAAAAGCTCATGGAGGAACTTCAGGAGCCGGAATTCATCGGAAACGAAGAATTCTCCACGCTGTTGGTCGGCTGGGGTTCCACTTACGGCCCCATAATGGAGGCCGTAACGCTGCTCAACGCGAACCACGGCGGCGGCTACGCCGCGTTGGTGTTCGGGGACGTATACCCGCTGCCGCAAAAGCTTCTCAAAGAAAAGAGCGCACAAGCAAAAAGCATCATCAACGTGGAGCAGAATGCAACCGGGCAGCTTGCGGGGTTAATCCGCGAGTTTACAGGCGTCGCCTGCACGGGAAGCGTCTTAAAGTATGACGGGCGGCAGATCAGCGCAGAAGAGATCGCAGAACGGGTGTTACAGGAGGGTAAACAATGAACGCAAGCGTATTTCAAACCTGTGAAACGGCATGGTGCCCGGGCTGCGGCAATTTTGCGATATTGGACTGCCTGAAAACAGCCCTCACCGAGTTGGGCAAATCCCCGCATGAGGTCCTGATGGCGGCGGGCATCGGCCAGGCGGCAAAAACGCCGCAGTACATCAGCGCCAACGCGTTCTGCGGGCTGCACGGGCGCTCGCTTCCCGCCGCGATTGCCGCGAAGATCGCCAACGAGAGCTTAACGGTGATCGTGGATACCGGGGACGGGGATTCCTACGGCGAGGGCGGCAACCACTTTTTGCACAACATCCGGCGCAACGTGGACATCACCCATTTTGTGCACGATAACCAGATATACGGCCTCACCAAGGGGCAGGCCTCCCCCACTACGCTGGAAGGGCAAATTACGCCCGTACAGCCGGAAGGCTCCGCCAACACGCCGTTTAGCCCGGCGCTTGTGGCTATCGCGGCAGGCGCGGGCTTTGTGGCGCGGGCGTTCAGCGGCCGCAAGGAGCACCTCGTTTCCATCATGAAGCAGGCCATTTCCTACAAGGGCTACGCGCTGGTGGATATCCTCCAGCCCTGCGTAAGCTTCAACAAGGTGAACACCTACGCATGGTACAACCAACGCATCTACGAACTGGGGGAGGGTTATGACCCTTCCAGCAAGCTTGCCGCCATGGAAAAGGCCATGGAATTCGGCGATAAAATCCCGCTTGGCGTGCTGTACCATAAGCCCGGTCAGACGTTCCATGAAAAGAACGCCATATTAAAGGACGGCGCGCCGCTTGTGGACCACCCCACCGACCCCGCGGTGATCCGGGACCTGATGCGGGAGTTTGTGTAAGCCTATACATTAAAAACAGAGAGCGGGCATAGCCCGCTCTCTGCTTATCCTTCTAAGGGGTGTGGGGGATTCGCAAATCCCCCACTTTCAATCCGATTTGACGACATGTGCGTCAAATCGGCGAAAAAAATGCCGCCACTAGCGGCATTTTAACCCACAGGAAACCCGTCGATAAAGTCCTGCGGACTTTATCGACGGCTGAAGAGCGGGCATTGCCCGCTCTTTTGTTGGTCGAAAAAGCCAATCATACTGCAATATTATTCCTTTTATATACTTCTAAACATGCTATAAAAACTATATAATTACTCATATATGGAAGTAAAATAGTTGTCACTTCTTCTTGAATGAAAGCGCAATCCTATCAAGCCGGAGGGGAACCCGTGAACAAAAGACAGCGCGGCATTCAATATCGCTATTACGAGATGCCCCCGAACTCCCCCGCCCTGCCGCTCTTAGGCAGCGGCTGGATCCGCGAATACGGGCTGGGAATCGATGACCTGCATTTCCACAACTATCTGGAGATTGGGTACTGCTACGACGGGGCGGGCGACCTGGAACTGGGGGAAGACGCGCGCCCGTTTTCGGGCGGCATGTTTTCCATCATCCCCCCCAATTTCCCGCACAACACGCGCTGCGTGCCGGGCACAAAAAGCCGGTGGGAATACCTGTTCGTGGACGTCTACGCGGTTTTATATAAAGCGTTTCCGGAGGAACCGGACCTGGTGGAGCAGATCGCGCTGCAGGCGTTTGGCGACGCGGTGTTTTTGGCGCAAAGCGAAGACCCCATGCTTTCTTCCCTCATTATCAATATCATGGATGAATTCCGCAGCCAAAAGGAGCTGCATTTGGAAAGCGCGTACGGCATGCTGCTCGCGCTGATCATCCATATTTCCCGCCTGCACGCGGGCAAGGATAAGCGCTATGCGTTTACCGCGCAGCGCAACGCCGCCATCATCGGCGCGCTCGACTATGTAATGAAGCATTACGCGGAAAAAATCCAAATTTGTGAACTCGCGCAGGCCTGCCACATCAGCGAGACGCATTTTCGCAGGCTGTTTCAGGCAGTCATGCATATTCCTCCAAACTCCTATATCAACCTCATCCGCGTGGAAATGGCGTGCAAGCTGATGTGCTCCACATTGGAACCGCTCAAGGAGATCGCTGCGGAATGCGGGTTTATAACGCTTTCCTCCTTCAACAGGCACTTTAAGGAATTCATGGGCGTATCCCCCCTACAATGGCGGCGGGACAACGAGTATTTTGAAAGAAGATTTAAGGATCAGAAAATACTCAGCTATCAGGGCTGGCGGTAGATGGTCGAATTTGCACAGTTATTGAGCGATAATGAAAACACCGAATCCCCCGATGCTGTTATAATCAGGTTAGATCAAATCTGCGTTCATGCATGTACACCGCCGTACGCTCCGCCTTCGATTTCGTCCAGGCACGACTCAAAAAGAATAAAGCTTTAAGGGGGGTTTTTCCATGAAAAAAGCGCTTGCTCTGTTTCTTGCCCTGCTCATGACATTTGCTTTAACCGCCTGCACCACAACCGCCCCAAGCTCCGGCCAGGAGGAAGCGACCCCGGCTCCCGCGCCCGCGGCCGAAAAGCCTGAAAGCCCTGCGGCGCCAAGTGAAGGCGCCAAAAAACTGACCGTTTGGTGCTGGGACCCTGCGTTCAATATTTACGCCATGAACGAGGCTGCAAAGGTCTACCAGCAGCAATACCCCGATTTTACGTTGGAAGTGGTGGAGACTTCCTGGGATGACCTGCAGACCAAGGTAACCACGGCGGCGACCTCCAACCAACTCGATACGCTGCCCGATATCATATTGATGCAGGACAACGCGTACCAGAAAAACGTCATCAACTACCCAGACCTGATGCTGGATATCACGGGCAGCGGCATTGATTTTACCCAGTTTGCCGCCGCCAAGACTGCGTATTCCGTGGTCAACGGGAAGAACTACGGCGTTCCGTTCGACAACGGTACCGTCATCACGGCTTTGCGGACCGATGTGCTGGAACAGGCCGGTTACAAGATTGAGGATTTCTCCGATACCACCTGGGACGATTTCATCACAAAAGCCGAGGACGTGCTCGCAAAAACCGGAAAACCGCTGCTTTCCTCCGTCGCGGGTCAGCCGGACCTTATCATGATACTCCTCCAATCCTGCGGAAGCAGCCTCTTTAACGCCGACGGCACCCCGAACATCGCAAACAACGCCGAGCTCAAGGAAGTGCTGCGCGTTTACCGGGCGTTGGTCAGCAAAGGGGTACTGGTGGAAGTGAACAACTGGGACGAATACATCGGCACAATCGTCAATGAAACCGTCGCGGGAACCATCAACGGGTGCTGGATCCTGGCCTCTGTCCAGAGCGCACAGGACCAGTCCGGCAAGTGGGCCATAACAAACCTGCCTACGCTCAATACCGCAAGCGCCACCCATTACTCCAACAACGGCGGTTCCAGCTGGGGCATTATCGCAAATACCAAGAACAAGGATCTCGCCATTGACTTCCTGAAAAACACGTTTGCCGGAAGCGTGCCGCTGTATGAGACCATACTCCCCTCCTCCGGCGCTCTAGCCACCTATCTCCCGGCGGGCGCAAGCGATGTATATGCCCAGCCGCAGGCCTTCTTCAACGGCCAGCCCATATACGCCACCATCACCGAGTATGCGGGCAAGGTGCCCAGCAACATCACCGGCGTGTATTATTATGAAGCGCGCGACGCGGTGGGCGTTGCCCTCGCCGGCATCATGTCCGGCACGGACGCCGCAACGGCTTTGACCGAAGCGGAAAGCAACGTCAAATTCCTGATGGGCCAATAATCTGCCCTTTTCAAGAACCGCGGGGGAATCTCCAAATGGGGCGGTTCCCCCGTTTTAGAACGAAAATACCAAACTTCTCGCGGAAAGGGGCGTATTCATGCCTGCCAGCACCTTGAAGAACGGCCTTGGGCTTGAACAGAAACGCAGCATCACAGGGTGGACGTTCTTGCTTCCGGCTTCGCTGATGATCCTGTGGATGAACTTTTATCCCATGATAAAAGCGCTTCTCCTTTCGTTCCAGACCGGCGTTGGCAAAAATATGCGATGGGCGGACTTTTACAACTATGAGCGGCTGTTGCAGGACGTCGTATTCAAAAAAGCGCTTTCCAACACGTTCTTCTATTTAATCGTACAGGTGCCTTTGATGCTGTTTTTCGCGTTGATATTAGCCGTGATGCTCAACGAAAGAAAGCTCAAATACCGGGGGCTGTTCCGCACCGCCATATTCCTGCCATGCGCTACCTCGCTCGTTTCCTACTCCGTCATATTCCGGTCGCTGTTCGCGGCGGACGGATTTTTAAACAGCATTTTAACGCAGACGGGTATCTTGGACGCTCCGTTCAACTGGCTGGGCAACCCAACGGCGGCGCGCATCGTCATCGTGATCGCGCTTTTGTGGCGATGGACGGGGTACAATATGGTATTTTACCTCGCGGCACTGCAGAATATAGACCCCGCCATATACGAAGCAGCGAAAATTGACGGCGCGGGGCCAATCCGCCAGTTCTTTAAAATCACAATCCCGCAATTAAAGCCCATGATACTGCTTACGGCCATATTATCCACCAACGGCACGCTGCAGCTGTTTGACGAATCGTATAATCTTACGCGGGGCGGGCCCGCGGAAGCCACCATCACACTGTCCCATCACATCTACAAAATATCTTTTGAATACTCCCCGAATTTCGGCTACGCCGCGGCGCTCTCGTATGTGATATTCCTGCTTGTGGCGGTATTGGCGCTGATTCAGATGAAAGCGGGGGACAAACGATGAAACGAACGCTTGCCGATATCTTCCGCTACGGCTTTTTGATACTTGTTTCGTTTCTGTCGGTATTTCCGCTGTTGTGGATGCTGATTTCCGCCACCAACAAAAGCGTGGACGTTGTGCGCGGAACGCTGTTGCCGGGGGCCTACCTGTTTGAAAATTTCAAAGGCCTGCTTGCTTCGCAGGATCTGGCGCGGGCCATGAAAAACTCATTCGTCAACGCCACGACGCTGACGCTGATCTCCCTGTTGATCTGCTCTTTAGCCGGGTACGGCTTTGAAATATTCCATACCCGGGGCAAGGACCGCATAATGCGCGTGCTTTTGACCGCCATGATGGTGCCGTTTGCAGCGACGCTGATCCCGCTGTTCCAGATGTTTTCCGAGATGGACCTGCTCAACACGACGGTCGGGTTCATACTGCCCACCATATCCACGCCGTTTCTCATTATGATGTTCCGGCAAAGCGCGCGCAGCTTCCCGCACGATATCATAGAGGCGGCGCGTATCGACGGGGTGAGCGAGATCGGCATATTCTTTAAAATGTTCCTCCCCACCATGCGCTCCACCTACGCCGCGGCCATGACCATCACGTTCATGAACGCGTGGAACAACTACCTCTGGCCCAAGATCATCATGCTCAGCGACAAACAGACCACCATGCCGATGCTGGTCGCCAACCTCATTACCGGGTACGTGACCGATTACGGCATGCTGATGCTCGCTGTGCTCGTCTGTACGCTCCCCACGGTGATTATATTCTTCCTGCTGCAAAAGAGCTTTGCAGAAGGGATCACGGGCGCCGTGAAATAAGGAAATTCCGCGGATATCCGCTTGCCATAACGAAATAAGGAAAGGAATTCGGCCGAACGAAGGCGCATTGCTTTATCGGCCAATAAAGACGTATGCAATTTGACCATAAGAGAATGGCCGACCCGCTGTTTTTTGAAGAAAACAGGATGCCCCCGCATTCCGACCACCATTTTTACAAAAACGCCGCAGAGGCGGATACAGGGGAAAGCGGCTTTATTCTTTCGCTCAACGGATTGTGGAAATTCGCGTATGCCCCGAATGCGGAAAGCGCAATTCGGGGGTTTGAAGCCATGGATTATGACTGCAGACCGTGGGCGGATATCCGTGTGCCCGCGCACATCCAGCTGGAAGGATACGACATTCCGCACTACGTCAACATACAATACCCGTGGGACGGGCATGAGGAAATCGCGCCGGGGCAAATCCCAACCGAGTTTAATCCCGTCGCAAGCTATGTCAAATACTTTGCGCTGCCTGAAACGCTTAGGATTGAGCAAAACCTGCATATCTCGTTCCAGGGGGTGGAAAGCGCGTTCGCGCTTTGGCTCAACGGACGGTATGTGGGCTATGGGACGGACAGCTTTACGCCCTCGGAATTCGAGCTGACCCCCTATCTGCAGGAAGGCGAAAACAAGCTCGCCGTGCGGGTATATAAGTGGGCTTCGGGAAGCTGGCTGGAGGATCAGGATTTCTTCCGGTTTTCCGGCATATTCCGGGACGTGTACCTCTATGCGGTACCAAAAGCCCATGCCTGGGATTTAAAAATAGAAACGCAGCTTGCCGGGGATTTTAAAAGCGCGGACCTCAGTCTGACGTTGAAAACGCAGGGCACCGGGCGCGTTACTGCTGTGCTTTTTGATGACGGCGTTGAGGTTGCAAGCATGGAGGCGGAACTGCGGGAAGACATGCGGATGACATTACCCGTTTCAAATCCGCGGCTATGGAGCGCGGAGCAGCCCAACCTTTACCGCCTGACGCTTACGCTGTTCGACGAAGCAGGCGAAATTCAGGAAGTTATTGCCGAACAGGCGGGCTTCCGTAAATTCGAGCTGCACGACGGGCTGATGCAAATCAACGGCAAACGGATCGAGTTCAAAGGCATCAACCGGCATGAGTTCGGGTATTTGCACGGGCGGGTGATGACCAGAGAACTGATCGAGCAGGATCTCATTACCATGAAGCGGCACAACATCAACGCCGTGCGCACCAGCCATTACCCCAATGCCTCCCTCTTTTATGAGTTGTGCGACAAATACGGCCTGTATGTCATAGACGAAACGAATCTCGAAAGCCACGGCATATGGGATACCATAGCACGGGGCGGCGCAGGCATGGACAGAGCCATACCCGGCGACAACCCTGATTGGCTGCCCGCCATATTAAGCCGCGCAGACGCCATGTACGAACGGGATAAGAACCATCCCTGCATCCTCATTTGGTCCTGCGGCAACGAATCCTTCGGCGGAAGGGACATTTTTGAGGTTTCAGAGCTATTCCGCAAAAAGGACTCTTCCCGGCTGGTGCACTATGAAGGGGTGGCGCACGACAGGCGGTATAACGACACCACTGATATCGAAAGCCAGATGTACACGCCTGCGGCCGACGTGGAGGCATTTTTGCAGAAGAACCGCAGTAAGCCCTTTATCCTGTGTGAATACGGGCACGCCATGGGAAATTCCTGCGGCGGTGTAAACAAATACACCGAACTGGCCGAGCGCGACCCGCTCTACCAGGGCGGCTTTATCTGGGATTATATCGACCAATCCCTGCTCCAAAAGAACCGGTACGGGGAAGCATATTTTGCTTATGGCGGGGATTTTAATGACCGTCCCTCGGATTACAGCTTCAGCGGGAACGGCTTAGTATATGGGGACAGGACGCCATCCCCCAAGCTGCAGGAGATCAAATACCTGTACCAGGATATCCGCGTGCAGTTCGGTAAACAAGACTTTACGGTTACGAACCGAAGCCTGTTTACCGATACGTCTCAATATCGCTGCGTTATTTTGCTGCAAAAAGAAGGGGAAACACTGCGCGAAGAAACGTTGGAGACCTCCGTTCCCCCGCTTGCAAGCAAGACATTCCCGCTGCCGTCCGTTCCGACGGAAGCGGGCGAATACGCCATAACCGTCTCATTCCGCCTAAAAGAGGATACGGGTTGGGCGAAAAGCGGCCATGAAGTTGCGTTCGCCCAGCATACCGTACGCTGGGCGGATGTCACGATGCACATCGATACCCCCCCGCTTCGCGTGGTGCACGGACATCTCAACGTTGGCGTAAAGGGGGAAAACTTTGAAGCACTGTTTTCCCGCCTGCGCGGAGGGTTGGTTTCCTACCGGT
The DNA here is from genome assembly GCA_023409435.1 of Bacillota bacterium. Classification (GTDB taxonomy): domain Bacteria; phylum Bacillota; class Clostridia; order Christensenellales; family CAG-138; genus JAEYLA01. The sequence continues at coordinate 2,017 of JAEYHP010000002.1, read as the reverse complement.
ACGCGGGTGTGGAGCTGTTGCAGGATATGCCCAGGCCCAACTTCTGGCGCGCGCCAACGGACAACGACAGAGGCAACTATATGCCCGCCCGCTATGGCCAGTGGAAGCTTGCGAGCCTCTATGCCATGCCATTCGACCCTGCCAAGCTCCCCGCACAGGAATTGCCTGAATTACATGCAAGGGAGGGGAAAGGCTCCGTTTCGATAACATTTACCCACTACCTGCCTACCGTTCCTGTTTCAAGCTGCCAGGTCGGCTACACTGTCTTGGGGGACGGCGAAGTATCCATCTCTCTTACGATGGACCCGCCCGAAGCGCTTTCCCCCATGCCGGAATTTGGAATGCTGTTTCAGCTTAGCGCCGATTATGACCATCTGGAATGGTATGGCATGGGTCCGGAGGAAACCCACTGCGACAGAAAGCTTGGCGCAAAGCTCAGCGTATACAGAAGCCTTGTGCGTGATAGCATGGCGCGGTACCTGGTTCCGCAGGAAACGGGCAACAAAACGGGCGTGCGGTATGCCAAGGTAGTAAACAACAAGGGCCGGGGGCTGTTGTTTTCCACAATGCGGGAAATGGAATTCTCCGCCCTCCCCTATACCCCGCATGAATTGGAGAACGCGCATCACCCGTACGAATTGCCGCCCGTCCACCACACCATCGTACGCGCCTCCCTGATGCAAATGGGCGTGGGGGGAGATAACAGCTGGGGGGCGCGTACGCTGCCTGAATACCTGCTGCCGCAGGGAAAGCCGCTGCGTCTTTTCTTCTCCTTCCGGGGAATTTAATGCCCGGAAATACAGATAAAAAAGCCCCGATCAGGCAATCGCCTAATCGGGGCAGCTTTTAGCCAACTACATCGTAACCCTGGTCTTCGATCTCCAGCCGGATCTGTCCCAGCGTTGTCTTGCCGGGGTCATGGTCCACTGTCACCGTCTTGGCGTTTAAATCCACGGCAACTGCGGCGACGCCCGGGAGCGCTCCCACCGCCTTTGTAATCGACTTTACGCAATGTTCGCAGGACATTCCGTCCACTTTTATGATCGCTTTTCCCATAGCTGCCTCCCGTTATTGTAAATCAAAGGGCTTGAGGAACTTATCCATTTCAACCGTCTCGCCATTCTCTTCCACAGGAACCTTCGCAAACACCCAACCAGTTACCGCGTTGGGGTCAACGCCCGCCGCGATGAACGGTTCCGGATTCAGCACAAACACGATATCCTTATCGTTTGTGCTCATGTCCTTGGCCCATTCGAACATGTTGCCGTTGCCGAGCTTTACACCATAATGGTCGAGCGCGGTGTGGTAGCCGATGCTGTCGCGGTACAGGTTGACGATCTGCTCATATGCCTTGAGAGGGGTCGCCTTGCCGAAGTATTTTAGTTCATCGCTGCCAAACTTTGTGCCCACCATGAGCTTATCCTCATAATACTGGATGTTTTCCGGAAGTTTGCTGGGGTCCAGGCCCGCTTCAATAAACGGCTGCGCGTCAAACTCCAGCATGGCGTCGTGGATAGGGCTCCTGCTGTAATCCTCACTCCAGATGAACCGCACGGCATCGTCAGGAGCGGAAAGGGACCAGCCGACGTTCATTTCATCGGCCTGAACCTTATCGGGTATGGCCTTTAGTACCGCGTCAAACGAAGTAATGGAGGCCCTTCCCACCACGTCGAGCTGGCTGCAGCCAACGAGCGCAAGTACGGCCATCGCCCCGGCGCAAATTGTGAGGATTGCTTTTTTAACCTTTTTCATATACATTCCCTTTCTTAGCATATTGCTTTGAAATGATTTAACCGTTGTTGTTTACCGGCCGATGCTGCCTTACCGCGGCGCTTTGAAATTCTTCAGCCGCAGCGCGTTGGTTAGCACCGATACCGAACTCAAACTCATGGCGGCTGCCGCGAATATGGGGTTTAATAACGGGCCGCCCAGCAGGTATAGCACGCCTGCCGCGATGGGGATGCCGATGACATTGTATCCGAACGCCCAGAACAAATTCTGCTTGATGTTGCGGATG
>JAEYHP010000105.1 GCA_023409435.1 Bacillota bacterium | reverse complement strand
GATTCGACCGTCGTTTTTTCCAGTTCGTTCATTACTGTTACAACCTCCCTAATCATCCATTGCGGCGTTGATGCGCCTGCAACAATACCTATTATATCATTGGAATTGATTTTTTCAAGTAAAAGTTGGCCCGTATTCTCTATGGAATACGTACGTTTGCAGTGTTTTTGACACACTCTTGCAAGTTTTTGCGTATTGGAACTGTTGCGCCCGCCCACCACGATCATCACATCGCATTCGCGGCTTAGCTCCTCCGCCTCCCGCTGCCGTACGGCGGTGGTGTGGCAAATGGTATCCTCCACATGCAAATCCGGGCAGCGCGCCAACAGAGCATCGCGAATTTGTTCAAACCGATCCCGTTCGATCGTTGTCTGCGCAACGAACGTCGCAGGAGAATGGACGGCGTCAAGCGCTGCCGCCTCCGTGACATCCCCAAGAACGACCGCGCTCTCCCCCGCCCAACCGCGTATGCCCTCGACCTCGGGATGGTGCGCTTCGCCCGCGATATATATGGTATGCCCCTTTTCCGCGGCCTGCCGCACGATATCGTGTATGCGGCTGACAAACGGGCAGGTGGTATCCACAATATTGACTCCGCGCTCCTTTAAATGTGTAAACACCTCGGGGGAAGCGCCATGGGAACGCACGATGAGCGTGCTTCCGGCTGGCAAGTCTTTCCACTCTTCCCCGTTGAGCGGCAGGACATTCTTACCTTTTAGCTCCTCCACCACCGCTGCGTTGTGTATGATATCCCCCAGCGTATAGACCGGCGCGTTTGGATCCGCAAGGGAAAGCGCATGCTCCACCGCCCGCTTTACGCCAAAGCAAAACCCCGCGTGCCGCGCCAAGCGTATCTCCATAGCCTAACCCTCCGCCACGGACTGCAGGACGCGCATGGCGTCGCTGATTTCATCCGTCACCACGTCGATAAGCTTGTTCTTGGGCGTAGACGCCACCAGGCTGCCGACGAGTATGGGCTTGCCAACCGCCATACGCAGGTGCATTTTTCTGTAGGTGTCACAACGGATGTATATGGGCACAACCGGGGCACCGGAACGTATGGCCAAAAACGCCGCGCCTTTTTCGAATACGTCCATTTCATCGGTCACGGCGCGCTTTCCCTCTGGGAATATGCCGAATACCTTACCCTTTTCCAGCACCCGGATGGCGTTTTTTAAAGACGCCATGTCCGATTGCTTGCGGTTGACGGGAAACGCCAGCAACAGGCGCAGCAGTGCATTGCCTACGGGGTTTTTAAACAGCTCAGCCTTTGCCATGTAATGAATGAGCCTCGGCGATACCATGGCGAGCATGATTGGATCCGCCATTGAAATATGGTTGCAGACGAATATCGCTTTGCCCCGGATGAACAGGTTTTCATGGCCGATGATGAGTGGCCTGTAAAACAGCCAGAACAACGGCATCAGCAGATATTTAAAAAATACGTAGAGCATATGGTCCTCCTGTTTGCGCGAAAGCCGTCCTTAGCCCTGTCTTCGTATGGCGTCCAGCACGCGCTGTACGCTCTGCTCTATGGTAAGGTCGGAGGTATCGATCAACTGCGCGTCCTCCGTCCTCTTAAGCGGATTGCAGACGCGGGTAGAGTCGGTATGGTCCCGCGCCAGGATATCTTGCTCCAATTGATCAATGGAAGGCGGCGTCTCCCCGCGGGCAAGCATTTCTTTATGGCGGCGTATGGCGCGCTCGTGCGCCGTGGCCGTAACAAAGAATTTATATTCCGCATGCGGCATCACGACGGTGCAGATATCCCGCCCGTCCATGACGACGTCCCCCTGTTTGGCCACCTGCTGCTGGAGCTCCACCAGCTTTTCGCGTACCGGGGGATGCACGCCGATATCGGATGCGCCCTTACTTACTTCCGGCGTGCGGATGCTTCCCGTGACATCCTCGCCGTTGAGCAGCATATGCTGCACGCCATCCTGATAGAATACACTAATATCGGCTTGCGGCAATATCGCCTCAACGCCCGGCCCGTCCTGCGGGCTCACGCTGTTTTTTAACGCAAACAGCGCAAGCGTGCGGTACATCGCACCTGTATCAAGATACGGAATGGAAAGCTTCTGCGCCACCGCCTTGGCAATGGTGCTTTTTCCTGCGCCCGCAGGGCCGTCTATCGCAATGTGCAGCGCCATAGTATTCCTCCGTTAGTTGAAAGTTCCTTTGAGCATGCCCGCAAGCGCGCCCGTGGACCATGCGATCTGCAGGTTGTAACCGCCTGTCAGCGCATCCACATCCAAAAGCTCGCCCGCAAAGTACAGTCCCGGCACAAGCTTTGATTCCAGGGTGGAAGGCTGTACTTCCTTTACGGATACTCCGCCGCGGGTGATGATGGCCTCCTCTATGGGGCGCGTCCCCTTTACGGTAAGCGGCAGGGCCTTTAAGGACTGTACAAGCGCCTTTCTTTGCGCGCGCGTGAACTCGCTTGCGCCAATCTGCGCTGGAATGTTGCTCTCCTGAAACACTACGGGCAACAGCCGCTGCGGCAGCAGGCCGTATAACGCGTTGCCCACCGATTTTTGCTGCGCCGCCTCAATATCCCGCAATAGCCGTTTATCCAGCTGTTCTTCCGTCAGGCCGGGCTTTAAATCTATCGTCAGCCTTGCGCCCGCCGCAGCGTCGCCTAAAAGCGCGCTTGCGGAAAGCACGAGCGGCCCGGTCACGCCAAAGTGGGCGAACAGCATTTCGCCCAGCTCTTCATATACAAGCTTCTCTGTGCTGTAAGCCCGCAGCGTCACATTTTTGAGCGTGAGGCCGGAAAGCAGGCGCGGCCAGTCTTCCACCGTTTCAAGCGGAATGAGCGAGGGCTTTGGGTCGATTATGGTATGCCCGCATTCCCTTGCAAAACGGTAACCGTCCCCCCTGGAACCCGTGGCGGGGTAACTTGCGCCTCCGGTGGAGAGGATCACCGCATCGGCAGGGAGAACGCCGTCCTGAAGCTTCACTCCCGCCGTTTTTCCATCTGAAATATGGATACCCATCGCTTTTGTATGCAAACGGATATCGATATTGGCCGTTCTTAAGTGCCGCTCCAATGCGCGCAGCACGTCGCTGGATTTATCGCTTTCCGGGAAAACGCGCCCGCCACGCTCCACTTTGAGTGGAACGCCAAGCGATTCGATGAACGCGTAGAGTTCTTCCGTGCTCAACGCACCCCATGCGCTGTATAAAAAGCGCGGGTTCCTCACGACATTCTCAAAGAACGCCTCGCGGCCGCCCGCATTGGTGACGTTGCAGCGGCCTTTCCCTGTAATATAAAGCTTTTTCCCCAGCTTTTCGTTTTGTTCGAGCAGCGTTACCCGGTGCCCGTTGCGCGCGGCTGTGGCCGCGGCGATCATGCCCGCGGGCCCGCCGCCTATTACTGTGACTTGCATGTTATCCTTCAAGCAGGTGCCCGGTATCGTTGAGCACCATCAACGTGTTATATTTTTCCCGCAAAACCAACTCGGTATAAGCGGCGTTGTCCATTCTGAGGCTGTGGATGTATCTCGGCGCAAGGTTGATGAGATGCGCCACAATCAGCCTGAGCGGAATAGAATGCGAGACGACAAGCACCGTTTCTTCATCTGTGTGCCGCGCGCACAGTTCTTTTAAGAATGCGGTGCAGCGCGCGAGCACATCCGTAAGGGATTCCGCATTTTCCGGCGTATAGGCCACCGGGTCCTCCCGCCAGAGCCGGACCGCGTCCGGATATCGGTTGACGAGGGCGGAAAACTCCTCGCCCTCCCAAATGCCAAAATCGCGCTCCACCAGCAGCGGGTCCGGGATGACCGGCAGCCCGTGCAGGCTTGCCACCGCTTCCGCCGTTTGCCGCGCGCGCAGAAGCGGGCTCGTGTAAATGGCGTCCAAGTGTGCATCCCGCAGGCGTTCCGCCGCAAACGCCGCCTGCATGCGGCCCGTTTCATCGAGCGGGATATCCGTTCTCCCCTGCGTACGCATTGTATGGTTCCATTGAGTCTGCCCGTGGCGCATCAGCAACAGGTTCATGGAAAACCTCTCACTGGTTGTAGCGCGGCTTGGTGACGTATACATGGTGGCTGCCCCAGATCCGCTCCAGCCTGTCAAAGTGCTCCATCAGCTCGTCCTTGCGCGCAAGGCCCGCCGAAACGATGATGGCGTTGATGAGCGAAAGCGGCGCTACGAGCGAATCCGCAAAGGAAGCCATATCACTGCGCGCCGTCAGGCCATAATCCGCATACGGGATAAGCGGTGAGGCCGCGCTGTCCGTAATGGCGATGGTGGTAGCGCCCCTGTCCTTGGCGTATTGAAGCGCCTCCACGGTGCGCGTGGAATACCTGGGAAAGCTGATGGCGACGCAGACGTTGTTTTCGTCGATACGGGCCATCTGTTCGCAGGCGTCGCTCAACGCGCCGTTGATTGTAACGACATCGGGCAAAATAAAATTCAGATAATAGGTCAAAAACTGCGCAATTGGGTACGCGCTGCGCATGCCCACCACATAGACGCGTTTGGTGTTCAAAAGCGCCTGCATGGCCCCCTGGAACACCTCGTTGTCCACCATATCCACGGTGGCGCGGATGTTCTGCATATCCGCCTTGAGCACGGTCTTTAATACATCGGCCTGATCCATATCGGAAGTAAGCTGGATGCGCTGCATGGCGGTGAGCTTGGTGCGGATCATTTCCTGCAGCGCGCGCTGCAGCTCCGGGTACCCGTCAAACCCCAGGGTATAGGCAAAACGCACAACGGTGGACTCGCTCACCCCTACCATGCGTCCCATGCGCGAAGCGGTAATGAACGCCGCGCGGTCATAGTTCTCCATGATATAGGCGGCAATCTGTTTTTGCCCCTTGCTCAGTGTGGGGAACTGGCTTTGCAGTCTTGCGAGCAGATCGCTCTGTTCCATACGCTACTTCTACCCCCGCTCAGTTTTCTTTGGGCCTGCTCGCGAGGTTGGAAAGATCGAAGCCGGAAACGTCCATCTTTTCCATATACGCATAGCAGGCAATATCGTAATGGATCGGCGTGAGGGTGACATACCCTTCCCTGACCCATCGTTCATCGGTATCCTCTCCCTCGGCGCACTCGGTCAGCTTGCCGGAAGGAGTCCAGAAATACTTTAGCCCGGAGGGGTCTGTAAACTGTGCGTGTTCGTAATCGTACTGCTGCAGGCAAAGGCCCGCAAGTTTCACGCCCTTAACATCCGCCGCCGCAATATCCGGCGCGTTAAGGTTAAGAAGCATGCCCATAGGCATGGGGTTTTTAAACAGATAGTCCACCGCCCACAGCGCCGCGTGCGAAGCCGCGCCAAAATCGTTGGGATTGTGGTTGTTGCAGCTTGTTGCAAGCGCAAGCTTGCCTAAAAGCGCGCCTTCCATAGCGGCGCCCACGGTGCCGGAATAGAGCACGTCCGTGCCCAGATTGCCGCCATGGTTGATGCCGGATACGACCATATCCACATCCAGGCCCAGACTGGTGCAGCCCAAGCGCACGCAGTCCGCCGGGGTGCCGTCCACGGCGTAAGCGTCCACGTCCTCCAAACCGGGCAGTGTGACTTTACGAACGCGCACCGGCTGCGCGCAGGTGATGGCGTGGCTGCCGCCGCTCCTTTGCGATTCCGGTGCGGCGATGGTAACATGATGATGGTTTTTGAGTTCCTGCGCAAGCGCGCGAATCCCCGCGGAAAAAACGCCGTCGTCGTTGCTGATGAGTAAGTTCATTCTTCCTCCGATTGTAATGTATCAAAAACTTAGTATATTCATTATAACAGCAAGCCGCATGCCTTTCAATAAAATGATGAAATTCCTGCATCAACTTCCTGCAAGTCAGGGCTTTCCGTCAGGAATTTCATTGACACGGTAGGCCGAAAATGCTAGCATCTAAAAAGATAACGCCATCCAAGAAAGGAGAGGTTTATATGAAAACAATCGTTTCCGCCCCGCATGCCCCGGCCGCGTTAGGCCCCTACAGCCATGCGATTTCGGCAAACGGCTTCGTATTTACATCCGGGCAGATCGGCCTTGATCCTGTGACCGGCAAGCTTGCCGTTACCGTTGAGGAGCAGACCAGGCAGGTATTCTGCAATTTGAAGGAAGTTCTTTCCGCTGCGGGCTGCAAGTTTCCGGATGTGGTAAAAACGACGGTATTTTTGCAGGACCTTGCGGATTTTGCAACTGTAAACGCCATATACGGAGAGCAGTTTGGCGGGGAATTCCCGGCGCGTTCCTGCGTACAGGTCGCAAAGCTTCCCGCCGGAGCCTTGGTAGAAATCGAGGCAGTGGCGGTAAAGCCGTAACTATAACGGACGGTAAAAGGCGTCCGGCTCAATAGCCGGGCGCCTTTTTATTGCCTTATTGCTTCAAGACATTCTACTGCTTTACAGGAGCCCTGCGGATAAGCAGGAAGCTTAGCCCGGAAAAAGCCAGAACCGTAATGAGCATCCCCAGAATATTGTTCCATACGCCAATATCAGGGCGAAAGCCGCTCAGAAAGCCAATCACGCTCCACATCTGTATCAGCCATGATGACGGCATCATATTCAAGATCAGGCTGATATATACCGGCGAAAGGGAGATAACGATCTTTAAAATTTTGTTGCACCGATAGTATAGCGTGGTGATGAAGAAACCCACGAGCGCGAACATTGCAAGCAGCACAAATTCCCAGAAAAACTGGGCCAGCAGGCTCCTCTGCCCATAGGATTCTGCAAACAACGTGGTATAGGGCTGCAGCAGCGCAAACAGTTTGCCTAATGCCGTATCGATCACCGTCATGCCTGCTGCAACCGTAATGAGCACCATCAGGCTCCCCGCAAAAAATGTCTTACGCGTTGCGCCTAAAAACTGCAGAAAGCGGAAGCTGGATTTGAACAAATTGAGCCCCAACACAAATATGAATATTGCCGAGGCAAATTCAAACCCGGAAGAGGAACCGCCGTCCCACATACTCAAAAACACCGCAAAGACCAGCAGCGCAAGGTAGAATATGGCGACCGACGAGAGGGATTCATTGAGCTGATACCGATAAACTTTCAGGAGCTTGTTCATTGTAAGCCTCCTCCTTCCACGTTGGTCAGATAAATAAACAGTTTTTGCAGCTCTATGCCGCCGAATTCCAGCTTCAAAGACTGGGCAAGCGCAAAGTCCTTTTCGCAATCCAACACAGCAGCCATTTTGAAATTCCCCATGGATTGCTCGAATATGACCCGCTTGTTTTTGCAGTATTCCGCCACCGCCGCGGCTTCGCCCGCAACCGAGTGGGCACGGGCAAGCAGCTCTTCCACCGGCTGGTTTAAAACAAGCCTGCCTTCGTCGATGATGACCGCCTGTTCAATTACCTTTGCGGCTTCGTCGATCAAGTGCGTGGAAAGTATGACGGTACAGGGGCGTTTGACAAACAGCGCAAGCAGTTCCTGATAAAACAGTTCCCGGTGCGGCGCGTCCAGCCCCAGCACGGGCTCGTCAAATATCAATATGGACGCGCCGGAGGCCAGGGTGAGTATGAGCTTAAATATCGAACCATAGCCCGTAGAAAGCTGCTTGGCCTTTTTATTGACGTTCAGCCCGAACTTCTGCGCCAGGGAAAGCCCGTAGGCAGTGTCGAACTCCGGATAAAACTCCTTCGCCCATTCCATGGCCTTTTTTACGCGCATGCCTTCCGGAATAAGATTGATTTCCGCCATGGAGAATATCTTGCCAAGGGCTTCGTCATTTTCCACCACATTCTGCCCTTCCACTATAATTTCCCCTTCGGTTGGGAAGAGCCTGTTGGTGATGAGGTTGATAAGCGTCGTCTTGCCCGCGCCGTTGCGGCCCAAAAGGCCGTAGATCTTTCCGGGTGTGAATTCCGCGGATACGTTTTTGAGCGCCTGCACCGCACCGTAGTTCTTGGAAATGTTTTTGATCTCAATCTCGTTCATGGTCCGCCCTCCCGATCATGGCGATAATCTCCTGTTTGGAGATATTGAGCTTCTGCGCTTCCTCCAGAAGCCTTACTACATAGTTTTCAAAAAAGGATTCCTTGCGCTTATCTGCAACCTTCTGTTGCGCGCCGGATGAAACAAACATGCCGACCCCCCGTTTTTTGTAGAGAATTCCCTCGTCCACCAGCAGGTTTATGCCCTTTCCCGCCGTGGCGGGGTTGATTTTCATCGTCACCGAAATTTCGGTGGTGGACGGCACCTGCGTTTCCTCCCCGAATATGCCTTTGAGGATATCGTCCTCTATCCCTTCGGCAAGCTGGAGGTAAATGGGCTTTTCGCTGTCAAAATTCAATTGCATGGTTCCACTTCCCTATCATTGCTCCTTTGCTGCACCAACATTACATAATTGGTTAACTACTTGTGTAACTAACTATATTACCATTCAGAATGAATGTCAATATTTTTTGAGAAATTTTTCAAATAAAATAAGGCCCTTCCGCAAGGAAGAGCCTTGGAATGAAATATAAGCTGATTACTATATCCCCTGCGGTTTTACGACGACGCGCATGCCGGTATGCCCTTCCGCCACCGCGAACGCCTCCGCAATATGGTCAAGATCAAACCGATGCGAAATAAACGGCTTCATATCGAGCTTGCCCGAAGCGATCAGCTTGATCGCGAGCTGATGGTGGCGCGGCAGGGAGCCGTGCGCGCCCAGCACAAACAGCTCCTTATAGTGGATGATATTGGTATCCATCGTCACCAGGCTGCCTGCGGGGAGCCCGCCAAACAGGTTGATACGCGCGCGATTCTTTGCCATCTTGAGCGCATCCGCATGGGACTGCGGGGACGGGTTGGCCGTGAATATGACGTCTGCGCCAAGGCCGCCCGTTTCTTCCAGCACGCAGGCAATGCTATCCTCCTCCGAAGAGCAGATGTATACGTCGGCACCGAACTTTTTAGCCGCCTCCAGGCGCGGGCGGGAACGCTGTACGACAATTACCTTGGTGGCGCCCATCCGGTACGCGACGGGGATGATCATGCAGCCGATCGGCCCCGCGCCGATGATCACGACGGTATCCCCCAGTCTGATGTTGGTCAGTTCCACGGCGTTGAGCACGCATGCAAGCGGCTCGGCCAAAGCGCCTTCATCAAAGCTGACATGCTCCGGCAGCTTATGTACGGGCCCGTAATTGACAACCGTTTTATTGAGCAGCATATATTCCGCAAAACCGCCCGGGAACTGGTACCCCATGGCGTAATTGATCTGGCAGTTGTTGCCGATACCAGCCTCGCAGAACACGCACTCCCCGCAGGGTACATCGGCGCCTATTGCCACGCGGTCCCCAACGCGGAACTTCGTGACATTTTTCCCGACCTCCACGATTTTGCCGGAAACCTCATGCCCCAATATCTGAGGCGGGACGACGCGGGAATTGCCGTGATGGAATATGCGGATATCCGAACCGCACACCGCGCAGGACTCCACCTGCACAAGCGCGCTGTCCTGATCCACACGCGGGGTTTCCACCTCTTTTACTGCCATCCGGTCCTTATCGAGATATACGGCTGCCTTCATTCCTTATCCTCCTTATACTGATACCACATATAAAAACTATATGCACGCCCGGAGCACATCCCCGATGCGATCGTGAACCACGATATTTGCCTGACTGTCCATCGGCGTATCGGAAAGATTGATGAGCGCCAGCGTTTCGCCGTGAAAATACTACGTTAGCGACGCCGCGGGGTATACCGTAAGCGACGTTCCGCCTACGATCAGAAGATCGGCCATCCGGATGCTGCGGATGGAAGCGTCCACCACCGCATCGTCAAGCATTTCACCGTAGAGCACCACATCGGGTTTTACCACACCGCCGCAGCCGCATTTGGGAACGCCTTCGTCGTTTATGATATCGTGAAGAGCGTACTGTTTGCCGCAGGCCATGCAGCTGTTGCGCCAGACGGAGCCGTGCAGCTCCAGCACGTTTTCGCTTCCGGCTTTTTGATGCAGGCCGTCGATGTTCTGCGTGACGACCGCAATCAGTTTACCCCGGTGTTCCAACTCCGCAAGCGCTTCATGCGCGGCGTTGGGTTTGGCGTTCGGGTAAACAAGCATCGCGCGGTAATAATGATAGAACGTATCGGAATGGGAAAGGAAAAAATCGTGGCTCAACAGCGTTTCGGGCGGATGGCCGTAGCGCCTGATGGCTTCAAATATGCCGTCTTTGCTTCGAAAATCGGGTATGCCGCTTTCAGTGCTTACCCCCGCGCCGCCTAAGAATACAATGCGCTTACTCGAATCTATGGCGCGCTTTAGTCGCTCAATTTCCGTCTGCACGTTTAATCCTTCTTCCTTTGCGCGTTCCTTTCACTTCTTGACGCAATTCTTAACCCTGTTCAGTATAGCATTGTTTCCCAGAGGGGAGCTATAAAAAATAAACTTTCCTATTCGCCTTACTCATTTTCCCCACAACGCTTGCGAATAATTGCCCGGATATATTATACTTGTTTTACCATATATGCGACAAATTACCCATTCTTCCATCATCAATTAAGTGGGGAAACGCCATGAGCAGCAAGTCAACCGAAGAAAAGAACAAGCCGCCTTCCACGCTGCAAAAGTCGCTCGCATTCGCCGCGGTCCTGCTTCTGTGCGCGCTCATCTACCTACTGGTGAGCCTGCAGGAAAGCAACCGTACCTATGCGCTTGCGCTTACCCCCGCGCCCATTACGCCCAGCGCAACCCCCGCTCCCACCCTGCCGCCGGGTGTTTCAGCGGACGTGTTTTTGAGCCGTCTGGAAGATGCCGGTTTTACCCTGCGCGAAGAGGACGACAGTGTCTACCTCATAAAAACCGAGGAGGACGGGCCGGAGGATCTATTGGTTTTATATGCGAGGCACGGTTATGTGCAGGGCTTTTCGCTGACCATGCAGGAGGAGGCAAGCGAAAAGGAGTCCTCTCCCAAAGGAGATATCAGCAAATATCTGGCGGACAAGCGAGTTGAGATCATGGAAGCGCAGGCTGCCCGCATCACGGAGCTGCTGCCCGAATTGCTCGCCGCCATGACGGAAGACAACGAATTCCCGCGCTCCACAGCGCTTATCTGGGCGGATGAAGCCGGTACGGTACTAGAAAGCGGAAAAGCGGTAAACGAAAGCAAGCACGGGGTATCCTTCGCGGCATTGCGTACGCAGGAAGAGCAGCTTCTTATAAGTGCAGATCTTTTATGAACGCAGAGCGGGAACGCTATTTCAACCGCCGCCCTTTTGTGACTGCCGCTTTTGGCATAATGGCGGGGGTACTGCTGGGCCGCCTGTTCCCGGGGCAGACAGGCTTTATGCTAGCCGCCGCAGGCATCGCGCTCGCTGTGATTTCCATACGTACCGGGGTCAAGTGGCTCCCGGTTTTTTTCGTTTTTCTTTCCATTGGTACGCTCCGGCTGGAACTCGCGTATCCGAAGCTTCCGGAGCCAAGGGAAAATTGCACGCTGACAGGCACTGTTGCAGAAATTGCGCGGCAGGGCCAAAACCTGCAGGTCACGCTTTCCGAAGCCCGAGCGGACGGTTCCCCCATAGACGGACTTGTACTGCTCACATTGCCGCGGTACGACGGGCAGGAGATTGCATACGGGCAGCGGCTGGCTGCCCACGCTTCCCTTTCCCTGCCGCAGGGGCCGCGCAACGAAGGCGGCATGGATTACCGGTTTTATTGCTTCTCACGGGGAGTAGTCTGTACCGCGCGCTCATATGGCCCGCTTGCCGTTGCGTATGCCCCGCCCAGCCTGTATGGGCGGCTTCTTGTGCTGCGGGAGGGTGCCACAGATTTGCTGATTTCGCTGATGGGCCAGGAAAACGGCGCTCTTGCCGCGGGCATGCTGCATGGGGCCGTGGAGGATATTCCGGACCAAACGCTGGACGATTTTCGTGGCTCCGGCATTGCGCACCTGCTTTCCGTATCCGGCCTACACGTATCATTGCTTGCGGGGGCGCTGCTCATACTGCTCCGCCGCGCAAAACCGGTCGCGCAGTTTATTGTCATCTTCATAGTACTGTTCTTTTACTGCGCGTTCTGCGCGTTTGCGGCCCCCACGCTGCGCGCGGCGCTTATGGTACTCTGCCTGTTGCTTGCAAAAATCCTGTACCGCAGGAACGACCCACTCTCCGCGCTTTCCTTTTCTTTTCTGATACTGCTTCTGATTTCCCCGTTCGCGCTGTTCTCCATCGGCTTTCAATTGTCCTATACCGCGGTGCTCGGCATATTGCTGCTCTACCCCGCTCTTTTAAATGGAATGCGGTGCCTGCCGAAGACGCTTTCGGAACCGCTGGCGCTAAGCGTCAGCGCGGGACTGTCCACGGCGCCCGTATCCGCCGCCGTATTCCAAAGCATGTCCATTCTGAGCGTGCCCGCCAACCTTTTGGTGGTGCCGCTCTGCGCGCTTTCCATGCTGCCCGCAGGCTTGGCGCTATTGATTTCGCCTGTATCCAGTGCCGTTGCAAGGTTTGCAGCATCGATTTCCGGCGCTGCCATTGTCTTGATGCGCGCCGTCGCCCAAGCTGCCGCCAGCCCCGGTATGCTGCGTCTTCCCCCAGCGTCATTTGGCGCGGGCGTATGCTTCTTTTTGTTCCTGCTGTTCTGCTCCCCGTATTTCCTTGGCGGGCGCGGCAGTAGGCGGGCCTTTTGCGCAATCAGCGCCGTACTGTGCCTGCTGCTGTGGGTTGCGCCGTTGTTTACGCGCCCAAATCAGCATGCCACGGTGCTGGACGTCCCTTACGGCTATGCCGTCCATCTCCATGCAAACGGCAAAGACGTCGTGGTTGGCACGCCGGACGCGCTGGAAAACTCAGCCGTGGAAAGTTACCTGCACGCAAACGGAATCTACTATGCAACCATGGAAGAAGGAAGCAAAGAGGGCGTAGCCGTTTCTCTCGGCGGTACCCCGCTTTTCGTATACCCCGGCGGCGCGGAAATCGGCGGGACGCATTATGCAACGAGCATGAACGGGCAAATGCGTTTTTTTGAGAAGAACGGCGGGCTCGTGATGCAGCCGTATGCCCGGGACACAAGATATGCTATACTCATAAATAAGACGTAACCTGCCCCGGAGGAGCTATGGATCATAACCGTTTTTTTGAACTGATCAAAGAGAATAAGGTTTCCGGCCTGTTCCTGTTTTACGGCGAAGAGGAATTCGTAAAGCAAAGCGCGCTCAACGCTCTTGTTTCGCGCGTCGACCCTGTCGCCCGGGACCTGAACGTGCAGGAGTTTGAAAAGCCGCTCTCTTCCGCCATACGCCAGGCTTGCGAAACGCTGCCCTTCTTTGCGGAAAGCAGGCTCGTCGTCTGCCGGGAAATGGCGGACAGTGAAGCGATGGAGTTCATTCCCTATACCGCCTCCATACCGGATACCACCACGCTTGTCCTCTATTTTCGCGGCAAATGCGGAACTTCTCTGTTGAACGCCGCAAAAAAAGATGGCCGCGACGTGCTTTTTGATGCGCTGAGCGTGCCAGAGGCCGTAAAGCTGGTGCAGCAGCGCCTGAAAAAACGCGGCGCGCAGATCGACTCCGCTACCGCGCAGCTGCTTGTTGATATGGTGGGCACGGACGTATACGCCCTGCAAAACGAATTAAATAAAGCTGCGGATTATGCCGGGAACTCCCCTGTCACTGAGGCGGCGCTCAAAGCCTGCGTCACGCCCAACCCGGAATTTCAGCGTTTTCGTATGCTCGACGCATTGCTTTTCGGGAAACAGGAACGCGGGCTTACCATGCTGCGGCATTTGCTGCGGGACGGTTCGGAAACCGTGTTTGGCCTGGCCCATTTCTTTACCGGGCAGTTTAAAAACATGCTGGGCGCGCGGCTGCTGCTTGACTCCCGCACAAAGGAGTTTGACATCGGGAAAAGGCTTGGCCTTTCTCCCGCGCCAACCAAAGCCGCCCTGTCCGGTGCAAAGCGCTTGAGCGCAGAGGAACTGCGCGAGGCGGTCGCCGCGTTTTCAGAAATCGATCACCTGCAAATCAGCGGCCAGGCGCCGGGAGAGCGTGCGCTTGAGTCCGCCGTGCTGCGGTATTTCTGCAAGGAAAAAGCACAGCGGAAGGCATAGGCCGTCAGCTTTCTTTCATCTGCTCCACAAATGCCTGCATTTGCTGCCGCTGCATGGGATCCAGCATGGGCGCGAGCATAGATGCATATGATTCGAGGCGCGCGTTGCTCATTCTGCCCGCTTTGCGTTCCGTGATGATCTTTTCCTGCAACTCCGCAAGCAGATCCTGCATGCTTCTTCCCTGATAATAATCCAGTACATTTTTCACCTGGCGCATCGATTCTGGGTCGATTCCTTTTGCCGCCTCCTGCAATTGGTCCGGGTTTTGCTTTAAACTGCGAAGATCGGGTTTTTTCATGCTTTCCCTCCTGCTGCTAAAAAGATGTCCTCAACCATCATATGCGCCTTTGTAGCCACAAGTGCACAACCTCGCTTCACGCGCATATGATGCTACAAAGGTACGAAACAAGGAGGTGGCCATATGCCCAGATATGCGCCGCAATCACTGCCAGTCGGCGGCTCGCGCCCGCCCGTTCAGCAGGCTGTGAACGCGAGCGATACCGAAGAGCCAACGTCCCCCGATCACGGTCAGCCGGCCGTACTGTTGGGGCAGCACATCAGGCGTGAGCGTGGCATGCAGGGTGTACAGCGGTATGTCGTTTCCATGCGGGAGCACCTTACCGAGAGCGAATACGGGGACCTGTGCCATGCGATGGGCGTCCCGACCGACCTGCAACTGCCCGCCCAAACACGGTCCGCGGCGTCCCAGCCCGTCTCTCAGGTACAGGATCCGCCCTTTAATGGGCATCAGCAGGCCCCCAACCTGAACAATAACAATAATATGCAGATGATGCAGACGCTCATGCAGATGATGAGCGGCATGAACGGTATGGGCGGTATGGGAGGCATGGGCGGTGCCCCGGCTGGCGGTACGGGCGGCGGCACGGGCGGTATGAACATGAACGGCATGAATCCCCTTCTGCTCGCGCAGATGCTCCAAGGCGGCATGGGCAACGCGAATAGCGGCGGCGGTATGAACGGCATGAACCCTCTGCTGCTTGCTCAAATGCTTAGTTCCATGCAGCAGAGGTAGCAAAAAAACACATGAAAACAGCGCCGGTAGCTATCGGCGCTGTTTCGCTTGCCAATGAATGCAATTAGGAATTCGGTTTTGTCAATGGCCGACGACTCCCATGAACCCCATGAACGCAAGGGACATCAGCCCCGCGCTTACAAGCGTTATGGGGAGCCCGCGCAGTGCTTTGGGTACCTTGGAGGTTTCAAGCCTTTCCCGCACGCCAACGATCAGTACGATGGCAACGAGGAACCCAATTCCGCCAAACGCGCCCGAAAGCACGCTCTTGACTAAATCATACTGCCCCATCGTGTTGAGAAGAACCACGCCCAGCACGGCGCTGTTGCCCATAACCAGCGGGAAGTATAGCCCGGTATCCGGGTTGTTCTTTTTGAGAATCGCCTGCCCTATCAGCGTAATTGCCGCAATCAGGGCGAGGAATACGACGGTTGCAAGGTAAGCAGCTTCAAGCGGGACCAGGACCCATTGATAGATCGCAAAGCCCAGGAACGATACGAGCGTCATGACGATTGCGACGAGAACGCCCATGCCCGCGGCGGCCTTCACATGATCCCCCTTGGAGGAGAACGGCAGCACGCCTAATGCCCGGGAGAAGATAAAGTTGCTTGTAATGATGCACGCCACCATGAACAGCAGCGCTTCACCAATGCCGGAAAAGCCTTCCAACGTCATGCCTTAAGCCCCCCTTCCTGTGTATCGTCCGAAGCCTTGCCTTTTCTGATAAAGTAGTTGACAACGCCGTACAGCACGCCAAGCAGTATAAGCCCGCCGGGCACAGCCTTTAATATCAGCATCGGCTCAAAGCCTTCCCCGAACACAGCCGCGCCAAACAGCGTGCCGAAGCCCAGCAGTTCGCGCACGGCGCTGAGTATGAAAAGCGATACGGCAAACAGCAGGCCGGCAACAACACCGTCGACGCCAGAGGATACGACGTGCGGCTTTTCATCCGCGCCGTTCACGCGGGAAAGGAGTATGCAGCTCACCGCCATCAGCGCCACATAAATGCCCAAATTTTCGCTTAATGCGGGGAAGGATGCCGCAAGCAGCATCTGTGCCGCGGATACAAACAACCCGATGATAAGCGCATAGCCAAACGGGCGGACCTGTTCGGGCAGCAGACCGCGCACCAGGGCGATGATGATGTTGGAGCAAATCAGCACGCAAGCTGTTGCAAGCCCCAGGCCCAGGCCGTTGCCCGCATTCGCTGTGACCGCAAGCGTGGCGCACAGCGCCACCGCCAGGCGAAACGGCAGATTGTCCGGTAAAATGCCGCCAAAGAAGGCGCCGATCATTTTCTTCTGTTTCATGCTTTTGCCTCCTTCAGGGACGAACCATATACCCTGGGGCGCATGTATTTGTCGATGAGCGGGGTAACAAGGTTCATAATCAGTATCGCATAGGTAACGCCTTCGGGATAGGTGCCGTATGTGCGGATCACGGATAAGATGATGCCGCAGCCCACCGCGAACACAGCTTGGCCTTTTATGGTCATGGGGCAGGTGGTATAGTCCGTGGCCATGAATACCGCGCCGAACATCACGCCACCCGAAAGGATCGCGCGCAGCGCGTCGCCGTCAAACGTGAACGCGCCCTGCGGGCCCATCACCCACGCTAAGAGCGCCGTAACGCCAAGGAATATCACCGGCACATGCGGGAATATTACCCCTCTTACGATGAGGTACACAAGACCGATCAAAATTGCGATCTTGCTCACTTCCCCGATGCAGCCCGGGATGTTACCCAAGAACATGTCCATGTTGCTGGCATTAAAACCGGCAAGCACCGTGGGAGAGGATATCGCGTCCACGCCGGTAAACGCCGTGGGGAGCGTGAACCGTGTAAGATATACGGGCCAGGAGGCAAGCAATATCGCACGCGCAGACAGGGCGGGGTTTAAAAAGTTATCACCGATGCCGCCAAAGAGCTGCTTGACGAGTATGACGGCGATAGCGCCCCCCAGCACAGCCAGCCACCAGGGCGCGCCGACCGGGAGATTAAGCCCCAGCAGCAAACCCGTGACGAGCGCGGAAAGGTCGCCCACCCGAACAGGCAGCTTCATCAGCTTTTGCCACACAAACTCGGAAAGCACAGCGGAAGCCATGCTGAGCACAAGCAGCATGAGCGCCTTGAGCCCAAAGAAATATACGCCCGCAAGCGAGGCCGGAACAAGCGCGATCACAACGTCCAGCATCAGGCGCCGAGTATTGTCCGCCTTCAGGACATGAGGGGCGGGAGATAGCTTCAGGTTCATTTTTTTGCACCTCCCCTTTGCGCGGCAATAATCTGATCCTTTGCGACTTTAAACGATTGTGTGAGCCGGAGCCTTGCCGGGCAGCCAAACGAGCAGCTGCCGCAGACGATGCAATCCATGACGTTTTCTGCTTCGGCGGCGGCAAGGTTGCCGTCCTCGCAATAATGCTTGAGCAGATACGGCCTCAGGCCCGCCGGACATACCGCAACGCAGCGCGCGCAGCGGATGCAGGGGTTCTCCTCGAATTCTTTGGCCTCTTCCCTGCTGTAAATGACAATGCCGTTTGTCGCCTTGGTCATGGATACTTCGTCGCTGGGTGCGGGAATACCCGTCATAGCGCCGCCTGCGATAATTTTCCCGGGTTCCTTTGCGAACCCGCCGCATTCCTTGATGGCGTCCGCAAATATGGTACCGATGCGCAGGCAGAGGTTCGCGGGTTTATTTACGCAGCCCGTGACCGTAGTAATACGGGAGATGAGCGGGCGGCCAGTAGTGACGGCCTCCGCGATTGCCGCCGCTGTGCCGACGTTGAGCACGATGACGTGCACGTCAAGCGGCAGCTTCTTCTGCGGGACTTCCCTGCCCGTCACGGCCTCAATGAGCTGTTTTTCACCGCCCTGCGGGTACTTGGTAACGAGTTCCGCAACCTCCACGCCCTCGCGGCCCTGCGCCGCCTT
>JAEYHP010000038.1 GCA_023409435.1 Bacillota bacterium | reverse complement strand
GACCTGTATCAAGGCCTTGGCCCGCTGCAGGCGTGCTACCAGAAGGCGACGGCGCGGTATTCCGGCTGCGTTTCCCGTACGGCGGCGGATTTTGCCTATAAGATGCGGGATTACGCCTCGGACGGGGCGCTATGCCTGGTTCGCCGGGCGGGCGCAGATATATTGGGTTACTGCGTATACTACGTGATGGATGAGAGCGTGCATGCGGAAGAATGCTTCGCGTTGGACGAGGAGACGCTGTTTATGCTTCTCAACGCACTCTCCTTTGAGGCCGCGGGCCGTGAGCTGCACGTAAAACTGCCGCCGGACTCCCCGGCGCAGCTGAATGGCGCAACATTGGAAGTGCTCCCGCAGGGGGTCATGGGCATTGCGGACGTGTCCGCGGCGCTCAAGGCCATCATCGGGGACAGTTCTTACGTGTTTGAGGTGACGGACGCGACCGTGCCCGAAAACGCGGGCGTATGGGACGGCATGGGCGAAAAGACGAACCGTACCCCGCAGATCCGGCTGGAGGCCGGGCGGCTGGGGCAGTTTTTGTGCGGCTACCGTTCCATCGCTGAACTTGCGGAGAATCAGGAAGCGGAAGTTCTCGACCCGGAAGCTGCGAAAGCGTTGGACCGTGCCTTCCCGAAGGAGACCTGCTTTATTACGGATGAGTATTGATGCGTTCATTCACATAGCCTCTATCTCCGCCACCGATGGCATTGCGCGATAGGCCGGTTGTAGTGTACAATATTAGTTCGGTGGAGGAGGCATATGGGGGAAAGCTATACCGCTTTAGCAAAAGTATACGACGCGTTGATGCGGGATGTGGACTATGACGAATGGGCCGCATACTTGGACGGCTTTCTCCTTCAGAATGGGGCGCGCGGGGCCGCAATCGCGGACTGCGCGTGCGGCACCGGCCAGCTTTCCGTTCGCCTTGCGCGGCTTGGTTACCGCGTGACCGGCATAGACCGCTCGGAGGCTATGCTGCATGAAGCCGCCGAAAACGCCCGATCATGCGGGCTTATGATTCCGTTTGTGCAGCAGGATATGAAGAAGCTCCGGCTCCACAAGCAGGCGGACGCGATCGTCTGTGCATGCGACGGCGTGAATTACCTCCTCTCCGCTTCGGAGGTCCGTGCGTTCTTCAAAGCCGCCAACGCTGCATTGAAGCCCGGCGGGATGCTTTTGTTTGACGTCAGCAGCCGGTATAAGCTACAGCATGTGCTGGGGTGCAACACGTTCGGGGAAGCGGAGGACGCCTGCGTGTACCTCTGGAAAAACGGCTATGATGCGGCCTCGCACCTGTGCGAGATACAACTGACGCTTTTTGTTTCAAACGGAAGCCTGTACGAGCGGTTTGACGAAAGGCACGTGCAGCGCGGGCATTCCGTGCGGGAGCTGACAAATTGGCTGGAGGATGCGGGTTTTACGGATGTGCGGGCATACGAGGCGTTTACGCTGAACGCGCCCGGGGATACGGCTGAACGTATCCAATTTGCAGCGGTGAAACCGCAATAAAAAGAAATACGCAGGCTGTGCAACGCCGCCTTGCGCGCGACTATATTAGGTAATAGCTAAGGAAGAAAAATGCAACAGAAGGATACGATAGTGCAGGCCCTGCTGATGGGCGGGGCAATCCGTGTGACGGCGATCTCAGGCAAAGTCTTGGTGGAAGAAGCCCGCAGGGTACATTCGCTTTCCCGCGTATGTACGGCGGGATTGGGACGGCAATTGATGGCCACCGCCATGATGGCGACGCAGCTGAAGCATGAGGAAGAAAGCCTCACCACCATACTCCGCGGCACAGGCCCTGCGGGAAACCTCGTTTGTACCGGCCGGTTTGGCGCCCGCGTCAAGGGCTATGTGGCAAACCCTGAAGTGGAACTGCCATTGAGTCCCTCCGGCAAGCTGGATGTTTCCGGTGCAGTCGGAAGCACGGGCAAGCTGACCGTCATACGCGACCTTTCCCTGCGCGAGCCGTACGTGGGCGAGGTCAGCCTGATTTCCGGCGAGGTAGCGGAAGATTTCGCGCAGTATTTTGCCGTAAGCGAGCAGCAGCCCAGTTTGGTGTATTTGGGCGTGCGCGTGCGGCCCGAGGACGGAACCGTGCTCGCCGCGGGCGGCCTGTT
Organism: Bacillota bacterium; assembly: GCA_023409435.1. Classification (GTDB taxonomy): domain Bacteria; phylum Bacillota; class Clostridia; order Christensenellales; family CAG-138; genus JAEYLA01. The sequence goes on along the minus strand of JAEYHP010000038.1, from coordinate 9,063 downwards.
CGCACAGCCGCTGCCCGGCTGCCCGGATGAGGACATTGAGCTGCTGCAGGAAAAGGCGGCGGATATCGAACACCTTTCCATAAAGCTGGAAGAGGGCATGGCGCTTGAAGCCGCGCTGGCCGAATTATTTTCCGGCATGGAACTGGAACTGACCGGCGAACTTTCGCCTGTCTGGGAGTGCGACTGCAGCGTGGAGCGGACGGAACGCGCGCTTATCGCTCTTGGACGCGAAGAATTGACAGATATGATCGAACAGGACGGCGGGGCGGAACTCACCTGCCAGTTCTGCAGGAAGGCCTACTCATTTGACGCGCAGGCGCTTCGTTCCCTGCTCAAAGAAGCGGGCGGCGCTTAAGCGCGAGCCACAGGAGAAACGGTATGCAGAAAGACAACAAAAAGCGCATCGGAAGAATCATTCCGTTCGAACGGGACGGAGCCTTTTTCCTGCGCCGCGGGTCGGAACGGCTGGACCGCAACGACCTGATCGAAGCCATCGGTTACTATCATCAGGCGTACCGGCGCGATCCTGAAAACGTGGAAATTCAGCTTGCCATTGCGGAAGTGTTGACCGAAATGCACCGGTATGAGGAAAGCAACCGCATGCTGTTCCCTCTGCTCTCCCGCACGGAAAGCCCGGCGGAGTGCTTCTTTGGCATTGCCTGCAACTTTCTGGGACTGCAGGAATTTTCCCACGCGCACGACAGCCTGGAAAGCTACCTGGCTTTAGACCCGGACGGCGAGTATGTGTCCGACGCGCTCGACATGCTCGACGTGATTGAGGACGAAAGCATGCTCTACAGCATGCCCGGCGTACAGCCGCCCGAGGAACGGGACGCTCTGAACGCCTGCGCGCGCGGGCGGCAGTTGTTGGAAAACGGCCGCATGGACGAGGCCGTAAAGCTGTTGAGCGACGCCGCAAAAAAGCACAAAGAGTTCCTTTTTGTGCGCAGCAATTTAGCGCTTGCCTATTTTTGCAAGCGGGATTTCAAGCACGCCATGGAAAGCATCAAAAGCGTGCTGGAGGAAGCGCCGGGCGACGTGCAGGCGCACTGCAACCTGCTTTTGTTTTTGCACGCCGCCAAGGACGACGCGGGCGTAGCCAGAGAAATGGAGTTCCTGCAAAGTTCCACCACGGACGATCCGCAGGATTGGAACCGTATGGCGGTTGTGTTTATGGAACTCGGCCGCATGCAGGAGGCGCTCTCTGTATTAAAGAAACTGCAGGTCGTATTCCCGTATGACGAAGGAACGCTGCACCGCATGGCCGTGTGCCGCTACCACCTTGGGCAGTATCGGCAGGCGCAGGCCTGCTACGACAGGCTGTTAAAAATCGACCCGCAGGATACCATAGCCTCCTACTACCGGCGCGTCTGCCGCCACGCTGCGGAAGGCAAGCCGGAGCATATCGATTGGCTGTATCATTACCAGGTGCCTTACCTGGAAGTGTTGACGCGCGTCCGTCAGATCAACGAATATAGCCGCCAGCCCAACGATGCGCTAAAGCTTCGCTGGGAGACGGATGACTCCTTTCGGACGCTGTTTGTATGGAGCCTCCGTTTGCCCGAACCCTCCGCCAAGCGCGCCGTGCTCGCGCTTATCGCGGGCTTTGGCGACCGGGAAGCGGAACGCGTGCTGCGCCGGTTCCAGCTGGACCAGCTGCAGCCCGATTCGGTCAAGCAGGACGTGTTCGCCATGCTCAAGCATATGAACGCGCAGGAGCCGTATATCGCCTACATCAACGGGCGGCTGGTGCAAAGCCGCGTGAGCGTGCGCGCGTTCGACAAGGGCAAGCGCCTCCCCGCTCCCTATCAGCGGGCATTGGAATTGGCAATGTCCAACATGCAGGGCGAGCGCTCTACGGATTGCATTATGGAGGCGGCGGAGCTGTTCTCCAAATATATGAAAAACGCGGGCGATCTCCCGCAGTTAAAAGAACAGCAGGTGCACGCGCTTGCCGCCGCGCTTGAGTACATTGCCTGCCGCAACCGCTCGGAGGATGTGACAAAGGCGCAGCTGACCGCCGCCTACGGCATTTCTCTGGTACGGCTCAACAACGCCATCAGCAAACTGCTGCGCGGTACAGAAGATTAGGCGCATACTAGAGATGCGGCATTTGCCGCCTGAAACGAAACCTGCAAAGGAGCATGCATGCAATATATCGCCACCTGTAAATTGGGGCTGGAATCCGTCGTCGCTATGGAACTGCGCGCGCGAAACATTACCGTGGACGAGGTACTGGACGCGCGCGTACTGTTTTCCGGGGACGAGCTTACGCTGACCCGCGCGCTATTGTGGCTGCGCGCCGCCGAGCGCGTGCTGCTTGTGGTGGGCAGCTTTCCCGCCACAAGCTTTGACGAGCTGTTTGAAGGGGTGAAAGCGCTCCCCTGGAAGCAGTATTTAAAGCGCGACGCAAACATCCATGTAACCGGCAAATCCGCGAAAAGTGCGCTGTTCAGCGTATCCGACTGCCAAAGCATCACGAAAAAGGCGATTGTCGAGAGCCTGCGCCAAAGCTACCGCACGCAGCTTCTTCCCGAAACCGGGGACGAAGTGATCGTGGAGGTGGGACTGCTGCGGGACGTCGCCACGCTTGCGCTCGATGCCTGCGGCGCGGGGCTTTCCCGCCGGGGCTACCGCACATGGAATGTGGCGGCGCCGCTCGCTGAATCGCTTGCGGCGGGCATACTGCTATTATCCCGTTACCGTAGCGGCGTGCCGTTGATAGACCCCATGTGCGGCTCGGGCACGTTCCCCATAGAAGCCGCCATGATCGCCCAGCACCGCGCGCCCGGGCTTTTACGGGAATTCGCGGCGGAACACTGGCATTTTCTTCCCTCGGATGCGTTCAAAACCGCGAGAGAGGAAGCGCAGGACAGCATCGATACAACGCCCGTGGACATCGAGGGCAGCGACATCGACGCGCACAGCATAGAGCTTTGCAAACGCCACGCGAAAAAGGCGGGCGTCATGCTTCGCTGGGACGTGCGTCTGTTAAAGGAATTGCCCGCAAGATCGGGCGAAGGTCTCATTGCCGTCAACCCTCCCTACGGGGAGCGGCTCTTAAATAAAAAAGAAGCGCAGGCTCTGTATCAGGAGATGCGCCAAGTGTTTTCCCGCCTGCCCGGCTACAAGCAGGCCATTATCACCGCGGACCACGAGTTTGAGCGCATATACGGCCAGCGGGCAGACAAGCGCCGCAAGCTCACCAACGGCGGCATGCCCTGCACGCTGTATCAGTATTTCCCGAAGTCTTACAACGAACCTGTCTGAACCTCCGTACCTAAGAGCAAGGAGGAAGAATAAGCGGCCCCGATTTGGCCGCTTTGGAGTATCAACAAAGGGTTATGTTGAGGGCTCTGCCCTCAAACACCCGCTTAAGGCCGTAACGGCCCTAAGAACCCCTCCCTGGGAACGCCCTAAAACAGGGCATTTCCAGCGCAAGAGATTCTTAGGGGGCATGTCCCTTGGGTAGGGGCTCGGGGGCAAAGCCCCCAAAAAAAGAGTTTATCGGTAGCCTGAAGCGGCCGCGATGCGGCCGCTTTGTTATACCCTAGCTTTACGGCACTTCTGTTTTGTACTATAGTCAATATATGAAGCCATACAAGCCTGATTTACGTATAGAAAGGGGTGTTCCCATGTGTGATACGCTTTGCGCCTTGCCGGGCTCTACAAAAGACGGCCATACGCTGCTTGCGAAAAACAGCGACCGCAGCCCTAACGAGCCGCATGTACTCCGCTTTGTGCCCGCGCTGCAACACGCGCCAAACAGCACGGTAAGATGTACCTATATCTCCATTCCGCAGGCGGAACGTACCTATGCGACGTTGCTGTTCAAGCCGGACTGGATCTGGGGCGCGGAGATGGGCGTAAACGAGCATGGCGTCGCCATAGGCAACGAGGCCGTATTCACAAAAGCAAAGATAGGGCCGGACGCGCTCCTTGGCATGGACCTGCTGCGGCTGGGGCTGGAACGGGCGAAAACCGCCGAGGAAGCCGTATCCGTAATCACCTCGTTATTGCAGGCGCATGGGCAGGGCGGCAACTGCGGCTATGACCACGATTTCCGCTACGATAACAGCTTTTTGATCGCCGACCCGAGCCGCGCCTTTGTACTGGAAACCGCAGGACAGGACTGGGCAGCCGCGGAAGTAAACGAAAAAGGGGCTATCTCCAACGGCCTCAGCCTGCATCATGAGCATACGCTGTGCCATGGCGTTGCGGCGGGCGAAGACTTCGCTCAAAAGTACCGGGAACCGGTTTACACGTTCTTTTCCGCCGCCAAAGCCCGGCGGGAGCAATCAACCTGCGCGCTTATGGAAGGGCCGCAGGACCCCACAGCAATGATACGTTCGTTGAGAGGTCATCCTCCCGAATTGGAAGGACGGGAATTTACCCGCGGAAGCGTAAACAGCGTATGCATGCACGCGGGCGGATTGATCGGCGACCATACCACCGGCAGCTTCGTGGCCGTGCTGCGCAAAAACGCGCTCATGACCATATGGGCGACAGGCGCGTCCACGCCCTGCATCTCGGCGTTCAAGCCGCTGTTTTTCGGCGTAAAAAGCGGCGCGCCCGTATTTGAAAATGAGGCGGAAGGGCAGGCGTATTGGCTCAAACGCGAGCGGCTGCACCGAGCCATATTGGCGGGGCGCGTAGATGTTGCGGAACTGCGCAGACGCCGCGATGCGCTGGAAGCAAAGTGGCTTGACGAGGAAGCGCGGATATTTGCTTCCGGTGCGCCGGATGAAGATATCCTTTTGAAGTTCGCCGCCCGCGCCGCTGCAGAAGAAGAGGCGCTGATCGGCTCATTCCCCGTCGAAGGCTGGGAAATTCCCAAGGCGCGCGGCCGGTACGGGCGCTATTGGAAAGCAAAAAACGCCGCGCTTCAATAAGCACGGCACCGTTTGTATACCTTCATTCAGGGGCTTTGCCCCTGAAACCCTACCCAAGGGACTCGTCCCCTGGGAATCCCTTTCGTCGGAAACGCCCTATAAGGCGTTTCCGGAAATGGGTCACTAGGGGCGTTACGTCCCTAGGCGGGGTTTGGGGCAGAGCCCAACGCACCTGCGTGGGCGCTGAAAATCGCTTCCGTTTATTTTTGTTGTGCTTTTCTCACCATCTCCAACGCGACGTCCGGCTTGTTGGAGATAACGGCCTCCACCCCCGCTTGGGCGAGCTTGTAAATCGCCTCGGGATCGTCTACCGTCCAGGTGTTTATGGCTACATTGTTCTTCTTGCAGCCCTCTATCATGCCCGGCCCGTAAAGTACTGCACGGTAATGCGGATGCAGCGCGTCCGCATGGAGGTAGTTGGCATATACCCACGGGTCCACCAGCGCTTCGCCATACAGAAGGCCGATTTTCGCATTTGGGTCCAGTTCCCGGATCTTGGGGAGCACATAGTGGTTAAAGGACGAATATGTGATGCGGCCCTGCATGCCCATCTCGCGTTCGAGCGCGATAAGCTTTTCCCAGATGCCCCAGTAGATGATTACGTCACATTTGATCTCCACATTGATGCTTAACCCCGTGGGTTTTACGAGATCGTACACCTCGGGCAGCGTGGGAATTCTGACATCCGAAAAACCGGCTTTGCCATAGGAAAAATCCAGCGTCTTCAATTCCGCAAGCGTTTGATCCACCACGCGGCCATGGCCGTTTGAGGTCCTGTCCACCGTTTCATCGTGTATGACCACAAGCTCGCCGTCCGCGCTTTCATGCACATCCAGCTCAATCCCCTGCGCGCCCAGCTCAATCGCTTTTTGAAATGCCGGGAGCGTGTTCTCCGGCGCGTACGCGCTTGCACCGCGGTGCGCCCATACCTGTGTCGGCATAAAAAACCCCCTTTTGCTTTGCATCTAACAATAGTATGCATGCAGGCAAAAGGGGACGCAATACATAGAACAAAAAAACAGGAATAAAATCCATTTAATAACTTACTACATTCACCTGTCCGCTTTCGACCAGCGTGATAAAGAGCTGCCCGAGTTCCGGGTCAAACTGCTTGCCAAGGTTAACTCTGATCTCATTCAATGCCGCTTCCACCGGCATGGTCTCCTTATAGGCGCGGCGGGAGACCATGGCGTCAAACGCATCCACGATGTTCAGGCAGCGCCCGCCGATCGGGATGTTCTCCCCCGCGATGCCGCGCGGATAGCCCCTGCCGTCAAAACGTTCATGGTGGGCAAGCACCACGGGAATAACATAGTCGAGCGAAGGCAGATGCCGTATCATTTCAATGGAGCGCTCCACATGCCCGCGCATGATGCGGAATTCCTCTTCTGTCAGCTTTCCTTCCTTGGAAAGTATGCTGTCCGGTATGCCGATTTTGCCGATATCGTGCAACAGCCCTGCCTGCCGGATGATTTCCACATGCTCCTCGCTCAGGCCCGCCGCCGCGGCAAGCTGTGCCGCATAGGAGGACACGCACTGCGAATGGCTGAACGTGTAATGGTCCTTCGCATCGATCGCGGCGGTGAGCGCGTATATGGTAGAGGTGTACTCCTGCACGATAGAGGCTTTGCTCCGCGCCGCCATCGGGTCGTCCACGGCGGTGTTGCGCGTATAGGTCATAACGCGGTTCTTCCCGTTTTTCTTTACGGAGTATACCGCGAGATTCGCGTAAGAAAGCAGCTGGTCCGCGTTGGCCGCGGCCGTTGGGTACGAGCAGATACCGGCGGAGAACGTGAGGAACTTTTGGGTGGCGCCGTCCGACTGCGCGAGATAGCTTGCAAAGTTCTCTTTTACGCGACTTGCCACCTCTTCGGCGGTAGACGCGCCGGAGAACGGCAGGATCACGGAAAACTCTTTGCCGCCATAGCGCGCAACGGTGCCGCGGTTGCCGACAATCCCCTGCACGATGTGCGCAAAGTGCTGCAATATCCGGTCGCCTTCGCCGCTGCCGTACAGCTCATTGTAGAGCCTGAAATCATCGAGATTGAAGAGTATTACTGCGATAGAATGCGAACGCGCGCGCTGGAAATCCTCCTGCAGCTGCTGGTTGAAATGACGGCGGTTGAATAGGCCGGTCAGCGAATCCCGCTGTGCTTCCCGTTCGATCGTCTCATACAGGTTGGCGTTCTTGATGGCGATGGAGACGATGGAAACGACCGACTCCATAAAATTGATCTCATCAAACGTGTAGGGGCGGCGGTTCACCTTTTCGGAAAGGAATGTCATGCCCACCAGTACCCCGTCGCATTTGATGGGGAGGATAACCGCCGCCCCGATGCTCTGGAGCAACTGCTTCTCCGTCTCCCACATGGATTTATAGTGGGTGGTCTGCACAAATTCGCTGTATACAACCGCCTTATCGTTCTGCTGCAGCCATTGTACCAGCGAGTTGTCCTCTCTGAGCATGAGGCGCTTGTTGAGGCAGGAATAATCCGAGGTGGTACGGTAGCACTGCTCCTCGGGCACGTGCAGGCAGACCTGTATCTGGGCCGTGGCGCTGCTTTCGCGCAGGAAGTCCACGTATGTCACGACGATTTCGTTGAGCTTGAGCGTTTTGTTGATGGCGAGCGAGAACGTCTTCATTTTGTTTTCCCGCTCAATCTGATCCTTGATGAACAGCGATTCATGCAGGGAGTTTAAAAGGCTGAATATGAATATTCCAAGCAGCGAAAACAGGACGGAAATAAACATGGAGCGGTTGAGGCCCGCCTCGGCAATTGCGGCGGCAAGATAATTGTCCACAAACGGGAAGCTTGTCACAAGAAGCACCGTCGTCAATACCGCAGAAATGAGATACGTGGCGCCCTTGGACGTAATTTGGCTTAAAGCGTACACGCGCTTTTTATACAGCGCATAGTAGATGCAGAACGCATTGAACGTGCAGGCAAGCGAATCTGTCGGCCAGGAGCCAAATCCCGGTACAAGATCCAACAGCATCAGCGCAAACATCACAAGCACGCCGATGATGAGCGGCTTGAAATGGGACCTGTTGAGCGCGCCGCCTTTCATATTCTTGGAGAGGATGCGGCCAATGGAACCAAGAACCAATATGGCGTACAGGAACAGCAGCCACATTGCGGGCTGGACGATATATGCAAATTCTCTTTCGCCGGAGGCGTTGAGGATGAGAGGGTGGGCAATGAACGCATCGAACTGGTTGAGCACGATCACGGCAGCGGTCAGCGCGCCCCAAAGATACTTCAAAAATATTGCGCGCTCATTGGTAAACGTGCAGGCCAGCAGGAAGTAGAAATAGGGAACCAGGACGATGCCCGAAAGCGATACTTCAAACCAGAACAGCATGCCCGGGTAAACCTCTAGGCGCATCAACAGGGAGCCGCCCGTCCAGAGTATGAACGTCACAAGCAGTGCCATGAACGAATAGATAACAGGCGTTTTCTTGGCTGTCCACATCGTAAGGAATAAAAACAGGTTGCAAAGCAGGCCAATGAACGGGATCAGCGTGAAGGAGATTTCATTCAGCGACAAAACCCATCACCCCCCCTGCCCATTTCCCCATTCTGGAGGTACAGGAGATTGACGATCTCCTGCTGGGGCGGATTCATTCTGCGAATCGGCTTGCCGGTTTTTTGGGCGTATTCCTCCATAATGCCGCGGGTTAAAAGCGTGACCTGCAACGGCTCGATGCCCAAAAGCTTTTTGAGATCGTTATAGTCGTGGTCGTAATGGCGGAAGTAAATGCTCATATGGTCGCGGATGAGCTGGCGGGTAAATTCCCCACGGCCTTCGGCGGCCTCGTCGATTTCCACATACAGATGCATGAAGGAGCGCTTCTGGTCGTCATATTGCTTTCTTGCGAACCAGTCTGCGATGGGAAGTCGGGAAACCTCAATGACTTTATTGATGGCCCGTTCGGTGATGCGCGTAAAGCCCGCGATGTCTATGACCTTGGGCACCCGATCGATATATTCGAACTGTGGCAGATGAATGTTGTCCTGCTCGTTCTTTAACCTCAGGCAGCGGTACATGTCGCCCACGCGGTAGCGCACGAACGCGCCGCCCTTTAGGACCGTGATGACGATCTCATAGTTTTCGTTGGCGACCAGCTCGTCCATCAGGAACGTGCGCGGCGTATAGGAGGGATCCTCCA
>JAEYHP010000009.1 GCA_023409435.1 Bacillota bacterium | reverse complement strand
GCACGGTGATACAGATCAACTGGAGGCTTTCATGGATAAAAGGCCCATCGGGATATTCGACAGCGGCTTGGGCGGCGTATCCACGCTGCGCCAGGCCTTACATATGCTCCCCAAAGAGGATTTCCTGTACTACGGCGATAACCACAACGCTCCCTACGGCTCGCGCAGCGCAGAGGAGATACTTGCCCTATCCGGCAACGCGGTGCAGTACTTTATCAAGCAGGGCGTAAAGGCGGTTCTTTTGGCGTGCAACACCTCCACCGCCGTGGCGCTCCCCATACTCCAGCAGGAAGCTTCCATTCCGATTGTAGGCATACAACCCGCCATATTATCCGCCGCGGAGACGCCGGGCAACGGCATCATTTTAATGATGGCCACCCGGGCGACCGCCACGCATCCAAGGTATTTATCCCTTCACGCCTCTTTGCCCGATTCCGACAGAGTCAAGAACATCCCCTGCAGCGCGGAGTTTGTGCGCCGCGTGGAAGCAAATTTGTTCGATCCCGATGACTATGCCGATATTTTAGAAGAAACGCTTGCGCCCTATGAAGGAGAACGGGTGGACGGCATTGTGCTGGGCTGCACGCACTATCTCTTTTTTCAGCGGCAACTCGCGGCTTATTGCGAGCGACATTTTAAAGGTTCCCCACATTTTTTTGACGGCGGACAAGACGCGGCTGATACCCTGCGTCAGGTGCTGCGCGAACGGGACCTGGAGAATACGCAGGGGATCGGCAGCGTTTCCTTCCACACCAGTGGGGACCCGGAAACCTACCGCCTGCGGTTTGAAGCGCTGCTCAACCAGCCGATGCAGATCGAGGGAATCGAGCTATAGTATAAAAAAACATTGAAATGAGATAAGAGGGCGGCGCCCTCTTTTATTTTTCTGCTTTCCAGGCCGTATGCGTTTTCATCAGAGTCTGCCAGGTGGCCCCGTCCACAATCCCTGTGGTTGGCAGACCGTTCTTCTGCTGGAAACGCCGTACGTCCGAGGCGGTGGACGCGGAAAAACAGCCGGTCAGGCCGGAGGAAGAAAACCCATGCTGCAGCAGAGCGTCCTGCAGCACGAACACGTGCACGCCCCGCATGCCCTGCTCGATACGCGGATACCCGCCACAAAGGCTGGCCGGGGGCGAAACGCTGATTTCAGCGTGCACCCAGCCTGGCGTTGTAAACAGCGGCTCCACGCTTTGAAACCCCGCTACCGTAAGCGCGCGGCGCGCAAGCGAAAGCTGGCTGATACTGTTGAGGTTATAACCAAAATCAAACGCCAGGCCCGCATAGTGCGGGGACTGCCCCACATGAGCCCCTTCCGATACGCGCCGGAATGCGTAGCGTACGGGGTGCCTTACACCAGAGAGCAATTTTTCTGCGGCGGCAACGGCCCTGATATCCGTCCACAGTATGGGGGATTCGCTTTTTCCCCGGAACGCGCGTACGGTCAATAGGCCGTTTGTGCTGCCCGGCATGGGCTCCTCAGGCCTTAAGTCCCGTATGATCCAATCCCCGAACTTCGGATCGAAAACAAAGACCATGCCTCAACGACCCCCTGCCTTCCGTCATGTTCTTTTTTAATGTATGACCACCGGCGGGGAACGGTGAAAGGCGTCGGTCATGGGGTAATCGCACATTGCGCGATTACCCGCCACAGGGTATAATGCTATTAAATGTGGGAAGCTGCCCTTTTGGGTCGGCCTGCTTCAGGCAACCGCATCCATCTTCCGTTTTGTGGATACAGCGCCGTATCGTTCGCGGATGATCCCGCGTGCAATATATTTTATTTAGAGAGGTTTGAAAGGGATATGCAGAACATCTTAACACTCAACGCCATATCCGATGCCATCTATGAGGCGCTAAAACCAACCCGTTATGTCGTTTCCGACCACGAAGAGGATCCTGTTGCCCTTCTCGTCCGCAGCGCAGACTGCAGAAAAAGGCCGTTCAACCCTTCGCTTTTAGCCATCGCCCGCGCGGGTGCAGGCGTTAACAACATTCCCGTGGAACTTTGCACGCAGGCTGCTGTCGCGGTATTCAATACGCCGGGCGCAAACGCCAATGCCGTAAAGGAACTGGCGCTTTGTTGCATGCTGTTAGCCTCCCGCAATGTGTTGGAGGGCGTTGCCTGGACGAACAACCTTTCAGGTGAAGACATCCCGCTGCAGGTGGAACAGGGCAAGCGCAAATTTGTAGGCAGCGAGCTGGCCGGAAAAACGCTTGCCGTTATCGGCCTGGGCGCGATCGGCGTGATGGTTGCCAACGACGCGAACGCCATCGGCATGCAGGTGTACGGCTACGATCCGTTTATTTCCGTTGAACACGCATGGGGGCTTTCCCGCACGGTATGCCGCGCGGGCTCCTTGGAGGAACTTCTCCCCCGCTGCGATTATGTGACCATACACGTGCCGCTGATGGACGCGACAAGAAACTATTTGAACGCCCGCACACTTTCGTTCATGAAGCCCGGTGCGATCCTGTTGAACCTTGCGCGCGGCGAGCTTGTGGATACCGAAGCGGTGCTTGCCGCCGTGGAAGCGGGAACGATTTCCCGCTATGTGACGGATTTCCCGGAATCCACGCTCATTAACCACCCGAATATCATCTGCGTGCCGCATCTTGGCGCCACCACACCCGAAAGCGAGGAAAACTGCGCGCGGATGGCGGCGCGGGAGTTGGACGATTATTTGACTTACGGCAACATCAACAACAGCGTGAATTTCCCGCAGTGCGTCATGGGGCCGTCCGGTTCCTACCGCGTATGCGCGCTGCACCGCAACATCACCAACATGGTGGGTCAAATTACCGCAATTATCGCCGCCGAAAACGGCAACATTACCAACATGATCAACAAAAGCCGCGGGGATATCGCGTATTCCATATTGGATCTTGACAATCCCCTTCCGGATAAGGCGCATGCCCGCCTGAACGGGATAGAAGGCATGATGCGCGTGCGCACGTTCTGCCTGAACCCCGAAATCTGCTAACGCTCGAAACGGCTTGTTATTTGGTTTTGCTGCTTGGCTTTTAAGCCAAAGATCAACACGGAGGCTGTGTATGAACAAGTACCCAAACGACATTGGCGTAGGCGTCCCCAATGTGCTCCTTCCCAAGCCCACGACGGATTTTTCTAAATGGGCCGTCGTCGCGTGCGACCAGTACACCTCGGAGAAAGAGTACTGGGAAGAGGCCAAGGCATATATTGGCAGTGAGCCCTCCACGCTTAACCTGATACTCCCCGAAGCGTATCTTGGCCAGCCCGGCGAGGCCGAGCGCATAAAGGCCATACAGGCCGGCATGCGGGAGTATCTTGCCTCTGGCGTTCTGGAAGAACAGGAAACGGGCTTTGTGTTTGTGCACCGTCAGGCGGAGGGCAAAGAACGCCTTGGGCTCATCCTTGCGCTGGATCTTGAACAGTATGATTATAAAAAGGGCGCCACCACGCTTATCCGCGCCACGGAGGGGACGATTGTGGAGCGCATCCCGCCCCGGCTCCGCATCCGCGAGGGCGCGCCGCTGGAGCTGCCGCACATACTCGTGCTCATCGACGACCCCGGCCGCACCGTGATTGATCCGCTTGCTAAGATGACCGCCCGCATGAAGACGCTCTACGATACCGACCTTATGAAGGGCGGCGGGCATGTCAGCGGGCATTTGGTCAGCCGTGAAGAGGATATCAAGGCCGTACTTGATGCGCTTGCAGCGCTGACCGACAAGGCCGCGTTTGAAGCGAAATACGGCGCGGGCCACGCCCCGCTGCTGTTCGCCATGGGAGACGGCAACCACTCATTCGCCACCGCAAAAGCCGCGTGGGAGAATATCAAAAAAACGCTCTCTCCCGCCGAGCAGGAAACACACCCCGCCCGCTACGCGCTGGTGGAGATTGAAAACGTGCATGACGACGGCATCGTATTCGAGCCCATACACCGCGTGCTGTTCGGCGTCGCGCCCGAAATCGCCGTGGAACGGCTGGAAAAGCTTCTTGCGGCGGAAAACGGGAAGGTTTTGACCCGCTACTACGCAAATGCGGAAGACCTTGCGCATGCAGTACACCATTCCGAAAACGGCGCGCATATGCTGCCCTTCTATTTTGGGGAGAAGACGGGCTGCTTTGAGGTACAAACGCCCAAGCAGCAGTTGAGCGTAGGGACGCTGCAGAACGCGATCGACGCGCTTTTAAAAGAGTTCATACACAGCGAGGTGGATTATATCCACGGCGCGGACGTCGTAAAGAAGCTGTCCAAAAATCCGGATACCGTGGGTTTTTTGCTGCCCGCCATGAAAAAGAGCGAACTGTTCCCCACCGTCGTGTACGACGGCGCGCTCCCCCGTAAAACTTTCTCAATGGGCGAAGCCTGCGAGAAAAGATATTATATGGAATGCAGAAAAATTTTACCGTAACTTAGAGGAGACACAGCATGAAGGTTAAGGTCGCAAAGTTTGGCGGAAGCTCCCTCGCTGACGCCGCGCAGTTCCGCAAAGTAAAGGCAATTATGCTTTCCGACGAAGCGCGTATGTTCGTCGTACCCTCGGCGCCCGGCAAACGAACGTATAAGGATGAGAAGATCACGGATCTTCTTTACCGCTGCCAGAAGCTTGCGAGCCAGGGCGAGCATTTCGAAGAGGTGTTCGACGTCATTGCGCAGCGGTATATCGACATTGCGCAGGAACTGAAGCTAACGCTGGACATTCGCCCCTACCTGCAAACCGTGTGGGTGGATATTAAGCACGGCGCGTCCGCGGATTATGCCGCAAGCCGCGGCGAATATTTAAACGGCCTCCTGCTTGCGAACTACCTTGGCTTTACATTTGTGGACGCCACGGAAGTGATCCGCTTTACCGCCGAAGGAAAATTCGACGCGGAAGGCACGCAAAAGCTCATGCAGCAAAAGCTTGTGGGTAAGACGCGCGTTGCAGTGCCCGGTTTTTACGGCGCCATGCCCGACGGCAGCATCAGAGTGTTCCCGCGCGGCGGCTCGGATATTTCGGGCGCGATCGTAGCCAGAGGCGTAAACGCCGATATTTATGAAAACTGGACGGATGTATCGGGCTTCTTGATGGCCGACCCCCGTATCGTGAACGACCCCAAGCCCATACGCTCCATCACGTACTCCGAGCTTCGCGAGCTTGCCTACATGGGCGCTACCGTCCTGCACGAGGATTCCATTTTCCCTGTGCGGCAGGCGTGCATCCCCATCAATGTCCGCAACACGAACGCCCCGGAGGAGCCCGGCACGCTCATTATACCGGACGACGACGGCGAACCTTTGGGCGGCAAGCTCACGGGCATCGCGGGCCGCACGGGCTTTACGGTAATCGCCATCGCCAAAGACAATATGCACAGCGAGGTAGGCTTTGGCTACAAGGTGCTTTCCGTGCTCAAAAAGCACAATATTTCGTTTGAGCACATCCCGACCGGCATCGATACGATGTCCGTCGTGGTTGCCGACTCCCAGCTCGAAGGCAAGCGCAACGCGGTACTTGACGAACTGATGGAAGCGTGCAATTCCGATTGCGTGGAGGTACACGACAACCTCGCTTTGATTGCCACGGTGGGCCGCGGCATGGTACATTCCATCGGTATCGCGGCGAAGCTGTTTACGGCTTTGGCGAGAGCCGGCGTCAACATCCGCATGATCGACCAGGGATCGAGCGAAATGAACATCATCGTGGGCGTGGAAAGCGACGAATTCCCTACCGCCGTGCGCGCCATATACGAGGCGTTCAAGGACGAAAAGTAAGGTTATAGAGAAGTAAAAGCGGCCATCCGGATGGATGGCCGCTTTTTTGTTGACTATAAATTTTTTTATTGCCATGTACGCAGCATATTGGCTAAAGCAGCCGTTTCATAAATACATGAACAGATTAACCGGCGGATAAAATAAATGCATGCATATCATCAAAAGGAGGATTGCAACCGGTTATGGATGTCCGCAGAACGTGCGCAGTTTTTTTATTCGCTGTCATTCTTTTTTCGGGTTGCGCCGCACCTAAGGAGTATGGTCCGACGGATACCGGCCCGGCGTATTCCCCTGCACCTCCGCCCTCCATTTTCCCCACCGTCTCGCCCGCGCCTTCCATAACGCCCGAGGCTGCCCCCGCCATGTCCGTGGAGGCGGAAAAGCTCGGGCGCGTGGACGGGTTCTTTTATATGGAGCTTACCGACGAAATGAAAAAACGCATCACAGGGCTAAGTTATCCGGAGAACGACAGAAAGGCAAAGATCCATTACGACGATTTAAGATACATCGGCCTTCTGTATTACGATTTTGAAGGCAACGTGAAGACCGGCGAACTGATCGTTCATAAAAAGTTAGCGGACGAGATGATGGACATATTCTGTGAGCTGTATCTGTGCAAATACCCCTTTACCTCTGTGCGGCTGGTGGACGATTACCAGGCAGACGATACGCGCTCTACGGAAGCGAACAACACCTCTGCGTTCAATTACCGCACGGTGGCAGGCAGCAAAAAGCTCTCCCTGCACAGCTACGGCATGGCAATCGATATCAACCCCAAATTAAACCCTTATGTGAAAAAGGGCACCGTTTCGCCGAAAAACGGTAAGCAATACGCGGACCGCTCCAAGGACTTCGCCGGGAAGATCGACAAGGACGATTTGGCCTACAAGCTCTTTACCAAGCATGGCTGGAAATGGGGCGGCAATTGGAAAACGGTGAAGGACTATCAGCATTTTGAGAAGGATGTGCGGTAAGGTCGCTGCATAAAAACGCCGCCCCCGCCTAAAGCGGATGGTCGGCGTCTTTGTTTTTATCCGGCTTTTTCGGGAACCAGCCGCGGTTCACGCGCTCCCTCTGTTCGTATAGCTCACGGATGCCCCACAGCAGCGAAAAGCCCAGCACGCACAATAATGCGGAAATAACCAGAATCTTGACAAACAGAGAGGCAGCAATGGCAAGGACGCCCGCCGCAAGGTAAATCGGCCAGACGGTTACACCCCAATGGTATTCCGTCTTTATGACGGCTACATGCAATAAGCCTATGATCAGGAACGTACCCGCGCCGACTAAGATGCCGTCAAACTGCATGTGGTTTCCTCCTATCCTTCGGCCTCCATGCTTGTAAACGGGCTTTTACCCTTGAGCCAGCCCCGCTCTTTCCAATATTCCCGGTCCTTTTCGTTCCAGCCGCCCTTTTTCATCATACTGCGGATCGCAAAAAACATGCCCCTTTGGATGAGAGGGACAGGTAATTTATCGATGCGCCGCATGCTTTTTACGGCGCTTTCCGCCAATGCACGCATCCGCCGCTGGATTTTAACGCGCTTTTTCTCCTTTACCTCATCCCACGAAGTCGCCGCCACAGCGGATTTGAAGGAAAGCACGCGCCTTGCGCCCCAAAAGCGCAGGCTGTCCGCCATGGTCTTGGTCGTATGGGATAAGCCCGCCCCCGCCGTGGTGGAAATGGTGACGCCTATTTTGCGGAACATGGACGGATGCGGCCGGTGCACCATCCACATGTAGCCGAGATGATCCAAAAACGCCTTCATCTGCCCCGATACGTCAAACACATAGGCCGGGGAAGTCAGCACAATGACATCCGCCGCGGTCAGCGCTTCTACGATGGGCTGCATATACTTTGCATGTGGGCAGTTTTCTTCCCCTTTAAAAAAGCAGTTGAAGCAGCCCGCACAAAAATGTGGCATATCCCTGGGCAGCGTAAACTCGGTAATTGTGGCGTCCGCAAGCTTCTTTAGTTCCTCAAGGAAGAGTTTCTTGCAGTGCCACGTACTGCCGTGGCGGGCGTTTCCATTGACGATGGCGACGTTCATTGGTTTTCCTCCCCTTCCGTTCCCTGAACGGCATATGTCTGCACAAAGTGATCGATATGGCGCAAAAACTGCGCCTTCGCTTCCGCATGGCCTTGGGATGTTGCGTCAAATTTATAAAACAACAAAAATATGGGCGAGTAGAACGCTAAAGCAAGCATGTACGGGTCCGCCTTGCGAAACAGGCCTTCTTCAATCAGCGTGGCGAACAGCTCGGTTTGGTAAACAAGCGCCGCTTCAAAGGCGTTTTCCCGGTAGCGCTTTGCCGCTTCCTGATCTCGATATTGTTCAATGGTGAGCATCTTCCGAAGCTTGACGTTCAGCTCATCGGTAAAATAATAATCAAACAGCGTCTCCGCCATATGCGCAAACCGTTCGGGCGTGATGTCGCGGTAAAGGTTGCGGATATGCGCATCCACCACGTAGCGCTTTTCCTCGTTGGTCAGATCAAGGGAATACCCGATTTCTTCCCCCTTTGCCGCGCAAAAAGCGAACAGAGAATCATAGATGTCCTGCTTGTTCTGAAAATGGTTGTAGAGCGAGCTTTCCTTGACGCCCACCTCCCGCGCGATATCGCGCACGGACACGGCGTCGTATCCTTTTTGGCTGAACAAATCCAGCGCGGCAAACAAAATTCTTTGTTTCGTTTCCATGTGTCACCGTCCATTAACTAACGTTCGTTAGTTATACTAACAAGTGTTAATACGTTTGTCAATGGAGTTTGAAAAAAAATTTTGAATACAAAAAGGGGGCATGCCAAACTGCCCCCAGATGGTTCATATTTCAGGAAATATAGAACGTAAACGTAATATGTACCTGCATAGCAGGGCGCTCCGGCCGTCGCTAATACACCGGTCTCAAACTCGCTTCATTATCCCAATGGGCAAGCTCAACTCCGCCCCTCGGAGGCTTCCAACCGCCGTCAGCGACATGCGCGGTGGCGGCGGAAAGCCTTGCAACGCAAGGCTTCCTTGCAGGAACAGCCGCCCGTGCCGTAGGCACAGGTTGTTCCTGTAATCCTCACAAAAGTGACATAGTCACTTTTGTGAAATTAGCCCGGCGGCCAGGCCAATTCCCTGCCGCCCAACAGATGCATATGGATATGCGGCACCGATTGCCCGGCGTCAGCTCCCGTATTATACACCAGCCGGAAGCCCGTCTCCGCTACGCCCAATTCCGCGGCCACCTTCTGCGCCACGCGGAACATGTGACTCAAAAGCGCGTCGTCCTCCGGCTGCAGTGAGAGCACCGAAGGAATGTGCTTTTTGGGGACGATGAGCACATGCGCGGGCGCCTGGGCGTTGATGTCGTGGAACGCAAGTACTCGGCCGTCCTCATACGCCTTTTTACTGGGGATCTGCCCCGCGGCGATCTTGCAGAAGATGCAGCTTTCTTCCATTGCAATGCCTCCTTATTCTGATGATGATTATTCCGTCAGCGCGCCGATGAGCGCGCCGTCTTCCATCCCTGTAATGGATACCCGTTCGAGCGCCCCCGCCCTGCCGCCGGGGTAACGCACGCGGACATAATTGCCCGCGTAGCCTTCGCATACGTCTCCATCCGTTTCCTCGCCCAGCACAAGCTGTATGGCGCCGATCTGCGCCAAGAGATACTCCCGCTCCATGCGCTCGCCCAAGACAATCAGTTCATGCGCGCGACGCTCCTTGACGGCTTTTTGTAGCTGCCCCGGAAGCTCCGCCGCCACCGTGCCGCTCCTTCTGGAATACGGGAACACGTGGATGCGGGCAAACGCCATATGTTCTGCAAACGCCAGCGACTCCCTATGCTCCTCTTCCGTTTCGCCGGGGAACCCGGCGATGATATCCGTGGTCAGCGCGCAGCCGGGAAACGCTTTGCGCAGCCGATCCGCCGCCGCTTCGTAATCATGCGGCGTATACCTGCGGCGCATGCGGGAAAGCACGCTTGCGCTTCCGCTTTGCAGAGAAAGATGGAACTGCTGGGCAAGCTTCTCCTTTGGCACGTCAAGCAGCGCCGCGACAAAAGCATCGTCAATCAGAGCCGGTTCCAACGACCCAAGCCGGATGCGCCCTATCCCCGGAACACGGCCCGCCGTACGTATGACATCCCCCAAAGAGGGTTTATCCATAAGGTCCTTGCCATAGCTCATCAAATGGATGCCGGTTAACACGACCTCCTGCGCGCCCGCTTCGCCCAGGCGAATAAGTTCCGCCTCAACTTCAACAAGCGGACGGGACCGCACCGGCCCTCGCGCATAGGGGATGATGCAGTAGGCGCAAAACCGGTCACAGCCGTCCTGAATCTTTAGCTGCACGCGCGTACGCGTATTCTGCACCACGGTGGGCAGCGTTTCAAACTCCTTGGCGTAGCGGATATCTTCCACGGTATCGCGCTGCTCCTGCAGGTTTTCCACCAGTTCCACAAGCTGCGCGCGGTGCTGCGTGCCCACGATCAGCTGTACGCCGGGCATATTCTTGACTTCCTCCGGCGCGCGCTGCGCGTAGCAGCCCACAACGGCGATGACGCCCAAGGGGTTCCTCGCGTGGGCGCGCGCGATCATCTGGCGGGATTTTTTATCGCTCACCTGCGTCACGGTGCAGGTGTTTACCACGTAGACGTCCGCCGTGTCCTCAAAAGGCACGGCCTCGTAGCCCGCCTGCTCAAACAGCGTGCGCATGGCTTCGGTTTCCTGTTGGTTGACTTTGCAGCCCAGCGTATAAAATGCGACCTTTCGCAAACTAACCCTCCAGCTCGTAAAGCGTCATGGCGAGCATTGCCATGCCCGCGGTTTCCGTGCGCAATATCCGGCTGCCCAGCGTAACGGTTTTGGCGCCGTTTAATACGCTCTGTTCCGCTTCTTCTTTCGTAAAGCCGCCCTCGGGCCCTATGAGTATGGCGATATCCTGCGCCGTAGTGCCCTGTAAGGCCTGTTTGAGCGTATGGGCATGCTCCTCCTCATAGGCGTGCAGGATAAGCCCATGCCGCGCGTAGGGGATTTTTGATAGCGTTGTAAGCGGTTTTACTTCCGGCACGATTCCCCTGCCGGATTGCTTGGCCGCCTCATACGCTACGCGCTGGTAACGGACGCGCTTCTTTTCGAAATCCGCATCCGGCTTCACCACACACCGTTCCGTTACCATGGGGACGATGACGGTAACGCCAAGCTCCACGCATTTTTGAATGATCAGCTCCATCTTGCCCGCCTTGGGCAGCCCCTGGTACAGCGTGACGGCATGCGTGGGCTCCGTACGCACCGGATACCGCTCAAAAAGCTCCGCATGAACGGTTTGCTTGCTGAGTTCCATCAAACGCGCCGCGTATTCAAAGCCCTGCCCGTCGCAGATGCGGATTTCGTCGCCCTGCTTCAGGCGCAGCACGCGCGCAATATGCGCGACATCCTCGCCCGTGATAGCGGCAACGTTTCCCTGTATCGCGCTTGGGTCCACAAAAAACCGTTCCATGCTTCTCCCCCTACCTAGTTCCGTTGGGCCAGAAAAGCGACCCAGCCGGAGGCCTCTATACCTTCCGGCGCTTCCTCCGCCGCGCGCAGCCGTTCCACTACGGTAAACCCGGCCTTCGTCAGCGCGGCAGATACTTCCTCCGCACGTTCGTCTATGATGCCGGATGTGATAAACAGGCCGCCCGGTTTCAGCAGCGGCGGTACAAGCGGCGCAAGCGCGATGATGACGTTCGCCACGATGTTGGCGACCACGATATCATAGCCCTCGCCCACAGACTTTCTTAAGCGTTCGTCCGCAAGGAAATTGCCGGTGCGCACGCCGCAGCGGGAAGAGTCGATGCCGTTCGCCGCAAGGTTTTCTTTTACCACGCGCTCGGCAATGGGGTCGATATCCACGCACTCTGCGCTCTTTGCCCCCAGCAGAAGTGCTGAAATCGCCAAAATGCCGCTGCCGCAGCCGATATCGAGCACCGCGTCCCCGTTCTTTGCCCGCTTGTCCAGCAGCTCTAGGCACATGCGCGTGGTATGATGCGCGCCGGTACCGAACGCCATGCCCGGGTCCATGTACAGTACCTGCCGCCCCTGTTTCAAATCAGGCGCAAGCGTATCCCTCTCCCAGGAAGGGCAAATGAGCAGCCGTTCCCCGATGGGAAGGGGTTTATAATACTGCTTCCAGTTGTTTGCCCAGTCCTCTTCATCTATAAGGCTTTCCCGTATGGAAAGCGGGCCGGGGTCAACCTGCCAATCCATTTGCCTTAACGCCGCCACGGCGCCCCGCGCGGCCAATAAAAGCGCCTCGTTTTCCGGCAGCTCCGCGATATACGCCTTCACGCACGGACCGTTTTTAGCGGAGAGCGCAACGGCATCCGCAAAGTCCCAATTGGGCGCGGCATGCTCCAAAAACGCGGCGACGCTTTCGCTGCTCTCTTCAATAGCGAGCTGCTCGAGACCGACGGCGGTAAGCGCCGCCGCAACCTGATCCAATCCAGCATCCGTTGTGTAGGCCGCAAATTCAATCCACTTCATTTTACACTCCCCTGTTACCCGAAAAAAGCCGCCTGACGTCACTCAAGCGGCAAAATAAACTGTAGACGTGTTACGCGGCGGGTTGCGTGTCGTCAGGGACTTCCGTCTCGGTATCCGTATCCGTCCCAGTGCCGCCTTCCACGGGTGCGTTGGTTTCCGGTATCGTTCCGCCTGCAATGGGGACCGCTCCTTCGGGTACGGGCACCGTAAGCGGATCGCCCGTGCCGATATACACCTCCGCGTCGTTGCCGCGGTAATAGTCTTCATACATTTCTTTGGTTTCCGCAAGCTCGCCGTTCACATACTTTTCCAGATACGCCTTTGCACGGAAGCCATCATGGGCCTTGACCTTTTCCAATTGATAACCGGTGGGGATGGTTGGATCATCCACATATTTGATTTCAAGCCGCGGGGTGGTCTCTATTATCTCGCTGCGCGCCTTGTAGGTCACTCCCTCGGGCAGCGGCTTTCCGTACAACGAAACGGTAATGTTGAGATGCCTGCTGCTGTCCGGGTCCGGCGTGATGTAGGCAAATATGTAAATCGGCGCTCCGGTATCGTTTTTAAACTTCAGATCGATGCCGCTGGTATCCACCGTGGCGTCCAGGCCAAAGTCCACATATGTGGAGGGAATGGAATGCTTCTTACGGTCCGTAACGGGAATGTTGCCGCACAGCAGCGCGTTATAGAGCGTGGTGCTCACCTGGCAGATGCCGCCGCCGGCCTGCAGCGTATATTCCTTGCCACCGCTGATGCCGTTGGCTTCCTTCCAGCCCGTTTTTGCGGTGCGCGGGCCGACCCAGGTGTTAAAACTAAATATCTCGTCCGGCTGCACGGTGTAACCGTTTATGATGCCCGCCGCCTTCTTAATGTTAAATACGCGGTTCTGCACGACCTGATCGGAGCTGCTCTGCGGGAATTCCGTGGTAAACGTGGCGATGCGCTTGGTGTTCTCCTGCAGGAACTCCAGCGTCATGGTCGGCGCTACATTGTCGAATACAGGGGTGACCGCGGCCTGGTACTGCTTTTGCTCCATGGCGGCGATTACGGCCTGCGCGGTCTGTTCGGCGTTGAGCGTCAAGCCGTTCTGGCCTTCCACCGGTTCAAAATTCTGTTTGTTGCCTTCCCCCAGCGTGGGGATCAGGTGCGGTTCCACCGGAGCCTTGTTCGCCTCGGAGGCGATTGTGATAAGGCGGTTGGTGACCGCGGTAACGTCCGGCGCAAAAGCAATGGAAAATTCCTTTCCCTGCTCCAGCTCCTCGCGCTCCTCGGCGTTTTCGCTCAATGTGCCCTCGCGGCCAAAACCCATGGCCTGGGTCAGCAACTCGTCCGTATTCGCACTAAGGTTCATATCCGCGGCGGTCAGCGTCCAGCTTTTGTCCTCATGCTGCAATGTGATGGAAACGCTGTTTAACCGCTCGGTCACCGCCTGCTCCACAAGCGGCTTTGCCTCTTCCATCTCGAGACCGCTTACGTCCACACCCTCCACAACAACACCATTCAGAAATTTGGTGTTGCTGTTCATGTATTCGGTCATGGTGGCGCCTTCCTTGTCGCCCCCGGTCAGCAACAGCACCCCCGCCACCGCAACAACAAGCACGGCAAGCACGCCTAACCCTAAACGCAGCATCCTCTGGGACCGCGTAAGCCCGCGCCTCTTCCGGCTTCCGCCGGAACCGCCGCCCGTTCTTGCGCCTTGCTGCGGCGCGGTTCGAGTGGACGGCGTGCGCGACGCGCCGGCATAAGAGGAAGCCGCATAGGTCCGGCGCATGGAAGACTGCGCCTGCTGCTTCATATAGTTTGGCAACTGGGGCCCATCATTTCTTGAGACGCCTCTTTGGCCCTGCCTGATTTGATCCATTTCGTGCTCCTTCAACCCAAAGTACAACAAAACTTGCCGGGTACCCCCCCGTACGTATTCACATTATACAACAATTCCCCGCCCAATGGAAACATAACTCGTCCTTCCGGGGAAATGTTACAAAATGTTTGCATCTTTCATAGCGCATTTGCTACAATATCTTTTGCACCTTTGCTTATTTCCCATATTGAAGGCATTCTAAACGGTCGCGGAAGAATAAGGAGCCGATATGTTCCATGTTGTACTGGTCGAGCCGGAGATCCCGCAGAATACGGGCAACATTTCGCGTACCTGCGCCGTGACGGGCAGTGTTTTGCATCTGGTGCGTCCGCTGGGGTTTGCGATAGACGATAAAAAATTAAAGCGTGCCGGGCTCGATTACTGGCACTACCTGGATATCCGCTACCACGACAGCTTTGAAGAGCTTGAAAGCGAATATCCCGACGCCCGCTTCTTTTTATGCTCCACGCGCGCAAAACAATGCTATTCCGACGTACAGTACCTGGGCGGAGATTTTCTTGTGTTCGGCAAGGAAACGGCAGGCCTGCCGCAGGCGCTGCTAAACAGGCGCGCAAACGACGCCGTGCGCATCCCCATGGGAACAGGCCTGCGCTCTCTTAACCTTTCCAATGCCGCCGCGATCGTTCTGTATGAGGCGCTGCGCCAGACCGGTTTTGCGGGGCTGCACTAAATCCATGCCGACCGTTCATTTTGGAGGGTGGGCGCTTCCGCGTTTCTTAGATTATTCAGAGATTATTTGTGAAATTTCCTTGACAGCGTGGACCGGGATTTGCTACACTGTTTCAGGTGTGTTCGGTAAAGTAGGCGTCATGCGGCCACAGCCCCGGAAGCAAGACGTACAAGCGTCACCAGCCACATCGACATTCTGATATTTTCGTTTAGGAGGACGCCAT
>JAEYHP010000104.1 GCA_023409435.1 Bacillota bacterium | reverse complement strand
GTCATGTGCTATGTGAACTCGGATGTCACCGTAAAAGCCGTGAGTGATATCTGCTGCACATCTGCCAACGCGTTAAAAGTCGCGATGTCCTTAGAGGAAGAGGAGATCATATTCGTCCCCGACCAGTGTTTGGGCGAGTATATCTCGCAGTTTTTGCCGCAAAAACGCTTCATCCTGGCGGAAGGATTCTGCCCCACGCACTGCCGGATTAAGCCTGAGGACGTGCTTGCCGCGCGCAAAGCCCTGCCGGGCGCCAAGGTGCTGGTACACCCGGAATGCATGCCCGGCGTAGTTTCTTTAGCTGATTTTGCGGGCAGCACCTCGCAGATTATTGCCGAGGCCGTGCGGTCCGACGCGAAGGAATTTTTAATCGGCACCGAAGAAGGCGTATTGCACAGGCTTAGCAAGCTCTGCCCGGACAAGCGGTTCTACAACACCGGAAGGACGCAGGTCTGCCCCAACATGAAAAAAACGCGCATTGACAGCGTGCTCTCCGCCCTCAAAGAAATGCAGCACGAAATCATCGTGGACGAGGAGCTTGCAAAGAAGGCGCTCAAGAGTTTGGAACGGATGTTCTCCGTGCCCGTATAACCGAAAGGATTGCTATGAGGATACCAACCATGGAGGCCGCTGCGAACGCCGGGCAGCTTGAAGCGGATGTGCTCATTGCCGGGTCGGGCGCTGCAGGGTTGTATGCGGCGCTCAGTTTCCCGCCGACGTTCCGCTGCGTTGTACTCGATAAATCCGGCGGGAAAGTCAGCAATTCCATGTACGCGCAGGGCGGCATTTCCGCCGTCACGCAGTACGACGATTTTCTGCGCGAAGGACATGTGACGGATACGCTTGTGGCCGGGGCGGGATTGTGCGACGAGAACGCAGTCCGAGCCTTGGTCAGCGAGGCTGCGGAGAATATTGAACGCCTCATTTCCCTGGGCGTGCCGTTCGACAGGAAGAACGGCGAGCTTTTGCGCACCCGCGAGGGCGGGCATCAGGAGCGGCGTATTTTGCACTGCGGCGGCGACGCCACCGGCCTGTATCTGACACAAACACTGCTTGAGCAGGCAAAGAGGCGGGAAAACATCCAATTCATCCATTGCGCGCTGCTTGCGGATATTCTTGCCGACGAAAGCGGCGTTACCGGCGCGGTTGTATTGACGGGGAATGATGAAACTCTGCTCGTCAAAACCCGGCGCATCATACTCGCGACCGGCGGCATCGGCCGTATCTATGAGGATTCGACCAACGCCATCTGCGCCACGGGGGACGGCATGGCCGCGGCCCGTCGCCTGGGCCTTCCGCTTCAGGATATGGAATTTGTGCAGTTCCACCCCACCGTGCTCTACGGCCCGGATGAAGAGGGGCGTTCTTTTCTGGTATCCGAAGCGCTGCGCGGCGAAGGCGCGCGGCTTAAAAACAGCGCGGGGGACTATTTTATGCAGGGCGTGCATCCCATGGCAGACCTCGCCCCGCGGGATATCGTGGCCCGAGCCATATACAGCGAGCTAACAAAATCCGGAGAAAAGATAGTGTATCTTGACATCACGCACCAGCCCCGCGCGTTTTTGGAGGAGCGCTTCCCCACCATATTCGCGGAATGCCTGCGGCGCGGCATGGATATTTCAAAAGACTGTATCCCCGTGCACCCCGTACAGCATTACATGATGGGCGGCGTCGCCACGGGGCTTTGCGCTGAAACCTCTCTGCCCGGCCTCTACGCCTGCGGGGAAACGGCCTGCACGGGCGTGCACGGCGCGAACCGGCTCGCCAGCAACTCCCTGCTTGAATGCATCGTATTCGGCCGCCGCGCGGCGCTGCATGCCGTGGACCTTTCCCTTCCGGACGCAGCTCCAAAGTATGCGCCCGGCCGCAGGGGAACGCCGGAGCTGGAGAGCTATGCCGCTGTAAAGGAGCGCGTACGCTCCATCATGAGCGCGCGCTGCGGTATCATCCGGGACGAGGCGAACTTAGCCGCTGCGGAAGGAGAGCTCGCGGAGATTGAACGTGCGCTTAGCAACACCGGATTGCACACCAAGGACTCCGCGGAGACGCTCAACATGGCACAGGTTGCGCTTGCAGTCGCTAAGGCGGCGCGGGCGCGCAAAACCAGCATAGGCGCCCATTACAGAAGCGACAGCGAGGAGGAGTAATATGCAAATTCCCGGCATGGAAGAGATCATTCGTCTGGCTCTTTTAGAGGATATCGGCGGCGGCGACGTCACCACGCTTTCCACCGTGCCCGAAGAAAACACAAGCCGGGGCAAATTCATAGCGAAGGAGCCCCTGACCGTCTGCGGCCTCCCCGCGCTCATCCGCGTATTCGCGTTGGTCGATGAACGCATCGCCGTGACGCCGCTCGTATCCGATGGAGCTGAGGTACAAAAGGGCGATGTCATCGCCACAATAGAAGGCCCCGCGTGCGGCATATTAACCGGAGAGCGCACGGCGTTGAACCTCCTCCAGCGGCTTTCCGGCGTCGCTACCAAGACTCGTGAAGCCGTACGGCGGGTGGAGGGCACGAACGCCGTTATCGTGGATACGCGCAAGACCACCCCCGGCATGCGGGGCTTAGAGAAATACGCCGTGCGCATGGGCGGCGGCGCAAACCACCGCACCGGCTTGTATGACGGCGTACTGATTAAGGACAACCACATCCGCGCCGCGGGCGGCATCACAGAGGCTATCCGGAATGCGCGGGCGCATGCGCATCATTTGCTCAAAATCGAAGTGGAAGTGGAGAATTTCGAGCAGCTAGAGGAAGCCATAGAGGCCAAGGCGGATACCATCATGCTGGACAACATGTCATTAGCGGATATGGCGGAAGCCGTACGCCGGGTAAACGGCCGGGCGTTGACGGAAGCTTCCGGCAACATGGGCGAACGGGATTTAGTTGAGGTGGCGAGAACCGGCGTGAACATCATCTCCATCGGCGCGCTCACTCACTCCGCCCGGGCGATGGATATCAGCTTAAGATTTGAATGGTAAATATGTCGTGAAAGTGGCTTAGCTACTTTCGCGAGTTTCTCCGTGCAGGGCTGGCGTAGTAGCTCCTGCACGCAAGGTGTCCGATT
Source organism: Bacillota bacterium (assembly GCA_023409435.1). Lineage (GTDB taxonomy): Bacteria > Bacillota > Clostridia > Christensenellales > CAG-138 > JAEYLA01. Next base: position 3,143 of record JAEYHP010000104.1, on the reverse strand, counting down.
TGACGCACATGTCGTCAAATCGGACTTATTTTTATGGATTGTAATCTGTTACTCACGTGCGCAGGGCGGCGAGCACCCTGCTATGCTGCTTTCCCTTTTTAAACGATCACTCCATTCCGCTTTGCACATCGGAAGCGTACAGTATATAATAGACCCAAGATATTGTGTTTATCCTGGGGGAGCATCCTACATATGGCAAGATCGAAGGGCAAACTGAGCAAACGCGCGCGCAGCATACTTTCCCTGCTGCTGTTCCTTGCGCTTTTATTGACCGTCAACGCGTTTATGGAGAACCCCATCGACCTCCTGCCCGCAGACGCGCCCACGGCGGCCAGTACCCCCAAGCCCCAACTGCCTTCCGGCAAGACGCTGGATATTTATGTGCTCGACGTCGGGCAGGGGGACAGCATATTTTTAAGAAGCCCATCGGGGAAAACCATGCTGGTGGACGCCGGCGAAAGCTTCATGTATGAGCGCGTCGATGAGTTCCTGCAAAATCAGGCGGTGAAAAAGCTGGATATAGTAGTGGGCACCCACCCGCATGCGGACCATATCGGCGCGATGGAAGAGATTGTGACGCATTATACGATAGGCGCTTACTGCATGCCAGACGCGCAGAACCAGACGCAGATGTTTGAAAACCTGCTTGATGCGCTCACCGAGCAGGATATCAATGTGAAACAGGCGGCGGGAGGCAAGACGTCTACTATTAACTGGGACGAGGACGTGGAAGTAAATATTCTCTCCCCGCTGCCCGGCGTAGAATACGATAACCTCAACGATTGGAGCGTAATGCTGCATGTGCAATACGGCGATACCTCCATACTCCTGACCGGGGACGCCGAAAGTTTTGCAGAAAAAGCCGCCTTAAAAGCGCTGCCGGAAGACTATTTCCGGGCCACAGTATTAAAAGTGGGCCATCACGGCTCCTCCACCTCCTCTTCGGACGCGTTCCTGGACGCCGTGGATCCCGAAATCGCGGTCGTCAGCCTGGGCAAGGACAACGAGTACGGCCACCCGCACAAAGAGGTTGTGGAGGCTCTGGAGGCCCGGGATATCACGCTCTACCGCACGGATACGGCGGGTACCATCCATATCGCACTCGACGGCGAAGGGTATACGGTGGAAACGGAGAAATAAAGTTGTAATAGCTATTGTATAACGAAGGCCCGCGAGAAATCGCGGGCCTTCGCGTGTCGGTAAACCTCGTCGTCTGTCATTCTGAGCCGAAGGTGAAGAATCTGGCTCCCGTTATGCGCCCTAATATAGGTGCCTCAAAATCCTTCGCTCTACTCAGGATGACAGTAAAAGGCTTTGTTGATAAATTGCGGCCCGCGATTTCTCACGGGCCGTTTGCATGTCAGAGGTTTACTTTTGCTCCCCGTCCTTTGGGCCTTCCGGCTTGGGCGGGATAGCCTGGTAGCTGGACTGATACGGCGGCTGGGGCACGCCCTGCGCATGGGCCTCAGCGCGCTTCCTCGCCATTTTCTTGCTGTGCCTGCGCGTGAAGAACAGGATAATGAACACGATCAGCGCAATAAGTATCAGCGCGGGGGAAGCGGCGATGATGAACACGAACAGGTTTTCAAAGAACACGATGACCCCGCTTAGCGTACTGTTAAACCCTTCGTTGATGCGGGTGCCGATGCTGTCGTCGCTCGCGACGGCCATGGCAGGCGGGATCTCGTTGATGTCGATATTCACGGTAGCGAAGTCCACAAGATCGTCCCAGCGCTTGAGCTGCGTGGTCAGGTTCTCAATTTCGTACGTCAACCTGGAAAGCTCGGTTTCAAGCGATATGATATCCTCCATGGTTTCCGCCTTCTCCAGCAGGAGCATGATCCTGTCCCGCTGGGTCTCGTAAATCTTCAGGCGGGATTCGGTATCGAAGTAAGCGGAGGTAATATCCTCGCCGCCGCTGTTCTCGTATGTCACGGTCGCGATGCCGCGGGCTTCGGCTAAGAACGCTTCCATCCGCTGCTGCGGGAGGCGCAGCGACATGCTCGCGTAACGGCCGGGTTCGTTGTAGTTTTCAGGCTTTCGGCCACTCACATTGGAGCTTGCGATGTATCCGCCCATATCCACGACCTTTTGCTTGATGTAGTTAAGGTCGCTTTCAAACTCGCGGGTTTCAAGCCCTATAGACGCCGTCTTGATGATCTTGTGTCCGCCGTAATTCGATTCCTCGGCGGTAGACGGCACGGGGGCAGGAGCTTCCTGCGGTCCGGATTCTTTTCCTTTGAGGTCGCCGCTGCCGCCGGTCCAGCCGCCGGCGCGGTCCGCCGCAGAGCCGTTGTCCGACTCAAACTGAGGCGCTTGTGCAGCCGGCGCTTCCGGCGCGGGCATCGCCGGAGCAGAGGTAGCCGAAGGCCCCGGGGCGGCGCAGCCTGCGCCGACGAGCAGGACAACAAGGAGCAATGCGGCCAGCCATCTTTTCTTCATATCTATTCCCTCCTTATTTCATTGTGCTATCCTACTAACGCAGCAAGACTGCATTTGGTTTCATCGGCAGGTAGAATTATGTATATGGGAGGCATATCTTAACATACAAAAACCGGCCGGTCAAGTTTGACCGGCCGGATCCATACAGCGTCATCAGCTGACGGCTTTGAGGAAGATGTACAGACGGGACTGCGCGTCGCTATAATCGTAATTGTCGCCGCAGGTGACAAGCGTCATCAGGATATCGTCAGCAGTTACGCTCACATCCAGCTTGACTTCAGAACGGCTCTTCTGCTTAGCGATCCATGCCTCAACATCCGCCTTGCTCTTGTTGGACAGCGGATGGATGTTTTCCTTCAGCGTGCTGGAGGGTTCGCTGTCCTTGGTCTCATAGAGGGCAAATACTTCCCACTTGGATTGTGCATCTGCATTCCAGGCCTTGAAGCCTTGCAGCTTGACCTCGAATATGCGGTTGGAACGCGTGGTCAGCGAGCTCTTGTTATTCTGAATCTTGTGCAGATCATGGAACATAGAGCCTGACTCACGCATGTTGTGACCGGAGATGATGATGTTGCGCGTTACATCGTTGTAGTAGCTGTAAATGGACCCTGTGCCGGGGTTGCCGGTGCTTTTCTTGTACACGTCGTGGTTATTGTAAAAGAACTCGTTAGTCGCCTTATCATACTTGTAAAGAATGGGGT